>CANBDX010000049.1 GCA_947367315.1 uncultured Bacteroidales bacterium | reverse complement strand
CCCCGGTACAGTAATCCCGTACGTCAGTTTAGCAAACTGGTGGTTTCAGCCACTCACCCATCTCACCTGAAACTGCCCATCTTTTCAGATAGGACTGCAAAGATATAAATAATTTTGATTATTATCCAAAAAAAATAACAGACCTGCGTCATTTGGCACAGGTCTGTTAGCGTAATAATATGATTTTCAGACTATTGCTTGGCGATGTTCTCACGCATTTCAGTGTCGGCCTGCATGTTCTTCATGCGGTAGTAGTCCATGATGCCGAGATTGCCGGTGCGGAAGGCTTCGGCCATTGCGAGAGGGACTTCAGCCTCGGCCTCGATCACGCGTGCTCTGGCTTCCTGTGCCTTGGCCTTCATTTCCTGCTCCAGAGCGACTGCCATTGCACGACGCTCCTCTGCACGGGCCTGGGCGATGTTCTTGTCCGCCTCTGCCTGATCCATCTGAAGGACCGCACCGATGTTCTTTCCTATGTCGATGTCGGCGATGTCGATAGAGAGGATTTCAAAAGCGGTACCTGCATCAAGGCCCTTGTTGAGAACTACCTTTGAGATGCTGTCAGGATTTTCGAGAACAAGCTTGTGGCTTTCTGCCGAACCGATGGACGAAACTATTCCCTCACCCACTCGTGCGAGGACAGTCTCTTCGCCGGCACCTCCGACAAGCTGCTTGATGTTGGCACGCACTGTCACACGGGCCTTAGCTATGAGCTGGATACCGTCCTTGGCCACTGCTGTTACAGGAGGCGTGTTGATCACCTTAGGGTTTACGGACATCTGCACGGCCTCGAACACATCACGCCCTGCGAGGTCGATTGCCGCAGCCATCTTGAAATCGAGGGATATGTTGGCCTTGTCAGCTGAAATCAATGCATTTACTACCTTAGGAACATTTCCCTTTGCAAGATAGTGGGCCTCAAGCTCATTGGCATAGAGCTTCAGACCTGCCTTTGTACCTGTGACCATTGCCATTACGATGGTGTTGGGAGAAACTCCCCTCCAGCGCATCAGCACCAGCTGGATAAGATTGATATGAACTCCGGAAATCAATGCCTGGAACCAGAGAGTCACAGGGAAGAACCAGAGGAAGATTACAAGACCGACAAGCGCAACGACGATCCAAACAATAAACATTGCATCCATTTCTTCTGTATTTTTAAGTTAGATTATTTCACACTGCTCACAGAGGCTTTTCCATAGCCCATTCCGTTCACAAACACCGACAAGGTCTCAGCCTGAGCCTTATCCGGGAACGGCCCGACGGAATATACCGTCTGCCCGTCCTTGTCCTGACGTGCCACGTCCTTTCCAGCCGCCTGCTGTACCACAGCCTCCATCGCCACATCATCGAATGCAGAGGCATCCGGAACTATTATCACATTATAGAATGAAGGTCCGGCTTTCTTCCTGCGGTTTTCCTGTTCCCTGACCTTCGCCACCTTCATTTCCTTTCCATCTACATAACCTACCACAAAGGCATTCCTGAATCCTGCCCTCTTCACCGTATTGAGTTTTGAAAGCACATCAGCATAGGTATTGAAGAGTCCTACGCGATATGTGTACCTTCCGGTCTCGGAACGTGTCTCGAACACAGGGCTCAAGCCCTTGAGGTCGCGCAGGGAGGCCTTCTTCACAGTACTGAATATCTGTATCTGATACCTTATTCCGGAAGGAATCGTGTTGTCTTCCGCAAACTGTCCCACATCAAGAACCCTGAGCGTATAGTCGAACTTCGGCTCCGGCTTTTCCATGTTCAGAATGAGAGGCTCGCCCATGTGCATTTTCGAGAATGCATATCCTACGTTTCCACCCACGATTTCCCTGTCGGCCTCGGCAAGCAGCTTGTCGGGATCTATCACGACTCCGCTGAACAGAAATTCCATCTCTATCTTCTGCAGCTTTGCCACAGCCTCATCCAGCATGGCTGAAAGTTGAGGAATGCGTGCCTCTCCGCGTAAGATTTCCTGTGCATATTTCTCTCGTTCCTTATCTACTGATACGGCGGCATAACGTTCTCTCGCAGCATTCAGGGATTCATTATAAATATATATGGAATCTTTCAGAGCCCTGACAACAGACATCTGCTCCATATATCTGCGTGTCTCGCTGCTTTCCGCAATATCGGCATGTATATCATTCCTTTCCGCAGACACATACGGCTCAAGACGCGCAATTCGCTGCAGTTCTTCCGGATCCTCTATACTCTGCCGCACAGGAATATTGTCAAACTCAAGCACATACACCCACACGCTGTCCGCAGAGCATTCCCTGTTCGATGCAAACACGCTGTAGCGCCCGTCAGGTGAATTTATATAAAGAAAATCATCCGCAGGAGATGAATAAGGGAATCCCATATTCACAGGAGCAGACCAGTCGCGGGCCGCCTCGTCCCATTCGGAATAATAAAGATCATATCCTCCAACACCGTAAAGACCAGCAGAAGAAAAATACAATGTCTTTCCAGGAGAGGATAATATAGGATATACCTCGTCCGCAGGAGAAGTAACATTTTCATTTATAAGTGCAGGAAGCGTCCATATGGTATCCCTGAGTTCAGTCCGGTAAATATTTCTGATTCCATCCTCATCCTGTGCGGAGTAATATATGGCATCATCTCCCGACGGCGCATATACCGCCCTGGAATATTGAGAAGAAAGTGAATCAAGCTGATTGGGAACCGGACGCCAGCTGTAATCAGGCAAAGGATAAAAAAGGAAGAAGTCATCCAAAGAAAAGCGATGCTTTGCAATTACGTTGGGACTATAGGCAAACCTGCTCATATTCAGTCCGTTCTCAGACAAAAGATACTTATCATGCACCCGCATCAGAAAAACAGAATCAGCCGACATGGATTCAGCCTGCCTGTAGGCTTCCTTAGATTCTTCAAACCTGTATTCCTTTCTCAAGGAATCTCCGAGCCTGACAAGACTGTCAGCTGCGGATGTCTGGGCATATGCCTCACATAAGCCCGGAAACATTGCGGAAAATATTGATATAATATAGAAAAAACGACAATTTTTCATCATTCTGTCACACTCGTTTCAGCCTACAAAAATAAGAAATATTTACAGAAACTTCATTTATAAGAAAAAAATCGTAAATTTGTGCCCTATTTTGCATTGGCAGAAACAAATATCATTAAAACAATAAATTATTATGCAAAGTAAAGGTGCAATCAGATTTGTGGCGATTCTTCTTTTGATCGCATCCATCTGGCAGCTTTCATTCACTCTTGTGACAAACCTCGAGGAGAAGAAAGCCCAGAAGTATGCAGATGCAAAGGCAGAGGCTGCAATGCAGACAGCAGCCTTCGGCAAAGTAGCTGAGGCTGACAAGGCTTTCTACCTTGATTCAATCCGCAAGGAGGAGAACAGGTGGTACCTTGATTCAATTTCATCCGAGAAAATCTATTTCGGATACACTTACAAAGATGTTAAGACCAAAGCCATCAATCTTGGTCTTGACCTTAAGGGTGGTATGAACGTAATGCTTCAGGTGCAGCTCAAGGACCTCGTGAAGGCTCTTGCTGGCGGAAACGAAGCTCCTGAGTTCACTAACGCACTTGCTCTGGCACAGGAGCGCAGCGTGAATTCACGTCAGGATTTCATAACCCTCTTCGCTGAGGCTTGGAAAGAGACTTCCAACGGTATGCCTTTGGCACAGGTATTCGGTACATATGAAATGAGAGACAAGATCGTTCCTGAATCAACAGATGATCAGGTTATCGAAGTGATCAGAACCGAGTCTGAGAGCGCTATTTCAAACTCATTCAATGTCCTCAGAAACCGTATCGACCGTTTCGGTGTGACTCAGCCAAACATCCAGAAGCTCGGTAACAGCGGACGTATCCTTGTTGAGCTTCCAGGTGTAAAGGAGCCTGAGCGTGTAAGAAAACTTCTCCAGGGAACAGCTTCCCTCGAGTTCTGGGCTACTTATGACAACACAGAGATCGAAGCATATCTTAACGAGGCTAACAGCACACTTGCACAGCTTCTCGCAACTGACGAGGTAGCAGCAGTTGAGACTGCTCCTGCAGCTGAGGATGCTCTTCTTGCCGAGGAACTCCAGCAGAACCAGAACGATGCAGCTGCTGAAGCTGAATTCAAGAAGCAGAACCCTCTTTTCTCTGTACTTCAGCCATCAGGCGCAAGAGGCAATGCATGCATCGGTTATGCAAACTATGCTGACACTGCAAAGATCAACAAGTTCTTCGCAATGCCTCAGATCAAGGGTCTCTTCCCACCTGAATTCAAGCCTATGTGGACTGTCAAGGCTTCTCAGTTCATCCCTGGCGGCAACATCTTCGAGCTCGTGGCTATCAAGGCTACTTCACGTGACGGCAAGGCTCCTCTCGATGGAGGCGTTGTAACTGATGCACGCGTACAGTATGGTAACACAGGCGGAAACCCTGAAGTATCAATGTCTATGAATACTGAAGGTGCAAAAACCTGGGCACACATGACAAAGGATAATATCGGCAAGCAGATCGCTATCGTTCTCGACGGTATGGTTTACTCTTACCCTACTGTACAGAGCGAAATCGCAGGCGGAAGCTCACAGATTACAGGTAACTTCACTCTCGAAGAGGCTGAGGACCTTGCTAACGTACTCAAGTCAGGTAAGCTTCCTGCACCGGCTACCATCATCCAGGAGCAGGTTGTAGGACCTTCACTCGGAGCTGAGTCTATCAATGCAGGTCTCATCTCATTCGTGATCGCGTTCCTCCTCGTGCTTCTCTACATGGTACTCTTCTATCAGGGCGCAGGTCTCGTGGCTGACGTGGCACTCCTCTGCAACGTGCTTCTCCTTTTCGGAACACTCGTAGCATTCGGAGCAGTCCTCACACTCCCTGGTATCGCAGGTCTCGTGCTTACACTCGGTATGGCAGTGGATGCCAACGTGATCATCTATGAGCGCGTGAAGGAAGAGCTCCGTGCAGGAAAGGGTCTGAGCAAGGCTATCGCTGACGGTTACAAGAACGCATATTCTGCAATCATCGACGGTCAGTTCACTACATTCCTTACCGGTGTGGTTCTCTTCGTATTCGGTTCAGGTCCTGTACAGGGCTTCGCGACTACCCTCATCATCGGTATCATCACATCTGTCCTCACATCTGTATTCATCACAAGAATCATGTTCGATGACAGAGTGTCAAAGGGCAAGGACGTGACTTTCGACAACAAGCTTACAAGAAACTTCCTCCAGAACACACATGTGGACTTCCTTGGAAAGAGAAAGATCGCTTACATCGCTTCAGGAGCACTTATCGTCATCTCTCTTGTATCAATCTTCACAAAGGGCTTCACATATGGTGTTGATTTCACCGGTGGACGTACTTACGTTGTAAGATTTGACCAGCCTGTGACTGCTGAGGCAGTACGTGCTGCAGCTGTAGCTGAATTCGACGGAGCTGTAGAGGTTAAGCAGTTCGGTGGCGAGAGCCAGATGAAGATAACTACCCAGTATCTTGTTGAGAACGAATCTACTGATGCTGACGCAGAGGTTGAAAGCAAGCTCTACAATGCTCTGAAGAGCTTCTTCGCTACAGAGCTCACATTCGGAGAGTTTACATCTACTCTTGACAACCCTAACGGTATCATCAGCTCTGACAAGGTTGGTCCTACAATTGCGAATGACATCACAAGAAACGCAATCATCGCTGTGGTGATAGCCCTCTTCGTAATCTTCGCTTACATTGCAGTCCGATTCAAGGGATGGACTTGGGGACTCGGTGGTGTAGTAGGCCTTGCACACACTGCACTTATCGTGATCGGCTTCTTCTCACTCTTCTCAGGAATCCTTCCATTCAGCCTGGATATCGACCAGACATTCATCGCTGCAATCCTTACTATCATCGGTTACGCAATCAACGATACAGTGGTTATCTTCGACCGTATCCGTGAGTACAAGGAGCTTCATCCTAAGGCAGAGTTCGGCAAGAATGTGAACGAGGCTCTCAACAGCACTCTCTCACGTACAATGAATACCTCACTGACAACCCTCATCACAATGCTTGCTATTGCAATCTTCGGTGGTGAAGTGATCAGAGGTCTCGCAGTTGCCCTCATCCTTGGTATCGTGATCGGTACTTACGCTTCTATCTTCATCGCTACACCAATCATGTACGATGTTACTAAGAAAGCAGAAAAGAAGGCTAACAAATAGTTTAAACGGGGCGGCCAGAAGGTCGCCCCTTAAAATAATTAATGCTATGAAGAAATTTTTTATCATTTCAGTCCTCGCAGCTATCTTTGGACTGACTTCATGTACAGGTGAAGGAGATGAAATCGTCGGAACATGGGAAGCGGAAAAGTTATCTATGACAGCTGACAACGGGATGGTCGTTGAAGTTCCGCTTGCTCAGGCAGGAATGGAAATGGAGATTACGTTTAAATCCAATGGTGAAGGCTATATGAAAATGACTTCCGAAGGCGAAAGAACAAACGGCAGCTTCACATACACTCTAAACGGCACAAGACTCACCATGACTTCCGAAGGTGAACCACTCTCTTTTCCGATAAGTATCGTAGGTGACAACATGACATTTGAACTTAAGAAAGAATTTACAGGAGAGGACTACGACATGGCTCTTCACTTCGTAAGGAAATAAATAATCTGTTGATAACTTTTCCCGCTGGCAGTCAAACAATTGACGTCAGCGGAAATTTTATTTAATATAGGAGGAAAGCGCAGAAAGATACCCGGCCTTAGCTTCAATCAAGGCATCCGCCTTTACACTCATCTGCGTTCTAGACTGCAGCAGGTCCGAAAGAGTCACAAGTCCCGCTTCATACTGCTCATGCATACGTTCGGCAGTCTTTTGAGCAAGAAACATGTCTTCCCGGGCAAGAGCAACTTGTTCCCATGCCACATTAAGGTCAAGCCAAAGGCTTCGTCTGCGGAGTAGCAGCTGAGAACCTATATAATCCCTGTCAATGCGGGCCTTCTCCAGAGTAAGATCCGTCCTCTTCATCCTATACGAAACCTTACCCCAGTCTGTAAGAGGGATGCGCACCATGGCAAAGACAAAACCATTGAAACGACGGTTCATTGCATGTACATATCCATATGATGCTCCTATCCCTACCTGCGGCAAAGCCTCGCCAAGAGCCATTTTCCTCTCAAGGATCCTGCTCTCCACCGAGAGATCCAGAAGTTTCATTTCCTCCAACGAAGCTACCGCCTCTTCTTCATCTACATAGTATTCTTCCGGCGGTTTCAGGCCGGCCAGCCGATCCGACAGCACTATATCATCTATATACGGTCTCACACTGTCCTGCATATCACGGACGAGGGAATAAGGCTGACCTATCGAATTGAAAAGATTCATCTTTGCAAGCCTCAGCCCCCCATTCAAGGACAGACGCTGCTTCTTCAAAACGTTCTTCTGCAACATCACCTGCATAAGATCCGTGTCAAGCGCCAGTCCGGCACCGACGGCCGTTTCGACGTCACCTGCAAGATTGTCCAGAAAGTCCTCGGAGGCATCCAGCACCTGTACCTTTGCCTCCAGCATCACCACTCTCCAATATTCCTTATCGACATTTTCCAAAACGTCCCGGACAGTCATGTCTTTATGCAGCAACGCCGCATCCTTTCCAAGAGAGGCAAGTCTGTTGCCCGTCACTATCCTTCCCCCTGCATACACAGGCTGAAAAGCCGACACGGAAGCGGAAAAGCCCGACTGCAGAGCAGTAAATACGGAAGAGAATCCATATTCCTGTCCCAGATAATCTACAGCTGCCTGCAGGTCGCTGCTGAATGCACTTTCTCCGAATATGTCCTTGACGCTTATCTCAAGCATGGGGCGCAAGGCCGCAAAGGCAAAAGAATTCACCGAAACCTGCGGAAAATATTCAGCCATCGCCTCGTTCCTACGCGCTTCGGAAGCAAGCACATCCAGATGTGCATTCTTCACATGAACGTCATTGTTCAAAGCCATCTCGCGACATTCGCTCAGGGAAAGATTCCTTTGTGCATAAAGCGACAGGGAAACGACAAAAGAAAGAGATAATATTACTGTCCTTTTCATTGTTTTCTGAATATAAGCCAGTACGAGACAGGCATTACCAACACTATAAGCACAATGGAAAGCATCGTGCCGAAACATATGACCACTCCCATGGGAAGCCATAGAAGGTCTCCGCTTATGATCATAGGGAGCACTCCCAATGCCGTGGTGCATGAGGTAAGGAATATAGGCCTCATCCTGCGCTTGCCGGCTTCCATTGCTGATTCAAGCACCCCATAACCTCTGCCAAAACGAAGTTCCTCCGCATACTCGAACATGATGATTCCATTCCTGACTATAATTCCTACCAAGGAAATGAGACCAAGAACAGCCGTCATGCTGAAATCTATACCGAACACCCAAAGACCGAAGAAAGCTCCGAAAAGACACAGGCTGCTCAACACCACCGTGAGTACGGCAAGGGAAAATTTCCGGAAATGAATCAGAAGGAATACAAAAATTATAACCACTGCACAAAGAAGGCTGAGACCGATCTGGGGAATAAGCCTGGCATTTGCAGCTGACAGACCTCCATATTCCACCTCCACACCCTCCGGAAGATAAGGGACTATCTCATCCTCAACATATTTCCTTATCTTCTTCATGGCCACGGGCTGGCTGTATCCCGACTTCATATCCGCCATGACGCTGACCGATTCTTCTCCCGAAGTGCGGGAAACGGCCGCCAGCTCCCACGAAGGATTGAGAGAGGCCACCTGTCGCAAAGGAAGCGAAATGCCTGGAACGACCGAAGGCACCAGCTGATTTGCAAGAACATCATAAGAGTCCCCAATAATGTCGGAATACACATTCACGGGAATCTTCGATGTCCCCTCCCAGACCGTGGCTACCGTCCTCCCGTCAAGAGCTGCAGACAGCGCTATGGACACCATGGACTTGTTCACACCCAGTTCCGCAGCCTCTTCCGGGTCCAGGGCTACATCCACATGCGTAATATACCCGTCACTGTCTCCATGCACCCATTTCAGACAGTCGGACATGCCGTACATGAATGTACGCAGGCTGTCCGCAAACGGTTTCATCTGCCTGGCATCGCTTCCCTTGAAGGTGACTGTGACAGGTATAGCCGTCTGATAATCCATCTGCTTGAAACGTATTATTGCAGAAGGGAAATGATGCTCGTATTTGTTCTCATATTCCGAAAGTACCTGACGGGTAGCCTTTTCAGAAACCGTGTTCACGATAAGCTGAGCGCAGTCTTCGGACGGAAGCAGGGGTGAATAGGTGGCATGGAAACGCGGAGCACCTGTCCCTATAAAGGACGTCACCGACCTTACGCGGCTGTCCGAAAGCAAAATCTTCTGCATGGAATCCGCCACATTATGCGTATCTTCCAGAGAATTCCCGCCCTCAAGGTATATTTCAACCGCAAACATCTCCCGCGCAGCAAGAGGCATCATCTGAATATTCAGACGCGTGAACATTATTATTCCCATCAGCACTGCAACAACACCTGCAGTCATGGTAAACGCCGGATGACGGAAACATTTCTCCACAGCCTTGTCATATATCCTCTGAAGAAAGGAAAAGAATCTCTGCTGAAGCCTGGTGAACATGTTTTCCCGTTCCACGACCGAAGTGCCTATGAAGCGGACTTCGAGAGACGGGACCACAAAAACAGCATACAGAAGGGATATTCCGAGAGCTATTGCAATAACCCACGGAAAATAGCGTATGAAATCTCCGAGGTAACCTGTTATTATTGCCTTTGTGGGAAAGAACATCGCACTTATCGCAAATGTAGCCATGAACATAGGCATCAGAAGTTCCTTTGCGCTTCCTCCGGCCGCATCTTCCACCGTGTATCCCTTCCCTATCCTGTCCATATATCCGTCCATGGTTATTATGGAATCGTCCACAATCATTCCCAGCACCACGATAAGTGCGGCCAGCGTCACCGTATTCAGCGGGATTCCCGTCATATACATAACGGCTATGGTCACGGCAGTACAGACCGGAACACCCGAACTGGCTATGAGGGCGGAACGCAGCGGAAAAAGAAGAAGCATTACAAATATCACCACGACCATAGATATCAGAAGGTCACGGAGAAAGGATAGCACAGACCGCTGCACGACCTTCGACTGGTCGGTGATGCGGGTCATCGTGATGCTTTCCGGCATTTCCCGGGAATATTCTTCAATAACCTTATCCACAGCCATTCCGTAAGCTATGATATTATTGTCCGGACGCATCTCCACTGACACGACAAGGGCTGTATTACCATTGAAATCCACAAATGATGACGGCTCCCTGTATCGTCTCTCGATCGAAGCCACGTCCTTAAGTCGCACGGTCTCTCCCTGAGGTCCCGTCCATACTATCTTTTCCGCAATGCCGTATTCATCTGTGACAAGACTGAGCACATTTACCGGATACTGTCCCAAAGTGCCGCTTGGAACAGGAATGGAGGCACTCTGATAATCAAGCATCAGGGATGAAGGACTTATCCCGTAAGCAGACAATCTTTCGGAGTCTATTATGACAGCTATTTCCTCGCTTTGAGTTCCTATTACAGATACACCGGCTGTTTCAGGAATCTTGCGCAGACGCCTTGCAAGCTCATCGGCGTAATATTTCATCTCGGTCCATCCTTTGTCTGTGGACTCCATGGCTATAAGCATGGATGAAACCGCGCTGAAATCATCCAGAACAGCTACCGCAACAACGCCTGGAGGAAGGAACCTCTTATGAGCCTCAAGCCTCAGACGAATTTTCGCCCATGTCTCGGCCTTCTTTTCCGGAGGTACATCCACATCCACGAAAATATAGCACATGCCATCTTTCGTAACCGAAGAAGTACCGTCACGCATCACCTCCGGAATAGAGAACAGAAGTTCTTCAAGAGACTCCGTAAGCTGTGTCTCCACCTCCCGGGCTACAGCACCGGGATACACCCCCACCACAAGGCCCTGCTTTATCTCAAATGTAGGAAACTCGTCCTTATTCATCCTCTCAAGCCCGACAATCCCTACTGCAATCAGAATCAGGACTACGGCATATACCGTCCTGCTGTGCCTGAGAGCTCCTTTCAATATGTCATGAGAAACCTTCATCGCTCCAATTCCTTAACCTTCATGCCTGAAGAGACCTTTCTGAATCCTTCACCGATGACTTTGTCTCCATCAGAAAGTCCGTCACTGATTATCACCCCGTTTCCGGAGAAACCTCCTGTTACGACGTGCACCTTCCGTACCGTTCCGTCCTTCAACACCCAGACATACCTTCCTGTACGGTCGGTATGTACGACTTGGGCCGGAACGATATAATCAGGATTCATATCCTTATGGAGAGTCACCTTGCAAACCATTCCGGGTGCAAGTCCGGCAACAGGACCTGTAAGTCTGAGCGAACATCCGTAAGTGTGTGACACCGCGGATGCCTCGATCCCCTTTGTCACCACCACGGCATCAGACCCCTCTATGTCCAGAGCCGGGATATCAACCACAGCCTGCATACCCTCCGATATCCCCGACAATTCTCCTTCAGGAACAGAAAACTCAATTTCCATATCAGCCGGGTCAATTATCCTTAACAGGGGTTCCGCGGCAGTCACATCCGTACCCTGATGGACATATATGCCACTAACCGTTCCACCAAAAGGAGCCTTGACCATACACGACTCCAAGGCATCCTTTGCGGCAGCAGCACCGGCACGCGCCTTTGCCAGGGATGCTTCCACCTCAGACATCTTAGCATCGGGTACGCCTCCCCTGTCATGCACCTTGACAATCCTTGCATAACCGTCTTCTGCCTGCCTCAGCGTCGCCTGGGCCATCGCATAGGCACTTCTGACGCTTTCCGAATATATTTCAGCCACAACATCACCCGTGCTTACCGTCTCTCCCACACGCACCTCAAGTATGGTAAGGGTACCTGAATATGGAGAAAGAAGTACGACACCGCGGGAAGCCTTCGCCTGACCGACATAGCTGCGCGTACGGATATCGGTGCTCTTCTGCATAACGACGGTTCTGACCGCGACAGGATTATCACCGCCCCTGTCTGAAGTTCCCGACTCTGTCCCGCATGCCCCGGCACACATAATACATATCATATACATCCATCCTTTCATGACTTCCAATTTTTTCATCAAACCAGAAAGACAAAAAGCATGCATCTATCTGCTTGCCGCTTGTGCGACATTTAGCCATTTCAGGCCCAAGCCCTACAGTATTATTGAGTTTTACCGTATTTTTCGTTCTTGCGGCATGTAATGACATCTTGATTAGTGACAGTGTGAAGGCCGAGGCATGTGAGCGAGCGGAGCATAACCCCCATGCTCCCCGCGGAGCGAGCCACATACTACGGCCGGAGCATCTTTACTGCACGGATTGCGGATAATCATTTAAACTTTCGGGACCGTCAGTCATGTTTTTGCCTTTTCTGACTGACGCTCCGGAAGTATGGCTTATGGTCTCCGAGACACTACATTCAGTGTCACACCACGACGCAAACGCTAAACCCGGTACCACGACGCAGGGAAATCGGCCAGAAACTTTGCGTCGCGGAAGGAAAGGGGCACTGGAGGAAGAAAACCAGGACACGACGCAGGGAAATCGGCCAGAAACTTTGCGTCGCGGAAGGAAAGGCGCACTGGAGGAAGAAAACCAGGACACGACGCAGGGAAATCGGCCAAAAACTTTGCGTCGCGGAAGGAAAGGGGCGCATGTTATACAGAAGACCAAAATCCGGTCAAATGATCAAAGTCAGAATAACGGCAACTTCGGAGAAGGGATACGAATATTTTTGAAAGGTAGGGCAAGATTATTTATCTTTGTTCCCCCTAAAAAATAAAGCTATGTCATTTGTCCATCTTCACGTCCATTCACAGTATTCCATCCTTGACGGTCAGGCGTCTATTTCAAGCCTTTTCGAACGTGCAAAAGAGCTTGGAATGCCTGCACTTGCACTCACCGACCATGGAAACATGTACGGTGTCAAGGAATTTCTGAAGGTGGCTAAAAAATTTCCCGAGGTCAAGCCGATCATCGGATGCGAGGTGTATGTGACAAGACATTACGACCATAAACTGAAGGATACCAATCATAGGGGATATTATCACCTCATCCTGCTGGCAAAGGACTATACCGGATATAAGAATCTGATGAAGATCTGTTCTACCGGACATATCGAAGGTCTGTATTACGGCAAGCCGAGGGTGAGTCATGAAATAATAGAGCAGAATGCGGAAGGACTCGTATGCTGCTCAGCATGTATTGCCGGCGAGATTCCGAGAGCAATCATAGCAGGAGACATGAAGGGTGCGGAGGATGCCGTCATGTGGCACAAGAATATCTTCGGTGAGGATTTCTATCTTGAGGTCCAGCAGCATAAGACCGAGATTCCGGGACTCTCCCAGGAGGTATATGAAAAACAGATGATAGCCAACGAAGGTATCTTCGAGCTTGCAGCAAAGACCAATACAAAGGTTGTAGCTACAAACGACGTCCACTTTACACGCAAGGAGGACGGACCGGCTCACGACCGCCTTATCTGCCTTACCACCAATGCATATCTCACAGATACTGACCGACTAAGATACACCCAGCAGGAATACCTCAAGAGCGAAGAGGAAATGCTTGACATGTTCTACAAGCATCCCGAGACCATATCCAACACAATCGAGGTGGCGGACAAGATTACAAGCTTCAAGATAGACAAGGACCCTATTCTGCCTAAATTCGACCTTCCGGAGGATTTTCTTGCCGACATAGACTCATATCTCGAAAAATATAAGGATATAATCGACGAAGGACGCTGCGACAAGAACGGAAACGAGCGAGGCGAGGAATTCTGCCGTTCGGTTGCATATCTCTGCCACCTTACATATAAGGGAGCACATTGGAGATACGGAGAGACCCTGACCGACGTGCAGGCGGAGCGTATCGACTTCGAGCTAAAGACCATCTGCAAGATGGGATTCCCTGACTACTTCCTCATAGTACAGGACTTCATCGCCGCTGCACGCAGCGAGGGTATCTCAGTAGGCCCCGGCCGTGGGTCCGCAGCCGGATCTGCAGTAGCTTACTGTCTGAAGATCACAAATATAGACCCTATCAAATATGACCTCCTCTTCGAGCGATTCCTCAACCCGGACCGTATCAACATGCCCGATGTGGACATCGACTTCGACGATGACGGACGCTACCGCGTGTTCCAGTATATTGAGGAGAAATACGGAAAAGACCATATCTCACATGTAATCACATACGGAACCATGGCTGCAAAATCAGCCATCAAGGATGTGGCTCGTGTGAGCAATATGCCTATTCCTGAGTCCAACAGACTCACCAAGATGGTTCCGGACAAGCCTTTCGAGGCCACTGTGGTGGAAGACGGCAAAAAAGTCACCAAGGAATTCAAGCCTAAGCTGTCCAACTGTCTGAAATACGGAGAACTGAGCGAAGAGCTGAAGAACGGCACTCCGGAAGTACAGGAAGTGCTTACTTATGCCGGAAAGCTGGAAGGATGCATCAGGCAGACAGGTGTCCATGCCTGCGCAATGATCATCGGACGAGGAAACCTCACCGAATACATCCCTATCTGCATCGCCAATGACAAGCTTACCGGCGAAGAGGTGTGGGTATCGCAGTATGACGGACACTATATCGAGGAAGTGGGTATGCTCAAGATGGACTTCCTCGGACTCCGCACGCTGTCAATCATAAAGGAATGTCAGGCAAACATCAAAAAGCGCCATGGAATCGAATTCGACATAGAGAACATTCCGATCGACGATCCTGAGGCATATGCCCTCTACAGCCGCGGTGACACCACCAGCGTGTTCCAGTTCGAATCCCCTGGAATGAAGGAGTGGCTGATAAAGCTCCAGCCTACACGTTTCGAGGACCTCATCGCAATGAACGCCCTCTACCGTCCGGGCCCTATGGACTATATCCCAGACTTCGTGGAAAGAAAGCAGGGCCGGCAGCCTATCGTGTATGACCTTCCGGAAATGGAGGAAACTCTCCAGGATACCTACGGAATCACTGTCTACCAGGAGCAGGTGATGCTCCTGTCGCGCAAGCTTGCCGGCTTCACCAGAGGTCAGGCGGACACTCTGCGTAAGGCGATGGGTAAGAAGCTGAAAGATGTGCTGGACTCTCTCAAGGGACTCTTCATCGAGGGAGGAACAAAGAACGGACATCCTCAGGATGTGCTGGAGAAGATATGGGCAGACTGGGAGAAATTTGCGGCCTATGCCTTCAACAAGTCCCACGCAACATGCTATGCATGGGTGAGCTACCAGACGGGATGGCTCAAGGCCCACTATCCTGCAGAATTCCAGGCAGCCAACCTGACCAAGAACCTCTCCAATATGGACGAGATCAAGAAGATCATGGATGACTGCAAGAAGAGCGGCATCAAGGTCCTCAATCCGGATATCAACGAGTCAGATTCGAAGTTCACTGTGAACCATAACGGCGAGATCCGTTTCGGTCTCGGAGGCATCAAGGGATTCGGAGACAACATCGTCCGCGCCATCCTTGCAGACAGGGAGGAAAACGATGTATATGCAGACATCTACGACTTCGTGGAAAGAATGTCCGGCACAGTGAACAGAAAGGCCTTCGAGTCGCTGCTCCATTCCGGTGCATTCGACAGTTTCGGTATTCAGAGAAAGCAGTTCATGACCCCGGGAAAGAACGGAGAACTCTTTATAGACACGCTTCTCAGATATGGAGAACTTTATAAGAAGGACACCATGGAAAGCTCGATTTCCCTCTTCGGAGAGGCAGAGGAGCTGAAACCTGAAAGACCGGACATACCGCCTATGACAGGAGAGGAGGATATCCTCGAAAAACTCAAATACGAGAAGGAACTGGTGGGAATGTATCTTTCCTCGCACCCCCTCGACAGATACCAGTTCGAACTTGAGCATTTCACCAGCTGCCCTGTCAGCGAAATAAACGCCCTGGTAGCTGAATGCGAGGAGAAGAAGGACAAGAGGAAGAATCAACGCATCGCAGGATTCATAACATCCAGACAGGAGCTTACCAACAAATCCGGAAAGCCTTGGTCAAAGACCGTCATAGAGGATTATGGCGGAAGCTACGAGCTTGCACTCTTCGGAAAGGACCACGAGAGCTTCATGTCCCACCTGCAGGTGAATAATGCCGTGATGATAGAAGGAGACATCGAGGAGAAATACTACATCAAGCCGGAGGAAAGAGAACAGGGCAAGACTTCGCCATACGCATTCAGGGTGAAGAAGGTAATGCTTCTGGGCAATGTAACAGATACATACCTGAAAGGATTCGCCATAAACATATCCACAACTATGCTTTCCCCTGAATTCAGGGAAAAGCTCGTAAAGCTGCTGAAGGCACACAAGGGTAACACACCTCTGACCATGTTCCTGACAGACCCAGAAAAGGGGTGGAAGATCGAATTTCTTTCAAGAAAATTCACGGTAGCGGTGACAGTTCCTCTTCTGGAAGAGCTGGACAAGATGCAGATAAAATATAATCCGCTTAAAAAATAAGTCTGGATACTATAGGATAGTGATCTGAAATAAACTTACGGTCATTGTATTTTTCAGTCACTGTCCTGTATTCAGGACAAGATGAGAATCCTGATACATAGATATGGTCTATTATCTTGACTCCCTTTTCCTTTCCCCAGCCGTTGAATGTAGTGGTGTCGTCGGTCTTGGCAGCAATATTCCTTGTATTCTCCATCCTGCCGTCAAGTACGCCAAATACAGGTGATTCAGGATTTGCATTGAAGTCTCCGGTGAGCACTACCGGTAGGCCAGATGTATTAAGCTGCTCGATCTTAGACATAATCAGAGCTAAACCCTTCTTGCGGGCTTCTGTACCTTTATGATCCAGATGAGTATTGACAAATAAAAATTCCTTGCCGGACTTCTTATGCTTCATCACAGCCCATGTGGCTGTCCTGATGCACTTCGCATCCCATCCCATGGAAGGCTTTTCCGGCGTCTCAGACAGCCAGAACATTCCCCATTTAACCTTCTTTACAGTCTTTTTGTTCCAGAAGATGGCAGTATATTCCCCTTTCTTCTTTCCATCATCCCTTCCTCCACCTACGTAATCATAATCCTCGCACATTTCGTCAATGAACATGACCTGGTCATGAAGAGCCTCCTGTACACCGAATACATCCGGTCTGACATCCTCCAGCATCATGGCGGTGGCAGGATACCTGAAGTTCCATGAATTGGTGCCGTCCTTGGCTGTGCCGGTCCTGATATTATATGACATGGCATTAAGTTCGACGCCATCCTTATCCTTTGCCGCAACATTCTGTGCCCATAATCCCATAAGCACAGCCGCTACCATAAAAATCCTCTTCATTATCATAAATATTACATATACGAGCAAAAATAAGAAGATTTTTGTGATTATCCGTTATCCGTGCAGTAACTTACATAACATATTCATCAAGCCAGCTGTTCGCTTACCGCTTATGCGACTTCTGCCCCAAACATGCACAAGGTGTGCTGCAATTCTTACTGCTGTTTTGATGACCGCTTATGCGACTTTTGGCCATTTCAGGCCCAAGCAGTACAGTGTTATTAGCGACTGGGAAAGGCCGGGGCATGTGAGCGAGCGGAGCATAACCCCATGCTCCCTGCGGAGCGAGCCACATGCCCCGGCCCAAGCATGTATGCTGCACGGATTGCGGATAATCATTATAATTATCAAGTTTTCATGGTAACTGACGTTAATTAGGAAGATTTTATGTAAGTTTGCATGATTACTAATAATGGCAATATACATGGCAGAGGAAAGATTTTCAGATCTGGGAAGGGTTGAAGCTATAGCAAAGCTCTACGAAGGCACACCATACAAGCCTTACAGGACCTGTGTCTTCGAGACATCGGGTAAAGCATATGTCAGCACGCAATCGCGCGTGTTCATCGAAGGAATCGATTTCGATCTTGTATATTTCCCGTTGAAGCACCTCGGATACAAATGTGTGACGGCAGTGACAGGAGAGCTTTATGCCGAATTCGCACATCCGCGCACCATGGATGTAAGGATAGGAATCTCATCAAAGCTTGATTTCGCTCAGATCCGGGAAGTGTGGGAAGGAATGGTGACTGCTGCAAAGGAACATGGCTACAAGGATGTTTCTCTTGACCTTGTACCATCCCCGAACGGACTTACCATAAGCGTATCATCTTCTGGAGAGACTTCCCTGCTGATGGCAAAACGCAGACCGGCTGCAAAGAGCATGGACCTCATCTGTGTGTCAGACAATCTTGGGGCGGCATTCATGGGTTTCCAGGTGCTGGAAAGAGAAAAGAGAAAGTTCGAGCAGAGCGGAGATGCAAAGGCTCAGCCGGATCTGGATTCATACAAGAATCTTATAGGCGCATATCTCAAGCCTAAGATAAATCCTCAGATTATTTCACAGCTGGAAGCCGCCGAGATAATGCCTTCATACGGATATCTTGTGACAAGAGGACTTGCTGATGCGGTGAAGAGGCTTGTCAGGGACAGCGGAATGGGAGCCAAGATATATGTGGACAAGCTTCCTTTTGCAGGAAAGACATTTGAGCTTGGCAAGGAAATGAACATAGACCCTATGTCTGCAGCCCTGAACGGCGGAGAGGACTACCGTCTCCTTTTTACAATACCTATAGGAAAGCACGACAAGTTCCGTCACGACTTCCAGACATTCGATATAATAGGACATCTTGCAAAACCTGAAGTGGGAGCAGTGGTGGTTACTCCGGAAGGAGTGGAGCTGCCAATGAAGGCTCAGGGATGGAAAAACGAATAATTAAACTCTAAATTATATGAAAAAAATCTTCACTATCCTCCTGACAGCAGGAGCGGCATGCATCTTCAGCGAGACAGCATCAGCCCAATCACTCAAGAACCTTTTCAATAAGGACAACATCAAGGATGTGGTCGAAAACGTAACTGGACTCGACCTTTCTAAGGAAGATGCCGTAATCACCGGCACATGGAAATTCAGCGGCACCGCCGTGGAACTTGAAAGCAAAGACTTCCTCAAGAAGGCTGCAGCAAAGCTTGCAGTAGAGACAATCGAGAAGAAACTTGACGAGACCATAACAAAAATAGGAGTTGCTCCTGGTCTTTTCTCCTTCACATTCAATGCTGACAAGACCTTCAGCATAGGATTCAAGAAAAGAGAAATCAAAGGCACATATACATTGTCGGCTGACAAGAAGAAGCTCACTCTTACATTCGGAAGACTGACAAAGCTCGGAACAATGGATGTGATCACAGACCTCGGCAGCAAGGAACTTTCACTCATGTTCAAGGCAGCTAACTTTATCGATCTTCTTGGAAAGGTGACTTCAGAGGGTGGCAGTGATGCTATGAAGACATTAGCTACCTTGGTAAGTGCATACGACGGAATAAACATCGGATTCGAACTCTCAAGATAAATCCTGACAACTACTTATAATGGGGGGCGACTAATAAGTGATTTAGTCGCCTTCTTTCGTATTTATATGGATATGACGACAGTGGCGGGAGGGTAAGTT
>CANBDX010000048.1 GCA_947367315.1 uncultured Bacteroidales bacterium | reverse complement strand
GAAGTTCTCAACAGCTGCACGGAAAACCATGCGACCGATACGGCCGAAACCGTTAATACCAATTTTAATCATCGTTTAAAAATGTTTATGTAAAGTTATACTTTAAATTGTCCTCCAACTATTGACGGACCGAAATCCGCAAAAGCGGTGCAAATTTAGAAAAATTTATGGATATATTATATATCTTTGTAAAAAATCAACACATAGCAAATGCGCATACTATTAACAAACGACGACGGATATAAGGCAAAAGGAATACAGATCCTTGCCGAAATCATGAAGCAGTTCGGAGAAGTAACTGTTATTGCACCAAAACATCATCAATCAGGCATGTCCATGGCTGTCTCACTGGGATTCAAGCAGATAGCGCATAAGAATCTTGGTAACGGATGGCATTATGTGGATGCAACTCCTGCAAGCTGCGTAAAATTCGGTCTGAACACACTATTTCTGGATAACTTCCCTGATGTAGTTGTTTCTGGCATCAACCATGGCTCCAATGCAGCGACAGCCTCCTGTTACTCAGGCACTCTTGGAGCGGCTGCCGAAGCTGCATTAAACGGCATACCTGCTATTGGTGTTTCACTCGACTCACTCCATCCGGATGCTGATTTCAGCTGCGTGAAGGAGTACTTCGGAGATATTTTCCAGAAACTGATGGATGACATGCCTTCAAGACACGGCATATATTATAATGTCAATTTTCCGGACATACCTTCAGAAAAGATCAAAGGGATCCGTACAGGAGTCCAGGGAATGGGCAGATGGGTGCGTGAATTCAAGGAATGGGATGTGCAGCATTATGCGAAATACGGACTGACACCAGAGATGTTAGGCCAGAGTTCAAATCCTGTCCTGGAAGAGGGCGAAGACCTATACATGATGGTCGGTGATTTTGAGGACGATCCACGCAATGCAGATAACGCAGACCACCGTCTCATTGCAGGAGGTTACATATCTATCGTAGCACACAATATCGACTGCACTGACTACGAAGAGACAAAACGGATGGCGCCAAAAATCGACCGTATTTTCTAATTC
This sequence comes from uncultured Bacteroidales bacterium, assembly GCA_947367315.1. Taxonomy (GTDB): domain Bacteria; phylum Bacteroidota; class Bacteroidia; order Bacteroidales; family UBA932; genus Cryptobacteroides. Next base: position 19,244 of record CANBDX010000048.1, on the reverse strand, counting down.
AACGTATATCAAAAACTTACGCATTTACGGGTAGTCAATATCGACTACCGATAAAGCCCTATATATTTGAGAAACAGCATATTAAGAAAAACGCCCAACACGATAATTTTATATGAAAGCGAGCGTAAGAATCTTTAATATATTTTCGTCCAAGGGCGACATCAAACGATTTTTATCGTGAGAGTGAGTGATAGGTGGCGGCTGACTGACTTTCACAAAATTTTATACATACAATTTTTGATAGCATGAAATACTACATCATAGCAGGCGAAGCATCAGGCGACCTCCATGGTTCCAACCTGATGAAAGGTATATATGCAGAAGATCCGGAGGCACGGATACGATTCTGGGGCGGTGACGAGATGACCACCGTATGGAATGAATGCCACAGACACCAAAAAGACAATGACACTGAGGGGCTGGTCCGTCATTACAAGGAAGGAGCCGTAATGGGTTTCGTGGAAGTCCTTGCCAAAGCCCGCAAGCTCCTCGGGAACGTATCGTTCTGCAAAAAGGACATCCTCGCATGGCAGCCTGATGTAGTGATTCTCATAGACTACCCCGGTTTCAACTTCAAGATAGCCGAATTCGCCCACAAGGCAGGCTTTAAAGTATTCTACTACATTGCTCCGAAGGTATGGGCATCCCGCGAAGGCCGGATACGCAAGCTGAAAGCCTATGTGGACAAGCTGTTCATAGTCTTCCCTTTCGAAAAGCAGTATTTCGATTCCAAAGGCATCAGCTACATCTACAAAGGAAATCCCCTCGTCGATGCTGTGGACGGTTCGAAGGCAATGAACGAGACCCGTCAAGACTTCGCATCCAGGACCGGCATCGAAGACAAGCCATTCATTGCTATGCTTGCCGGCTCTCGCAAGGGGGAAATCAGCACCATGATGCCCGTGCTCACGGAATTCGCCGCGAAGATGCATGCGACATCGCAATACACAGACTATCAATTCATTATCGCAGGTGCTCCAGCACGCTCAATGAGCGACTATCAGGAGTGGATTACGGATGAAAATAAAGAATATGTAAAGATCCTCTTCGGAGAGACCCAGTCCATCATCCGTCACGCAGAAGCAGCTGTGGTGAATTCCGGCACAGCATCGCTTGAGACCGCACTGTTCGGTACCCCTCAGGTTGTAGGATACATTACCAATCCGATTACATATTGGATAGCCAAAAGAATCGTTAAGATACGGTACATAAGCCTCGGAAACCTTATTGTGAACCGTCTCGCATTCAAGGAGTTCATTCAGGACGGCTGCAATGCAGACGCACTTGCTGCCGAAATCCGCGAACTTATAGAAAACAGTGTGCGCAGAGAAAAGATGCTGTCAGAATACGCAGACATCCGTTCTCTCCTAGGCGGAACAGGGGCATCCCAAGCTGTAGCACGTGCGATGATTGAAGAGTTACAGAAACAGATGATTTAAAATGCGAATCCTATACCGATATTAAGCTCCACAAAGTTGTAGGGGAACCATTTCCATGTCTTATGCTTAGATCTTTCTATAGGGTTAGGAGCCATTGGAGCTACGATATCCAATACATCTGAATAACCGGTCATATCTTCTCCTGCAGCAAGATCTATGAGGTTAAAGATCGGTCCAAGACTATAGAACCAGCATGTTAATCTCCATGCTCCCTGCGCAGCCCATCTGAGATAATCCCACGAATAATCAACTACATTATAGACCGAATACCAGACATTCGCTCCAGGGAAGGTCATTCCAGCCATTAACTTGAATCGTCCAAGTCCTAATACAAGTCCTAAATCCATGTCACAGTTTTCATACCTCATGTCTGGAGAAGTATACAGGTCGTTACCGTGAATCATATAGTGAGTTCTTCTACCATATCCAAGACCGAAATAAGGCATTACCGGGCCAAAACCCCACATAACACCTGCGGTGATTGAAGTAGTATTCAAGGACTTCAGACCGGATGCATTATTCCATGTATATGAGTCAAGTTCAATCGGCTGACCATAGGTCTTGAATTTACCAGCATTGAATGTAGATGTATATTTCACATATGGTGCAAACTGCATTTCCCAATCCCAGAATTCATCCACATCCCAACATAGGTTCACGGCAATGATTCCGCCATATCCGCTTTCGTATCCTTTATTGAATGTCATTACCGGCATCGTGAATACCACTCCTGGTTGCATAAACAGCCAATCCCCTACTCCCCACCAGAAACGGTCGTTTCGGTATGCTCCTGCACCAGGCCATTCATAGCTGAATGCATTCTCTCCTCCTTTCACCACCTGCTGAGTATAGCTCTTCATATGTCCGTCATATCCACGTACAACGAAATTGTGGCTTCCTACATTCAGTTTGCCATTGAAAGGAGCCTTCTGCCATTCACCGCCATCAATCTGCAAATCTGCACCTTTCTCAGCGTCGGTTACCGAAATCTTAACAGGAACATACGACTGCACATCAAAAGTAATATCGGAGGAAACTCCTGAGATATCAATGGTCTTCATGTCACGTATGCCTTCGCGTACAGCTTCAATCTCATGAGTCGTGGCAGTAAGAGGATAGGCGTAGAAAGGTGTCTTGCCTATGTGTTTGCCATCAAGATATATTTCCGCTCCGGAAGGTTCAGACAATATATTGCACTTCTTCACCTCAAACAAATCTATCCTGAAATAGAAGTTCAGGTCTGACACTTCAATATCCCGAGTCTGCTCCTGACCACCATCATATGTCATCTTAAGTTTGTGAGGACCGACAGGTATACCTGTCACAGGAAGAGATCCGGAAGCATCCAGCTGTCCCTGATATTCATCATCCAGCCAGACTTTCGCACCTGGAACATTTGAAGAGAACATTACGCTCTGGAGTCCTTGAAGATAAGCTTCCATCAAGTATTCCTCATCTCCTTCCGCATTTACAGTCACACTGTTGGAGTCTCCGAACCGAGGATGATGCAAATAGAACCTCAGATTTGGATTTGCTGTCATTTCCACGATTATACCGTTCTTCTCATAGGCAACCTCACGCTTCATCACTACCACATTACCTCCGATGGCCTTAACTTCAAGAAGTGCAATATCATCCGCAGTCATCATTGACACATGTATCTTTATACGCACACAAGGACGGTTAGACCGATCCTTCTGTATCGGATCTATCGTGATACCTGCAAGAGGGTCCTTCTCATTGAAGACAGCCTTGAAAGAATTCTGATCCAACACTATAGTATTACCTATCTGTGCCACGGCAGGATAACATGCCAGAAACATCAGCAAAACGCTCGATATAATCGTAAAAAGTCTTTTCATAACAGTCTGGTTACATCTGAAATCAAAGATTAAGCAATCTCTCACGGGCTTTCTCATGGCCATTATCAGCCGCCTTCCGGTACCATTTCTTCGCTTCTGAAATATCCTTTATCACGCCTTTGCCCAATTCATAACACACACCTAGATTATACTGAGCTTTCTTATTACCAGCATCAGCAGATTTCTTGAACCAACGGAAAGCCTCAGTATAGTCTACAGGCACAGAGTAGCCATTGTAGTAACAGTGCCCGACGGAGTTCATCGCCCGAGCATTCCCCTGCTCGGCTGCTTTGCGATACCATTTAACAGCTTCAACTAAATTCTTGGCGACACCATTACCATACTCATAACACAGTCCGACATTAAACTGAGCTGACTTATTACCAGCATCAGCAGATTTCTTGAACCAACGAAAAGCCTCAGTATAGTCTACAGGCACAGAGTAGCCATTGTAGTAACAGTGCCCGACGGAGTTCATCGCCCGAGCATTCCCCTGCTCTGCCGCGAGACTATACCACTTAAATGCTTCTGCATAATCCTGAGCAACACCATCACCATATTCATAACAGAGCCCTATCTTGTTCTGAGCATCAGCATCACCATTTTCAGCTTGGACTATATAGTCAGACCATTTCATGGTGGAACCATTTGTAGAATCTGCGCTCTTGGTGAGGGTAGCATTGATTTCAGCAGTCTTTCCCTCTGAAACCGTCACTGTAGTCACATAGTCCTGATATCCGGATTTCCTGATGCGCACTTCATGACTTCCTACCAGTATCTTTGATATGATGACAGGAGTTTCCTGAGGCGCCATTCCAGAAATCTCCACAGTAGCAACAGCTGGAGTAGAATTGATAATCAGCTTTCCATATATAGGCTCGGGAGCAGGAAGATTGATAGTCACCGGTTCAGTGGAATTCAAATCCTTTGACAGATAAGCGGTGCGGTATCCCTCCTTACGCACCTCAAACCTGCATGCGCCCTTTGAAAGATTACCTGCCCATTCAGCAATTCCCTTATATTCGTTGTTCACCCATATTTCGCCGCCAGGAACAGCACGCAAGGTAACACTCACGAAAGCAGGTACAAGCTGCTGAGAAATACGCAGAGTCTTTCCGTCATAAATAGTAATATCCTGTTCATATGGTTCGTACATAGGCTTGACCAGACGCAGCTTATGCTGACCGCTCGCTATGCGGGCAGTAGTCAGCGGAGCCCTGCCTATATACCTGTCATCAACATAAACATCTGCACCATTTAGAGACGGATTATCCTTAATCTCAAGAATACCCACTGCAGGTTTAAGCTTTACATTCACCTCACTTCTGCGTTCAACGCTATTCACAGTTACTGAACCTTCTGCAGGATGATATCCGGGAGCATAAACTTTATAAGCATACGTACCGAAGCGCATCATCTTCGAAGCAGTACCATCACTGACCGGAAGTACAGCCCCATCAAATTCAACAGTTGCATCAGCAGGATCCACCTTGAAAAGCACGAACTGCTGCAAAGCTGAAGAATCCTGCAAAGCAATACTGAAATATACATTAGAGCGGGAGACATCAATCATCATGGTCGCCTCGTCAGAAGTATCTGCAACATTAATCTGATGCTGACCTGTAGTGACATCTGGAATCACCAGTACGCCCTGATCGCCTATGACACCCTTATAACGTCCGTCCAGGAAAACACCGGCTCCCACACGGTCGCATGCGACAGTAATGGTCTGGAAGAGGTTGCACCATGCCTCCATATTATACTCCTTACTGCCCTCAAGATCGACAGTGACCACATTCGATTCTCCGAAAATATCATGATGGAGATAGAAACGAGTGCCGGGGCGGGCTGTCATCTCCACAATGATGCCATTTCCCCCAGCCGCAGCAATCTGTCTCATGACAAGGATATTTCCACCTACTGTCCTGACACTGATTCCTGCAATATCCTCAGCAGTCATGCGGGTCACATGAATCTTCACCCTCGCACACTCCCTGTTTGACCGGTCTTTCGCAATCGGATCTATGTTGAGGCCAGTCATGGCATCCGTATTCACTGGTGAAAACGAAGCCTCGTCAAGCACAAGAGTGCTGCCCCCTTGCGCAAAGAGGCCGCTCGAGGCGGCCATGAAACAGACTAAGGATATCAAGGTATAAAGAATCCTCTTCATAATCCTTTTAGAATTTTAAAGATTTAAAGAAATCAACGTCTTCAACAGTGAAATCAACGTCACAGTGGGGTCTGTCCATCAGAGTCCACATCAGACATTTATATATATCCCAATACTCCTGATGATCGATAACGTATGAGACGAGTTTGTCAGAACTTCTGAATTCATTGAGGAATCCCATGAAATCATCGGTAATCAGGGCATCCTGTCCGCTATATGCATGACAATATAGAAGCGCTACCTTGGACGGAATCTCAGACAGGGAATATCCATCAGAAAGAGGATAGGTATATTTACTGCCGTTATCATCCACATACTCCAGGAAAAAATAAGCAGCAGCCTGAAGCTCATCCCTCGTGGAAAGGTTATAGTCCAGGTTCATATAGTCAGCAGTTGAATGCTCAGTCTCCACTACTATCGGCTCAGGCTTGAGAATCTGCTGTTTCTTTGTGGTCATATTGATTACCTTCACCACCTGACGCGGGTTGTCCCACCGTATACAGGCACCAGATTCAAATGTATCACCGACATGAAGACTCTTGCCGTCGACAACGACCTCCGGAGTATTGATATATATTATCTTCAACTTGTCACCGTCCGCTGCACAATACGCAGAAAAACAGAACAACGCAACAATTAAACAGATGAATAATTTTCTCATATGAATAAAGAGGCTACATAAAATAAAGTACCAATAATGATGGCATTAACAAAGACACCGCATGTCAGATAGATGAATTCACATACCAGCACAAGAGGAGTACTGTATGAAATGAAGGAAAGGACATTCTTGAGAAGTTTTCCGACATTGAACTGACCGATATGCACATTCGAAAGATTTCTGAACCATCGCACGATCTTCCAGTCCGGAGCCTGGAACTTCCAATAGTCCTTCATCATAAACATAGCTTCTATGAAGAAAGTAAGAAAAAGGAGCATATACACCCAAACAGGAAGGATATGTTCGTTATTTATAATACATAGAAAAGCATTATAAATGATGGAAACTCCGGGCTGACTGCTTCTGACCGTCATATGAAGGTCATCCTTAAGCCAGTCCCCGATCAGAACGATCCTACCGTCGAACAAGTCCTCTACGTATTCATCGGGATAATCAGTGATATCTGTTCCAAGCTGATAGATCAGTTTGTCCCCTTCAGGAGAATATATGTCATATAATGCAAACCGGATATCAGGAATAATCGAATTCACACAGATTTTTCCATCACACGTATATCCCCACCAATGTTCCTCATACGTACCTCCTGTGAGTTCCTTCCACATCTTCAACGCAATACCTTCGCGTCCATCAGTCATGAAATTGTATTTCATGAAATCATCTCCAGCCATACGCACCCTATACTGTGCCACAGCAGACTTTTCTCGCAATGGTTCAGGAGCAACATCAGGGTCCTCCGTAGCAACCACGATGTCCCTCATGGAGGCAATGCAGGCAAACAAAGCGCTATCGTAAGGAGTCACCAGCTGGGCGTCATCAAAACGGATATCGCACAGGATGTATTTATAATTATCCCACCTCTTGAGTCTTGTCATGAACTCAAGAAGTTTTGCACGGTCCGTTATGTCTATCGCACCAGCCGGAATACCTTGCGGATCATTGAATGGAATCAGATCCCTGTCATAGGAAACGTTTACCGCAATCACATCATCGACCGGCTTCGATGGCCTGAACATATCCTTCAGGAATGAGATCTGGTTGATGGTACTGTCACCGTAGCCGTATGTATATGGCATATTCATATACGCATAGCATACAACCAGCAGGATCAGAGACACAACTGCCGAAATACCTAATGAATACAGGAATCTTTTTCTATTCATGAAATTAAGTTTTCTATCTGGATCAGTTTATCTGATTGCTAACGGAAATAGTCTTGTCAATCATGGTCTCCGCGCTATAATCCTTATTTCTTTCCTGCTGCCATACCCTCACCTTGATGAGCGGATCCTTCTCCTGTCTCATGTCAATGGCAAGAGTAAGCCATCCCTGGTCTGCATAATTGTTGGAATAATAGTGCTGACGCATCTGAACTGCATACATTCCTTCTTTTCCGTCATATCCCTTGGCTGCATTACACTCGTCGAACTGGATGTTCACGAATTCCTTGCCTCGGAAACTTTCCCGGAGCGAATGGATATATTCACCCTTCGATTTGGTCTGATAAACAACTGTCTCCTTGTCCATTACGACATCAGCCCTATCACCTTTCCTAGGTGGACGCGGGCTAAGAATCTTACCGGTAACGATGTATGCATCGTTAGCGAAAATCTTATCGATATAGTTGATATCCTTCAGACAATAAGCCGTACGGTAGTCTTCAAGGAAGTTGATCAGAAGGATACGTGCCCTGTCTTCCCACTGCATCGCCATAATCATATCCTCTGTACGGGATGCAAGGGTGTAGGAAACGTTCACGATCTTGTCGGAATTTGTGCTGATACGGAAACTCACATCTTCAACAAAGGAGTTGTTTCCCTTGAACTTCAACTTCAAAGGAATGCTTCTGCACATCACCAAAGTGTCGAGCCTGATCATCCTGTACTCAGGAGTACGGACAATGCGTGGATTTCCGCTTGCTACAATCTTATTGAATTCATCCCATGCAGTAGAAGTGAAATAATCCTTCAGAGATGCGAGCTCGCCCTTACGTATGGCTTTCTCAACATTACCCATCATTTCCAGATACTGTTCCTTCTTAGGGACATTAGTATCGATTGTGAACTTGTACTGTGTATTATGCGACTCCTCGAGCTGTGTATCAACCGCCGATGTCACCTTTGATGAAGTATTATCGAATGTCCCGGTCCTCGGTTTCACGCCCTTAGGCTTTGTCTGGACCTTCTTGAATGCACCTTCGAAACTTCTGAGATTCTCATGAGATTCGAGGATTGCAGAAACGCGCTGATCAAGCATGCGGGCCAGATTCATATAGACACATTCAACCTGAAAATCAAAAGGATCCACCAGAGACTGCATTTCAAAGACCACACGTCCATCCTTAACCTTCTGATCATATACCCAACCACTTCCGTCATAATAATGGTAAGTAAGAGACTCTGCCGGTCTTCCTTCCCATGTAAGATCAGCAAAGACACGATATGGATAGGTCTGCTGGTCCTTATCCTCCGCGATACCTATCACCTTAACGTCTATCTTAGAGAGAATCTTGTCTATCTCCAAAACACAGTATTGAGGAATTCCTATAGTGATTCCGTCCATCTTGATGTCTACAGGGCATGACTTTGTCAGAGCAAAAGCCCATGCAAAATTCCTGATAGCTTCATCAGCACGTTTATCCTTAAGAGCATCCTGGCCCGTCCTCACATAATTCCTGATCTGCTCGATACATTTGTCAAACCTGTGTGCAAAGTCATCCTGAGTCATATATCTGACAACCTTGCAGGCACCATCTACATCGGAAATGACAAACCTTCCTACGTTCTCAAGATAAACATTACTGATTACCGCGAGATCATCCTTGCTGATTTCCTTATAGTTTCCACCACGTTCAGTAAAGACTTCCTCAACATGATGCATGTCATTCACCAGAATCTCAGCAGAATGAGTAGCAAGAAGCTTTAAAGCAGCCTTATCAGCATCCTCCAAAGTCTCGCCTTCACCCATTTTCCATACATAATTTTTGTCAGTCATCACATCATTGACGGTCAAAGACTGACCGTTGAGGTGATAAACTGACAAAAATAAGATGATATATAGTGAAGACAAGACAGCTTTTCCAAGTTTAAGCATATCTTATATCCACTGGATTTAATTACTGATTCTGCTGCTTACGGTTACGGAAATCTGCAAGCTCCTTCTCGTACACTTCTCTGAACTTGTTCTCCTCGAACTTAACGCGTACTGCATCATCGTCAGACATAGCTGCCTCTGAGAGAGCCGCCTGTACCTTTGCAACGAGTGAGTTGTCCATGAGGACCTCTACTTCGCACTCGAAAATACCATCAGATGTTCTTGTGAACTTAGGCTCGCCAGCAAGCTTTACTGTAACTACCTGCTCGTCAATAACACCTACAAATCTCGATGATCTCTCGCTGAGGCTCTGGAGCTTTGCACCGTTCTCTGTATCCTGAGCGAAGTCGGTATCAACAGCACTTACAACACGATAGAGTCTTGTAGCAATGTTCTGCTGAGCATTTCTAAGAGCGTCAGTGTATGCCTTGCCCTTGTTGTGGCTTCTTGCATAACCGTACTCGATAAGTCCTGACTCATACTTTGAAAGGTCAGTAGTAACTGTAGTTGTAGTAGTGGTGGTAGTCTGAGTCACCTTTGGTGAACCACAAGATGCTACTGCAAGCACTGCAATAAGAAAGAGAATCTTTTTCATAACGTTAGTATAAATTAAGTTGTTAAATTGCGTATAAAAGGTACATAGACATGCAAATGTAAACAGAGTATGCCACTTTTCAAAATTTTTAGTGGACTTTTTAATTGGATGTATCTCAATATGAGCGTTCCCCGAATATAATCGAGCCTATTCTTATAATAGTAGCCCCCATGGATACAGCCATCGGATAGTCACCGGACATTCCCATTGATATCTCTCCGCACCCGCATTCATCACCGGCATACGGTGGTAAAAGATGGCTCTCGCCTATCCAGTCGGCCACCATGTCATGTAAGTCCAGGAGACGTTGAAAATCATCCCTGACCACAGCCTCGTCTTCTGTAAGCGAAGCCATGCCCATCACTCCCCTGACTCTTACATTCGGATAAGACTTTCCGGATGCGAGCAGATCTAGCAATTCATCCCTGCTGAAACCCTGCTTCGACTCATCGGAAGATATATGACACTCGATAAGTATATCTGTAACTTTATTGTTATTACAACCCCATGCATCAATGGCTTCCAACAGACGAACAGAATCAACAGACTGGACCATATCTACATACGGGAGCACCATCTTAAGTTTGTTGGTCTGGAGATGACCAATGAAATGCCACTCCACATCAGACATATAATCAGGTTCTCCCCTCTCGGCACGGATCTTTTCGAGCTCACGTACCTTGGCAAGAAGTTCCTGCGGCCGGCTTTCGCCAAAGCATCTCTGACCAGCCTCATAAGCCTCCTCTATAGCTTCGAATGGGTGGAATTTGGAAACTGCCACCAACTTTATAGTTGCCGGCAGTTCCGATTTCAATCTATGTATTGTCTCTTTTATCATAATGATTAGCGTCCGTTTCTCTGCTGACGCTGCATCTGCTCCTGCATCTTCTGTGCCTCCTCAAGCCTCTGCTGCCATTTTGACTTCTTCTTAGGCTTGTTGGAGTTGAGCACCATTTCAGCTCTTACCTTGTCCTCAGTCACCACAAACTTGCGTATGATCCATGTAGTTACCATGGTGATGATGTTGGAAAGAAGATAATAATAGCTGAGGGCGGCTGAAAGGCTGTTACAGATGAAGAACATCATGATGGGCATAAGGTAAAGGCTCATGAACTTCATACCTGCCATGTTCGGATCATCCGACATCTGGCCTGAGGTCATCTTCGAATAGAAGAACATTGTCACAGCCATCAGAAGTGCAAACAGCGAAAGATGGTCTCCAAGAAGAGGGATATTGAATCCGAAATCAAGGATAGAGTCATATGAACTCAGGTCATCAGCCCAAAGGAACTTCTGCTGACGAAGTTCAATCGACGCAGGGAAGAACTTGAACATCGCCCATAGGATCGGGAACTGGAGGAGCATCGGAAGACAACCTCCCATAGGGCTGACTCCGGCCTTCTGGTAAAGGTCCATGGTGGCCTGCTGCTTCTTCATGGCATCCTTCTGGTCAGGATACTTGGCATTGATCTTATCGAGTTCAGGCTTAAGAACCTGCATCTTTGCCGAAGACTTATATGACTTGATTGTCAGAGGCATGATCACGGTCTTGATAATCAGAGTCAGAAGCAGGATGATAAGTCCGTAGTTGGTGATGAACCTGCCGAGGAAGTCAAAAATAGGAATTATCACGAAACGGCTGATCCATCCTACAAGAGAACCTCCAAGAGGAATGATTCGTTCATAATGCATGTCATATTCCTTGAGCGTACGGTAGTCATTAGGACCGAGATAGAACTCATATGGGAGTACGACATTAGAAGATCCGGCCTGGAAATCGGCACGAAGCCTTGCAGAACATGCCATCAGATTGCGCGAAGGATCATCCTCAGGGAAATATTTAACGGAGAAATCAGCAGAAGCGAACTCAGAGCCAGCTGTCATTATGGCCGAGAAGAACTGCTGCTGGAAAGCGAACCACTTGAGTTTCGTATCTATGCGTTCGCTGTCATCCTTTCCCTCAGCCATCTCCTCTGGAGCCTTGTCTCCGGAGAAATAATAGTCAAGCTTCGAATACTGCCTCTCGTACTTATACCCTTTCTCAAGGCGTGGAATAATGACTGACCAGTCAATATCGAGCATCGAGACGTTCCTTGGAATGACATTCTCCATCCCTACAAAAGAAAGCTCATTCTGCATCATGTAGCTTCCTGCGGTAAGCCAGTATTTCTGCTGGATGTATCCGCCACCGGCAAAAGGCAATCTCATGACTATCGTAGAGTCATTATGCTCAGCCACCTGGAATACCAGATCCTTTGTATTCACATTCTCACCGGCAAAGATGGAGATTCCCATCTGGCTCATCTCCGGTTTGATAAGATAAAGGGCAGTGCTGTCGTATGCCTTGTAGTCGTTAAGCTTTACGGAATATATCTGCGCACCCTTCGTATTGAAGCCTACTTCCATCTTATCGTTGGCGAGCACGTACACTTCAGGTGTTGCAAGACGTGCCTCGGTGAGCATATTGTCCTTGTAGGCAGGCATATTCATCACCTTCACGCCAGCGCTTTCCCCTTCCGCAACGATTCCCTGTGCCCTTTTGAGGGAGTCCATTGCCATCGCGGCCATCTGCTCCACTCGTGCGATGGAGTCAAGCTGCGCCTGAACTGCCATCTGCTTTTCCGTCTGCTTAGCCTGATACCACATGAAACCAAACATGATGAGGCCAATCAGAACTATTCCTATAGTATTACTTCTATTCATCTGTTATCAATGTTTTACTCCTGTTCTTCGGCAGCATTGAGCGCCTGTATCTGAGAAGCTATAGACTTGAGCTCCTCCTTCACCTGAGTGATTCTCTCCTGCATCTGACGGATGAGCGGCTCCGAATTCTTTGACATCGAGAAGAAACCGATATTGTTCTCGTATGTCACCACATCCTGCTCCAGCTGATTGTACTTCTGGATAAGACGCTCCTTCTCAGAAAGCTGAGGCTTTCCGCCACGGCCTCTGCGGTTGCCACCTCGGTTCGGTGACGGGAACCTGGCCATCGCATCCTTATATGCCTGAGCCACCTTATCCTTTTCCTTGAACGGTACAAAACCTATCTCATTCCATTTCTTCTGGAACTCCTGCATTGCAGCTGCATCCGAATCGTCACCCTTCAGTTCATATGCCCGGATTTCCTCGATAAGACGCTGCTTTGCCTTGAAATTGCCATAGAAGTCATTCTCCGGCTTGGCATTCTTATCCCTTTCGGCAAAGAACTCGTCACATGCGGCGCGGAATCTCTTCCAGAGCTGTTCAGACTTCTTGCGTGGAACGGCACCGATCTCCTTCCACTGCTTCTGCAGATTGATGAACTGGTCTGTTGCCTTCTTCCACTCTGTGCTTGACTTAAGCTGCTCGGCCTCCTCGCAAAGAGCGATCTTCCTTTCGAGATTGGCGTTGATGCTTTCCTTATAACTATTATAGAAGTCCCTCTTTCTTCCGTAGAAGCTGTCGCATGCTGCGCGGAATCTGTCGTAAATCTTCTGATTCTCCTTCTTGGAAGCGAATCCGATAGTCCTCCACTCCTGCTGGATATCCTCTATCTCCTTTGAGAAGGTATTCCACTCATTAGAGTCATTCACTTCCCTAGCGGCGATTTCCTCTACCTTCTCGCAAAGCGCAGTCTTCTTCAGGAGATTGTCAGCCTGCTGTTCCTTGATGCCCTCGAAGAAAGCCTGATACTTTCTATTGATCACAGCTGTAGCAGCCTTGAAACGGTCCCAGATCTGCTCCCTGTACTCCTTTGCCACAGGACCATATTCCTTCCACTGTTCGTGAAGTTTCTGGAGTTCATGAAAAGCCTCCACCACGTTTTCATTCTCAGCAAGCTTTTCTGCAGCTACGCAAAACTGCTCCTTGGCCTCAAGATTCTTCTTGAAATCGAGGTCGCGAAGCTCACGATTGATCTTCACCATATCATAGAACTGCTCCACATAGAGCTGATATGTCTCGTTCAGATTTCTGTAGTTCTGTGCCGGAACAGGTCCGACAGCCCTCCATCTGTTCTGAATATCACGGAATTCAGGGAAGGTTGCATTTACATCTTCCTGCTTCTCGAGCAGTGCCTTCAAGTCAGCTATGACAGCCTCCTTGAGGGCAAGATTCTGCTCACGCTCCTTTTCAAGCTGCCTGTTGTATTCGGCACGCTCCTTCTTATATGAAGCATAAATCTCCTTAAAGCCTCGTTCAATCTCTGTAAAAGGATTGGTGCTCACAGATTCTTCCTGAGGAGTCTCCACCTCATCTTCGGCGTCCTCGGCCACGACTTCAGCCACTGCAATACCGGCCTCAGCCTTTTCCTTTGCAAGCCTCTTGTAGAATGCAGCCTTGATAGCCTCGGCATCCTTGGCCATCTTCATCCTTTCCTCATTGCCTGCAAGTTCCTCGAAGACAGCAATCAGCTCTGCAAGCGTCTTTTCTGAATAATTTACAGCCGGTTCTGTGATTTCAACAGCCTCGGCAACTGCTACATCTGATGTCATTTCCACATCAGGGATAATTGGATCACTCATAAATATTGGAGTTATTGGTTTATATTTTAACAATCCGCAAATATACCATTTTTTTAGTAAAAGCCGAATCTTATTGTTATTTTTGCACCCGTTTAGTGATGTGTAAAAAATCAGATGCCATAAGAAATTAAGATATCCGATATGTTTTTTACATTCACTTTAAATGATGAAGATATTTTTTTACACATCGCTTAATACAATACAGCCATGAGAATAGATATTCTGACAGTAGTTCCTGAACTCCTCGAGAGCCCGCTCAGCCATTCAATCGTAGGACGCGCCATAAAGAAAGGACTTGTGGAGATTCATGTCCACAACCTCCGTAAATACGGGAAAGGTCCTCGTCAGCAGGTGGACGACTACAGCTATGGAGGCGACGCAGGTATGGTGCTGATGCTTGAACCGGTGTACAACATGATCCAGGAGTTAAAGTCAGAAAGAGACTATGATGAAGTCATCTACATGTCGCCGGACGGAGAAATACTTAATCAGAACATCTCCAACGAACTCTCACTGAAGGAAAACATCATCATCCTCTGTGGCCATTACAAAGGCATCGACCACCGTATCCGCGAACACCTGATTACCCGCGAAATCTCTTGCGGAGATTATGTGCTTAGCGGAGGCGAACTTCCGGCAGCAATTCTGGCCGACTCCCTGGTAAGGCTGATTCCTGGAGCCATCAGCGATGAGACATCTGCCCTGAGCGACAGTTTCCAGGACGGTCTCGTATCCCCTCCGGTCTATACCAGGCCAGCGGAATTCAACGGATGGAAAGTCCCGGACGTACTCCTGAGCGGAAATCCGAAGTTAATAAGGGAATGGCAGGATGAGCAGGCAATAGAAAGGACCCGCCTTCTCCGTCCACACCTTCTTTCTGAATAACTCCCCGTGACCGGACACGAAGATTATGGACATTTTCTCCAATTTTATTTGGATGTTACATTTTTTTGCATAAATTTGCATTCGACATAACAATTTTATGTCACCAAGACGTTTCTAACCACTAATAATTAATCATCCCCAAAAGGGAATACACTACACTACTAACTAACCAAAAAAGCTCGCAGTGATGCGAGCTTTTTTACTGCCGCAAAGGTATTTCGTGATAAAGAAGCGGAAAATTACTACATTTGCAGCCTGATAGAAAAACATAGAACATTATGGAAGAAAGCATACAGTATTACGACCAATATGAAGAGAATCTCCTGAGGGAGATGCTGAAGATGTGTACCAGTCTTGGAATGCTGGACGGAGAGCTGCTTAACTCTGAAGACATCGACCACAAATGGAAGGAATGGGCTCCGGAGTATATCGCAGAAGCTCTTCCTGAGGTGAACACATACCCGGACTTTGCAATTGCCTGCGCAGGATATGCAGGAATGGCAGTTGCCCACTGGTGGGACGAGGACTGGGGCCGTCATCACAGCGAAAGCTACGAAGCACTTCACGGCCCGAGAGGATTCGACGACATGGACGAACATATCGTCCAGAAGATTCTCGGACTTGCGCTTGACTCTGTAGAGGCAAAACAGATAATGAACATCCTGCTCTGCTGCGCCCAGAAGGCATCAACCTTCATCCAGCACGAACAGATCGAGCATCAGACGGTGAAAGCCTTCCATATATTCGCACGTACAGTACGTGTGATGTACAAAATCGGAGCAGCCCTCGAGCTGAAACGCCTGGGCTATAAATTCCACAAGGTGGATCTTGACCGTGCAGGAAAAGGAATACTAAGCTGACAGCCTAACGCCTTTCTACAAGTTTAATCTCGTAAAGTTTCGGCCAGTTCTTGCCCGTGAGGTAGATCTTACGGGTTTCGGGATTATACGCAATACCGTTGAGCACATCAGTGGACGGCTTGCGGAGACTTTTAGGAAGAAGCCCACGGCAGTCCACCACACCTTCCACCTTGCCGGTCTTCGGATTGATAATGACAATTTCGTCCGATGTATATACATTGGCCCACACCTTACCGTCAATGTATTCAAGCTCATTCAGCCAGCGCACCGGACGGTTTTCTATAGTCACCAGCTTCTTGTCCTTCTGAGCGAAATTCTCATCAAGGAAATACAGGCTTGCCGAACCGTCGGAAGCTATGAGCTGCTTCCCGTCAGTTGTGAGACCCCAACCTTCACGCGGATATTTCCATGATGACTTGTATTCGAAAGTCTCGGCATCATAGACAAAAGCAATCCTTGTGTCCCAGGTCAGAATATAAACATTATCCTTGTAGCGTACAGAGCCTTCCACAAAGTATTTCTTATCGAACTCGAGGCGTTTGAGAACATTTCCGCTTTCGAGGTCCACCATTCGGAAAGTAGACTTTCCATGCAGGCCGGTGCTCTCATAGAGCTGTCCCTGATCAAAATAGAGACCCTGGGTATAGGCATCTGTATCATGGGGATATTCCGCCACGACCTCTATTCCGTACATCTTCACCTTAGCATCGGAGCATGACAGGAGACAGAAACACATCAATACAGCTGCAACAACACTTCTCATAGCATATAAGACATATAAAGTTGCACAAAAGTAGAGAAAAAAAACAACTTGAGGAAATAATCATTACCTTTGCAACCCTTTACAATATATAGAATGAATATTTATTATATAATAATGGCATGCATGGCGGTGATGGCCGTGGTAGTCTTTGTGGCCCTGTTCTTCTTCAAGGCCGGATATGGCTATCTGTCATCATCCAACTGGGGACCGAAGATAAGCAACAAGCCTGCATGGGTCCTCATGGAAGCACCCGCATTCATATTCCTGCTATATTATACCGTCAGATATGCGTTATCGGGAGCGGACACGGATAATTCCGACCTCGTCCTCTATATAATGGCCGGACTGTACCTGCTGCATTATTTCCAGAGATCGTTCATCTTTCCCCTGATGATGCGGGGAAAGAGCACAATGCCGGTTGCGATCATGCTCATGGGCCTTGTTTTCAACACATTGAATGCATATCTCATCGGAGGATGGCTCTACTCAGAGGCACCTGCCGGCATGTATGCTACAGAGTGGCTGCGGAGTCCTCAGTTCCTCATCGGAACCGTCATATTCTTCATAGGGATGGGCATCAACCTCCATTCTGACCATGTAATACGCCACCTGCGCAAGCCTGGAGACACAAAGCATTATATTCCACGCAAAGGATTCTATAAATACGTAACGTCAGCAAACTATTTCGGAGAGCTTACCGAATGGATAGGATATGCCATACTCACATGGTCGCCGGCAGGTGTTCTCTTCGCTGTATGGACTTTCGCCAATCTCGGTCCGCGTGCAAAGTCACTGACAGAAAAATACGAAAATGAATTCGGCGAGGAATATACCAGACTGAATAAGAAGCACATTATTCCATTCATATGGTAATAAGATTATGAGTCAATTGTTTACACCATACAGAATCGGCCCGATAGAGCTGAGGAACAGGACTATAAGGTCTGCTGCATTCGAGGCGATGTGCCCCGGACAAAGACCATCAAAGGAACTTTTCGATTACCACACGGCAGTAGCGCGAGGAGGCATAGGAATGACAACAGTAGCCTATGCAGCCGTATGCAGGAGCGGACTATCATTTGAAAACCAGCTCTGGATGCGCGAGGAGATTGTCCCAGGACTCAGGAAACTCACTGACGCCATTCATGCGGAGGGCGCAAAGGCCTCCATACAGCTCGGACATTGCGGCAACATGTCACACCGCAGCATATGCGGATGCACACCTTACGGCGCCAGCCGCGGATTCAACCTATACTCCCCTACATTTGTTCAGCAGATGAACATGGAGCAGATCAATGAGGTGGCAGATGCATACGGCAGGGCCGTGGAGCTCGCGATAGAATCAGGCTTCGATGCTGTGGAGATACATGCCGGCCATGGATATCTCATATCACAGTTCCTTTCTCCTTATACCAATAAGAGACGTGACGAGTTCGGTGGCAGCCTTGAAAACAGGATGCGTTTCATGAAGATGTGCGTCAGCAAGGCTGTAGCAGCAGGCAAAGGCAAGGTGGCTATTTTCGCAAAGCTTAATACACGGGACGGATTCAAGGGTGGCCAGGAAGTGGAGGAGCTCATTGAAGTGGCAAAGGAACTCCGTAACCTCGGAGTGGAGGCGATAGTTCTTTCCGGCGGATTCGTAAGCCGCCATCCGCAGTATGTGATGCGCGGACAGTTCCCGGTAAAGACCATTGTCCATTACTTCCCATGGAGCAAATGGTGGCTGAAGCTCGGCGTACTGCTCGGAGGCAAAATAGTTGCACCTACCGTTCCTTTCAAGAAGCTGTACTTCATGGAAGACGCACTCAGGTTCCGTGAGGCTATGCCGGACTTTCCATTCGTATATGTAGGAGGTGTGGTATCGCGTGAAACCGCCGACGAGGCTCTTGCAAATGGGTTCCCTATGATACAGATGGGACGTGCCGTGCTCGAGGATACGGATTTCGTAAACAAGATGATGGCTGATGAAAAGCATTGCAGCGGATGCACCCACAGCAACTTCTGCATCGGAAGAATGTACTCTAAGTCTATGCAGTGCCACAAGCATTGTGAAGACATCACTCCTGCCCTCATCAAGGAGGTGGAGAGGATGAACAGGCAAAATGACAGAATGGAGCGCAAGCTCGGATACAAATAGTTCATTGACATATAGGTAGAATGACTTGTCGCTGATGCTGCCGCATCAGAGGAAAGTCCGGACTGGAAAGGGCATCCTGCTGTGGAAAGCACAGATGGGAGTAATCTTATGAATGCCGTAACAGAAAACAGACCGCCTGCAAGGGTAAGGGTGAAACCGCGAGGCAAGAGCTCACGACGTCATATGGCGACATATGGCGGTGACGGCACCAGGACCAGAAAGATCATGTATACCGGAATGTCCGCAAGGACAAAAGGGC
>CANBDX010000047.1 GCA_947367315.1 uncultured Bacteroidales bacterium | reverse complement strand
CTAACCATCGTAGCACATCTGCTACAGTACATCCCCGTGCTCGGGGGTTCGATAATGATCACCGCTAAGCACGCATAATATCAATATACTCATCACAGTTCATACTACCGTGCTCGGGGGGGTACAGACACATCATACCGGTTGTTTTGCACCTTTCTCCGGATAAACATCTGCATCATGGGTTCATACGAGATTTAGGCTCCTTCCCCAGATAAACTGTCAGTCCATCGCATCTGCCGGTTTTTCGTCCGCGACGCAGGGTTTTTGCCTGATTTTCTTGCGTCGCGGTTCAAGCGGTGCTAATTATAGCGGCTCAATGACTAAATTTCCAACCAGTATTTTCACTTGATCCAAGCTCCTTCTGCACACGTCATTGCGAGGAGCGAATCGACGTGGCAATCTCCTTAATCGACAACCTTATATATAGATATATATCATATAATCAGATAGTTACCTGTTTTTGTTTCCTTCCATGGAAGTACCCGAATAGGGCTAAAGTCCTGGAGTGTAGCTGGTTAATGGTTTGAGCGGAATCATGGAATAGTTGCCGGAAATGTTTATATTTGCAGGTTGATAAACTGACTGCAATTTATGAAGACCATTCTGCGTTCTATCCTTCTCCATGTAATTCTTTTCTGTAGCTTTTCGCTTTCACTTTCAGCTCAGGCCGGAAGTGTCCTTACTCTTGACGAAAGTTCTTTCCGCCTTGAGCAGACGGATGCCCTTGGTGGAGTGAATATCGATCCTATCGGAAAAGACCGATCGAATCGTGAGTGCTTTCGTCTGAAGCTTAAGCTGGACAGGATGACTCCGGAGGATGTTGCTGATGTGGAGATCAAGCTACTTGGTGGTAATGTGGTCATGATGAAAAGGACGGTGGCGTCTGGTGGTAACGGGCTCATTCTCGAGATGACTGCACGTCCTGTGAGGTTTTACATCAAGCACCCTTCTCTGGGTGAATCCAATACCGTGAACATTACTCCGGAGGGCAATATGGTCTATCTGATGGACGGTTGGGCCGATCGGAAGCTTACTGTTGCTGTGTCGTGTGCCAAGGTCGGAGCAGATGTCTGGATGGACGGAGTATATCGTGGAAAGACCGGGCAGAATATGGCAATCAATATACCTGATGTGACGGCCGGTTCTCATACCGTAAAGGTGCAGGCCGGGCAGGATGTGGCTGAGGAACAGATTGAGGTATCTTCTACCAATGTGCTTTTCAATATACGATTGCAGAGTGCCGCTCATCTCCAGCAGTTTGTCGTGTTCAAGGTTACTCCTGAGGATGCGATGGTGGAGTTTGCCGATGAAATGCTTTTCGTGTCGGGCGGTATGGCTCAGAAGCTTGTCCGTTATGGTACATATAATTATGTGGTTGAAGCAAAAAACTATTATACGGAAACCGGTACGGTCGTAGTGGGTGAAACAACCGGCAAGAAGGTAGTAGAGGTCAGTCTGAGGCCTTCCTTCGGCCGTGTCGAGGTGAAGGGAGGATCTGTTTCCGGGGCATATGTCTACATTGACAAGCAGAGGATGGGAACGGCTCCCGTACTGTCTGAGGCCTTGGCTCCAGGAATGCATAATGTGCGTATTGTCAAGGATATGTATAACAGCTATGAGGTGGATGTCGAGGTCAGGGAGGGCGAGACGGTGGTTGTGTCTCCGGCCCTTGAGAAGAATTTTGCCGAATTGACTCTTGTGTCCCGTGAGGGGGCTGCGATATGGATTGACGGGGAATTCAAAGGTAATGGCACCTGGACGGGCACTCTTATGAAGGGCCTCCATGCGGTTGAATGCCGCAAGGATGGATATGAGTCGATGACGGAGTCGCTGAACGTAGAGTCCGATATGGACGGAAGCCGTATTGCACTTTCAGCCATGACTCCTCTTTATGGAATACTGCAGGTGTCCTCAAACCCTATGATGGCGGATGTATATATGGACGGAGCCAATATAGGCCAGACTCCTATATATATGCCTGAAGCATTGGTGGGCAGGCATGAGTTGAAGATACGGATGGATGGTTACGACGACTGGACCTCGACGATAAATATCATTGAGGGTCAGCTCTGCGAAGTAAATGGAACTCTTGCCAAGGCATCTGAGCCAGTGAAGCAATCCGCTGCGTCAGGTAGTGTCCTGCCTACTCTGCTGCGTTCCGGAACGACAGGTCCGCAGTATGGGAAGTATGGTCGCGACAGTGCCGAGTGTATAAGGTATCTTTCATATTATACAGAATACTATAAGCAGAAGAACTATGATGATGCCATCGTTCATTGGAGGAAGGCTTACAGGGTGTGCCCTCCGAGTGCACGATACAGCATGCTCTCGGAGGGTATCGTCATGCTCAGAAGACAGATGACGCAAAATGTTTCGGAAGCATATAAACGGCAGCTGCTGGATTCGTTGAAGACCCTGTATGCCGAGAGAATCGAGTATTTCCCTAAATATCGTAAGAGTTCATTGAATCTTTTCGGACTGGATATGGTCAATTTTATGAAGGGTTCACCATTGGAATTATGGGAGATTCTCCGCGAAGTTGCTGGCGAGCTGCAGCTGGATGCGCGTTCACACATTGTGCTTAAATACATGGCATTGACAGGGGAATTGTATCAATCCGGCAAGATAACCAGGAATGATGTGCAGGCTGCGTATGACCTTGGATACAAATGTTCCAAGGAAACGACTGATGAAAAGTTCAGGAAGGACCTTTCTGCGTTTCTTGATATGCTGAATGGGTATTTAGGCGGAGCCGCAATGACGGATAACGGGGCGCAATCGCCTGATCCTAAAGGTGATATGGATGCCATAATGTCGCTGATTGCCCAAAGGAAATATGTGGAGGCATATGGTAAATGCCAGGAACTTATGGCTATAAATCCCGATCTGGCTGGTTGGATGTATATGTATATGGCTGCGATATGGGCTGAGCAGCCTTGTCAGGGCAATGAAATAGAGAAAGTGGCAAAATACTGGGTGGCGGTTGATTTCCTGAAGAAGGCGAGGTCTGCTGTGGGTGTCGGGGCTTCTGTCGATAAACTTATCAAACGATATCAGGCGAATTTTCCTGACGCGGCCGAAGCGTTTATGTATGATATAAATGAAGGCCAGTCATACACCGTTTCATGCGGAGGACTGCGTGCTGTGACTACGGTCAGGACTAAACGTTAGTCAGGTGCGGCTCCTGTTTTAAAATTCGGTTTAATTTATTATATTTGCATGTTATTGAAACATGTAAATTAACTCTTAAATCGAATATTATGAAAAAGGTAATTGCAACTCCGGATGCGCCAAAGGCGGTAGGCCCTTATTCTCAGGCTATTGAAGTAAACGGAACTCTCTACATTTCGGGCCAGATTCCTGTAAATCCTGTTGATGGCAAGGTGCAGGAGGATATCGTGGCTGCTGCCCATCAGTCCCTCAAGAACATCGGAGCAATCCTTAAGGAGGCTGGAATGACTTATGACAACGTTGTGAAGACTACTGTCCTCCTTTCTGATATCGCTGACTTCAAGGCTGTGAACGAGGTGTATGCTGAGTACTTCACAGGTGACAAGCCTGCAAGAGCATGCTATCAGGCTGCAGCCCTTCCTCTTGGTGTGAAGGTGGAGATCGAGGCGGTCGCTGTAAGATAATGAGTCGCAGGACACTCATATTTTGTCTTGCAGCCATAGCTGTCCTTATTCTGGGTACAGGAGCGGCAGTCGCTTTCCTGTACTCGGGATTTGATGAAGGCGGCGCTGTGGTCGAAAAGGTGTCCGGAGAGGGCAAGCACTCGCTTTTGTGTGCTGTTCCTTCGGATGCTGTTCTTGTGGGCAGCTTCGACAATGTCCACAAGGCAAGGATAACTGTCGATGGGGTGGAACTTCCGGATGTACCAGTGACTGTATCAATGCACTATTCAGGCAGACTGATGCCGCTATATGTGCTGGATATGAGCCGCAGGCAGGAAGATGTGCAGTCCCTTGTAGATGCAGCTCAGGAAAAGAACCTGTTTGCGGCATCGCATGAAGGAATGGTCCTGATCTCGGAATCCGAAACCCTTCTCAGGTCATCCCTGAGGCATATTTCCAGAAATGTTTCCATTCTTGAGACACAAGGCTTTACGGATGCTCTCTCTGCTGCGGGAGGTCGTGATGCCGTCTTTGTCTCAAATCGACATTCCGGTAGGATTCTCTCGAGCATACTTGTCCGTAAGCTTGCAGCCAGGGCTCCCTTCTTTGAGTCTCTGGCCGACTGGACTGTGCTTCTGACAGAGAAATCGGGCTCGGACGGTCTGTGCATGAAGGGTATCTGCCTTTTTGACGGGAACGATTCTGAATTCATGACCGCGTTGAATAAGTCCTCTCAGGATGTGTCGGAAGTTGCTTCAATGCTTCCGTCCTATACGTTGTTTGCAGCTTCTCTCCCGTTTAAGGATGTTCAATCATATATGTCTGCATATCAGGCTTATATTGATTCCCGACAGGAACTTCAGCGCTTTCAGGCCAGTCAGAAGGAGCTTGGCGCCAGACTGGGTATTACTCCTGACGCCTTTTTCCGTACCCTCGGGACCCGCGAGGTCGCCACTGCTTCATTTGTTCTCGGCAGCAAGATCGAGAGAGTGAATCTTATAAAGGTGGATAATTGTGACGTCAGCCTCATATTCAAGGGCACTGACGTAAAGTCCCTTAAGAAATATGTTCCTGAGGTGCATGCGTGGCCATACGCGTCTTATGCGGCATCTTCGTTCGGCAATCTTTTCGCACTTAAGGATGAATCATGCTTTACATACATCGACGGATGGATTGTGACCGGCAGCATGGCAGCCATAAAGGAATATGAGAAGAAGAAGGCTCTGTCCTATACTTTACGTGAATATATGAAGAATGCCGGCAGACCGGATGTGATGTCCGCAAAGGATGCCGCGTTCGTTTCATATTTCTCCTTTACTGAAGACAGGGACGGGCTTCCCGGACTTATCATGCCTGATGCTTTGGCATTTCTTGCGAGATATCACGAAGAGTGTGATGCTGCTCCGGCTGAACTGTATGTAGTCAGAGGCAGGCATGGAATGGAATTCGACTTTACCCTTTCGAAACTTACTCTGGAGAAGACCAAGGCTCCTGTGTTTGAGCGCGATACAACTGTGGTCGTACCGAAAGGACCTTTCAAGGTGAAGAACTCCCACACAGGAAAGACCAATCTTTTCTATCAGAATTCCCATAATACCCTATGTCTGCAGGATGAGAAGGGCAAGGACCTTTGGGGTGTGCCTTTCAATATGCCTATATGCGGTACTGTACGTGAGATCGACTACTATGCCAACGGGAAGCTCCAGTATGTCTTCGGAGCCGGATCGAAGGTGTATGTCATAGATCGGCTGAGCCGTTTTGTGAGGGGATTTCCGATAGACCTTGGCAAGGAGATCCTTCTTGGCCCTGAGGTATATGATTTCACTGGGGCAAAGGGATATAATATAATGGTCCTTCATAAGGACAAGACTATACAGATGTACAATCTCAAGGGGCAGAAACCTGCATCCTGGAAAGGAATTACATCCGAACATACAATCAAGGGACTGCCGGAGCGAATTGTCGTGGGCGGCAATAATTTCTGGGTGGTCCGCACTTCGGTGGAGACTCTGATATTCCCGTTCTATGGCGGTGAGTCATTGACTTCACTGGCAGGCGACAGGAAGATACGCCCGGACAGCGAGGTGGCAGTCGTGGACGGGACTTCCGTAAGCGTACAGTGCTATGATGGAAAGCGCCGCACTGTGAAACTGAAATAGAATAATATGTGACTTTAACTTTGACAGATATGGAATTTACATCGGTAAACAAGCTTTATCAGGAAGCTTTCAAGAAGAATTGGGACCGCCCGGCGATCTCCAATTATCAGGGAGTTACCCTTCATTATAGGGATGTGGCGAGAAGGATCGAGAAGATGCACATCATGTTTGAGGAGTGCGGTCTTGAAAAGGGAGACAAGGTGGCGATATGCTCGCGTAACCAGGCTAACTGGGCCGTTGCATTTCTCTCGGCAATGACATATGGAGCAGTTCCTGTTCCGCTTCTTCATGAGTTCAAATCAAGTAATATACACCATCTGGTAAACCATTCGGAAGCTAAGATACTTTTTGTGGACGACGTGATATGGGAAGGTCTTACTGAGACTGAAATGCCTGACCTTCATGCCATTATCCAGGTCAATACATTCAGGCTCCTTTATGCCAGGGATGAGAAGATCGTAGCAGCACGTGAGCATCTCAATGAGCTGTTTGGAAAGAAATACCCTATGGCCTTCACTCCGGAGGCAATCAGTTATTATGAGGATTCAGCAGAAGAACTTGCCATAATCAACTACACTTCAGGTACCTCAGGATTCTCAAAGGGAGTGATGGTTCCATACAGGGCTGTATATTCCAACCTTGAGTTTGCCAGGACTGTCCTTCCGGATCTGAACAACACCAAGAGCGTGGTATCCATGCTTCCTTGTGCACATATGTACGGGCTTATGTTCGAGCTTCTTTATGAGCTTAGCGTCGGAGCGCATGTTCATTTCCTTTCAAGAATCCCGAGCCCTAAGATAATAATGCAGGCTCTGGCTGAAGTCAAGCCTTATATCGTGGTGGCCGTGCCTCTGGTAATCGAGAAGATTTACAAGAGCAAGGTGAAGCCAGTGCTTGAGAAGGAAGGCATAAAGGTGCTCATGAGGCTCCCTGTGCTTAACAAGGTGGTGATGAACAAGATCCGTACAGAACTTGTGAATGCTTTCGGAGGTGAATTCTACGAGGTCATCATTGGTGGTGCAGCTTTCAACAAGGATGTGGAGGCATTTTTCAAGAAGATCAACTTCCCTTTCACTGTGGGGTACGGTATGACAGAATGTGCACCTATCATCACATACGATGACTGGAGCGTGGAGAAACTCTATTCATGCGGAAAATCAGCCCCTAACCTTGAAGTGAGGATAGATTCGAACGATCCGGAAAACGTGCCTGGAGAGATTCTTGTCAAGGGTGCGAATGTCTTCCTCGGATATTTCAAGAATGAAGAGGCGACGGCTGAGGTGTTTACTGAGGACGGCTGGTTCCGTACGGGCGACATGGGTATCATCGACTCGGAAGGCAGCCTCTTCATCAAAGGACGCTCAAAGTGTATGATCCTCGGTCCGAGCGGTCAGAATATCTACCCTGAGGAAGTGGAAACCGTGATAAACTCACAGCCTTACGTGGTGGATTCACTCGTGGTTGAGGATGATGGCGGGCTTACTGCACTCATATATCCTGACTTCCAGCAGGGTGCAAGGGATGGAATGAAGCAGGCCGCATTTGTGAAATATATTGAGGATACACTTCCGGAACTCAATAAGGAACTTCCTAATTATGCGAGACTCAAGAGGATCAAGGTAATGTCCGAAGACTTCGAGAGGACTCCTAAGAAGAGCATCAAGAGATATCTTTATCAGCGTAAATAATCAGGACCATGACAAAGTTTGACAGCAGCTACATTGAAATGGCAGGCGTCTGGGCGCGTAACTCATATTGCAGGCGCCGTCAGGTGGGAGCCCTCCTTGTGAAGGACAGGATGATAATATCGGATGGTTACAACGGAACTCCGTCAGGCTTCGAGAACATCTGCGAAGACGAGAACGGTGTGACCAAGCCTTATGTGCTTCATGCGGAAGCTAATGCCATCTCGAAAGTGGCGCAGTCAGGCAACAGCAGCAAGGGTGCGACACTTTATGTAACTGCGTCCCCTTGTCTGGAATGTGCAAAGCTGATTATCCAGGCCGGAATCAGGAGGGTGGTATATAGAGACCCTTACCGCCTTACAGACGGAATAGATCTTCTTAGGCGTGCAGGCATAGAAGTGGTACAGGTAGATTAAGTATGAAGAAACTCAACAATAACGTATTAGTCGCACTCCTTGGCGTAGTCCTCGGAGTGCTTCTTACCCTAGTTGTATTCAAGATATTACCGGAGAAGAGGTTCGACGGCGACTACAACCGCTGGCGCAAGCTCAACCTCATTCTTCAGGAGGTTCAGAAGAACTATGTGGATACCATCGACATGAAGACCATGACCGATGCAGCAGTCATTGCAGCCCTTGCAGAGCTTGATCCGCATTCCGTATATCTTCCTCCTGTGGAGCTAACTGAGTCAGAGTCGGAGCTTGCCGGCAACTTCGAGGGTATAGGCATCTCCTTCAATGTGCCTAATGACACCGTAGTGGTTCTGAATACCATTCCGGGAGGTCCATCCGAGAAGGCTGGACTTATCCAGGGTGACCGTGTCATACGTGTTGGTGATAGGGTTATTGCTGGAGTGAAGATGCCTCAGGACAGTATGATAAGGCTGATGAAGGGACCTTCCGGTACCAAAGTAAAAATTACCGTGAA
Organism: uncultured Bacteroidales bacterium; assembly: GCA_947367315.1. Taxonomy (GTDB): domain Bacteria; phylum Bacteroidota; class Bacteroidia; order Bacteroidales; family UBA932; genus Cryptobacteroides. The sequence goes on along the minus strand of CANBDX010000047.1, from coordinate 13,829 downwards.
GCGTGGCAGTGAAATCATACCTTTCGACATCGTGCGTGATAAGATACCCGTACATTGCGTGGATGCGGCCTTTATGATTGATGATACCACCGGCTATATAAAGCTGTCTAAGTTTACAAGGACCACATACAAGGAATTCCGTCAGGCTACTTCCAAACTGCTGGACCAGGGTATGAAGAAACTTGTCTTCGACCTTCGTGACAACACCGGCGGCTATTTCGACCAGTCGCTTCTGTTGTCCAATGAATTCCTGCAGAAGGGCGACGGAGTGGTGTATATGGAAGGTCTGCATCGTCCACGTCAGGAATATAATGCAGACGGAACCGGTAAGCTGAAGGATGTGGCACTGGCTGTGCTTATCGACGAAGGTACTGCTTCTTCAAGCGAGATCTTCTCCGGTGCCATCCAGGATAATGACAGAGGAGTGATAATCGGTCGCCGTTCATTCGGTAAGGGACTCGTTCAGGAGCCGGTGAACTTTACGGACGGATCGGGCATCCGCCTGACCGTGGCGCGTTTCTACACTCCTTCCGGCCGCTGCATCCAGAAACCGTACGACAAGGATTATGCATATGACATATATGAGCGATATGCCCATGGAGAGATGACTTCTGCAGACAGCATGAAAGTGGACACTTCTGCCGTATTCTACACGGTGAAGGGACGCAGGGTCTATGGTGGAGGCGGAATCATCCCGGATGTATTCGTGCCTATGGATACCACCAAGGCGACTTCATTCTTCATCAAGGCCAACAAGAAGGCCACTCAGATGCGTTTCGCCCAAAGCATGTTCGACCGATACCGCTCCGAGCTATCCAGAATCGATGACTTCGACAAGCTCGACCGATATCTTGACAATATCAATCTGGGAAGCCAGTTCCTTGAATTCGCTTCCAGAGTGGATGGAATAAAGCCTGCTAAAGGGGAGTGGGTAGAGTCAGCACCATATATGATGCCTCAGCTCAAGGCCCTTGTAGGACGATTCTCAAAGCTTGGAGACGAAGCTTTCTATCGTTTCTATCTTCCGATAGACGACACCATCCAGACTGCTCTTAAGACAGAAAATCAATCCTACTGATTATTCGGATTATTAAATAGGATACATATCGTTGCCAATTAATTCATAGAACGATTGAATTAATTGGCTTATTTTAGGATTGTCTTTTCTCAGGTATATAGAGACGTACAATGTGTAATCTTCTGTGTTAGCTGATGCGTCAAATCGAACAAGTCTTCCATCGTTGTAGTTTTTGAACCATCTTTGGAAAAGAATCTCTCTCTTTTTCTCTTTTCCATCAAGATTATCACAGACCATTATCATGGCATTCTCTTTTGTTGTGAAGAATTCCATCAAAATAGATACAACTGTTAATGCGATGCGAGTATCTATCGGGTGTGGTTCATTGCTTGCAGGCTCAATATTGAATGTATAAACATTTCTGAAGTTTGGGTGGTAGCTGCTGAAATCAATGAAATAAGCATGATATATAATACCATGCTTAGTAGTGAATGTATAATCCCATTCCGCTGATTTCAGAACTTTATAAGGGAGTTGCAAATTTGATTCCACGTTCCTGCGCCACTTTCTTTAAATTTTCTCCTTTCTGGATACAGTCACGAATAGCACGCTTATCCTCCAGCACTTTCTGGAAGATAGATGTTTTATTATTTTTTACGATACTATTCATAATTTAATTTTTTGCAAAATAAACCATAATCAATGATATCTCCAACTTTTTTCAAAGACAAATGCATAAATCATACTATCATAACTGCCATGTTTTACACTGTGTGATAGAAGACGATATTTACTTGACATAATACCCCATGTGAGTGTTGCCCGAATTTGAAAAAAACACTAAATTTGCAATGCCTGGTTAAGTATGAAGAATACTGATGCTAGGCATTAAATATTGTGAAAGTGTTTTTCGCAAGTCCTATGTTGAAAATGTGGAAGTTTTCTAAGCTAAAGGACGTCCGGAACAACACTCACTTTCGTATAGATCCGTGTGGACGGGCACATTCTTCGTGCCCAGATATCCCATATCTATCCGAGTGTGGGGTATTGTGTCGTTTATTTTAGCTTGGGTCTTTCCACAACCTTCAACATGATAAACGAAAGTCAGCCTCACACTTTCTTTGTATATAGACTAATTATCCTGGGGTTGGGATGAGACCGGCCATCTGTGTTTAAGATAGAGAATTTGATGTTTCATTGTTATAATAACGGTGTAACGGAGTTCTATTCTGCTAAGTTGCAGGATAATAATGAAAGTGGATCTGTATTAAGTGCATACAACCCGAGTATGGACTTGATTTACCATCTGACTGTTAATTCCACCATACAATTCTCTAAAGGACCTTAGAGATGGTGATGAGGTTGATGTTTTTGAGGATTCCAGTTAGCACGCAACAATGAAGATTCAGAAATGTAAGGTTGTGATGATTGTAGGAGTAATAGCGGTTATAATCTCTCCTATATTATGTACTCGTGGCTCCTACTGGAGGATTTTCGATTTTAGTGAGACTGGACAAATCGTTGATATGGTAAGCGGAATTACTGCTCCTATTGTTGAGATAGTTAGTATTTTATATTGTGTATGACTAACAAAAGAATTTTAATATATGTATTATTCAGTTTCAAAAGATGGCATTGTAAAGAAAGCAGTAGTACTTTCTGACTTGCCGAAGAACGATGCTATTCTATGCTATCTTCATAGAATAGATGAAACCATTATAGAGTATAAAACTCAGTATGGCAATAGTTATTATTGGTATCGTTATGAGTTTGTTGATATTATGGGTAATCCAGTGAATTTTAAGATTGGAACTTGTGAGACTTCTTTTGTGGCCCATGATGAAGGATCATACTATTTGAAGAGTAGAATTATTACGATTAGAGACCAGTATGGAAGAGAAGGGGATTTTAGGTTATCTGGTAGTCAATCGGATATGGGGTACGAACATATTGATAAGATAGCGACAAAACTTGTTCCGTTTATGATGAAACTCAGCTCTTATGGCGGTTGGGATGCTTTAATTTTTCATTTGTACCCGGATATGCCACAAGTAAAAAGAGTTATCTTGGACTCCCCGGATTGTTAATTATTAACTATTAATTAATTTAAAAATTATGAAAAAGATATTTATTGTTGCAATTGCGTCATTGACAATGCTGATTAGTACAGGATGTGATTCTGTTGTAAATAGCAAAATCTCTATAGAAGACTATTCAAAGGAAATTGTAGGTTTTTGGGAACTTGAGACTACTTCTGATGCAGATATGAATCAGAATGATCAACTAAGGACGATAATTGAATTCGCTGCGAATGATGTTGTAGCTTTCTATGATAATGTTGAGAGGGTATTAGATCCGAATGGTTATGTTGAATATATTTTTTCAACGACCTCAATATTTCGGTCACATTTTGGCTATTATTGGATAATAGGAGATTTATTATGTGATAAGTATACCGACTCAGAGTATTCTTGTCTTGAGTTTGGAAATCCTAATTGTGAGTGTAATTTGCATTATGAAATATCTCATTGTACACGTATTTTAGAAATGAGACGCAATAAGTTGATTTTGGAGGTTAGTGGTATGGATGGGCATGAAGATCCCTTTACTATGACTTTATGTCGAATATCCAAACCAGAGCACATTTCATATTAAGATTTAGTAAGATAGGAATTAACTGCACTCCAGTTAAAATCTAAGAAGACCGAATCCTCTACTGTGCTATAAAACGGTAGAGGATTTCTCCTGTCTGGCGTGCTGGCGCTGTGGTGGAGGCTGAAAAGCGTGATAGGCGGGCGGCGCGGACTGCGAAGCTGCACAGGCACTGGTCGCTTGATGATATTTCCTCCATTACCTTGGCATTCACCACCTGCCCCTGTGGATTTACTGTGATAATGACGGTCACGTCGCCGCCTCCATGGCATCTGTATGCCGGAATCTTGAGGTGACTGGCCTTGCGTCCGTCCAGATTATATGAGACTACAGACGGGCCTTTGTATTCTTTCTTGTCCTTGTCCGAGGACTTCTTCTGATGCTGCATCTCTACGGTTTCTTCGCGTGCATCCTCTTCTATGGCATCTTTCTGGCCATTCCTGAGGTCTGCGGCGAGCCTTTTGGCGTCTTCGTAAAGCTTGTCGGCATCTGTGCCTCTGTCATCCTTGAGTCTGGACGAACCGGCGTCTACGGCTATATTGCGTATTTCAGAGGTGGGGATGTTTCCTGCTGCGGAAATAAGTTCGTCGAGTTTCCTGCTGATATCTTCCTTGAAGGCCTCTTCCTTTCTGATACGCTCCACTTCTTCCTGTCTGGAGAAGTCCAGCACGAAGCTCTCCTCACGCTTGAGAGTGGAGTCTATCTGATAGGCCAGCAAGACAATAATCACCGCCAGATGGAATATGACGGTGATATATAGTCCTGCTCGGTCTTCTTTCTTGAAAAGGTCTTTCAGCATTTTCCGGTAACTTGGTGTACAAGATTCTTCTGTTACTTCCTGCCGGATCCTGCAAGAGCCTTTTCGATAGTGGCTGAAATCACATCGATGGCCACCTTGTTGTGTCCTCCCTGAGGGATGATGATGTCGGCGTAGCGCTTGCTCGGTTCTATGAACTGAAGATACATCGGCTTCACGGTCTTTGAATATCTCTCAATGACCCATTCCACTGTCTTGCCTCTCTCCACGATGTCACGTGCCATCACACGCATAAGTCTGTCATCGTCGTCAGCATCCACGAAGATCTTGATGTCCATCAGCTTGCGGAGCTTAGGGTCTGTGAAGATGAGGATGCCTTCCACGATTATGACCTCAGCCGGAGTCACTCTCACTGTCTCGTTCTTTGAACGACCGCATGTGATATATGAGTAAACCGGCTGCTCCACGGTCTTGCCTTCCCGGAGCTCCTTGAGCTGTGCCCTCAGAAGTTCAAAGTCGATGGAGTCCGGATGGTCGAAGTTGTGGACCCTCTTCTGCTCTTCAGTATAGTGGCTCAGGTCCTTGTAGTATGAATCCTGAGGAATCACAACTACGTTTTCCTGAAGCTGTTCTGTGATGGCCTTGACCACTGTGGTCTTGCCTGAGCCGGAGCCTCCGGCGATACCTATAATCAACATAATCTGTCTATTGTCTAAAATTTCAGCAAATGTTTCACAACAAGGCTTGCGAAGATGGGAAGAATCGAAGTTACCTTGTGGTAATGAGGCTTTTCCCAACGACCGTAACGCAGTTGTGGGACATTTGATAAATTTTAATATTCTGCGTTCTTAGGTGTACGAGGGAACGGAATCACGTCGCGGATGTTGCTCATTCCGGTTACGAAGAGGAGCAGACGCTCGAATCCGAGTCCGAATCCGCTGTGAGGAGCCGATCCGAAGCGGCGTGTGTCGAGATACCACTCAAGACCTTTGCGGCTCATGCCTGTCTCGTCGATGCGAGCCTCAAGCTTTGCAAGAGAAGACTCTCGTTCTGAACCTCCGATGATCTCTCCGATCTTAGGGAAGAGTACGTCCATTGCGCGCACTGTCTTGCCGTCCTCGTTCTGCTTCATGTAGAATGCCTTGATATCCTTAGGATAGTCAGTAAGGATAACCGGCTTCTGGAAATGCTTCTCCACGAGGTATCTCTCGTGCTCGCTCTGTAGGTCTGTTCCCCAGCTTACAGGATACTCCCACTCTACGCCGGCAGCCTCGAGAATCTTGATACCCTCGGTATAGGTAAGACGTACGAACTCAGTGTCAGCCACGCCTTCGAGACGTGCTATGAGCTCATTGTCGTATCTGTCGTTGAGGAACTGGATGTCCTCACGGCAGTTGTCCAGGGCGTATTTAACGAGATACTTGATGAACTCCTCTGCGAGGTCCATGTTGTCCTTGATGTCATAGAATGCCATTTCAGGCTCGATCATCCAGAATTCCGCAAGGTGACGTGGAGTGTTTGAGTTCTCTGCACGGAATGTCGGTCCGAATGTGTAGATTTCGCCAAGAGCAAGAGCTCCGAGTTCGCCTTCAAGCTGACCGCTCACCGTGAGGCTGGTCTCCTTTCCGAAGAAGTCCTTGGTGTAGTCGATGCCGCCCTTCTTGTTGCGAGGAAGGTTGTCCATGTCGAGTGTAGTCACGCGGAACATCTGTCCTGCTCCCTCACAGTCTGATGCAGTGATGAGTGGAGTATGCATATATACGAATCCCTTATCATGGAAGAACTTGTGGATTGCATATGCCATCTGGTTACGCACACGGTAGATCGCTCCGAATGTGTTGGTCCTCGGACGGAGGTGAGCAACGGTCCTGAGGAATTCGAATGAGGTGTCCTTCTTCTGGAGAGGGTAGCGTACAGGGTCGCATTCTCCATATACCTCTATCTCAGTAGCTTGGATCTCGGTGGCCTGACCGCCTCCTACAGATTCAACGAGCTTTCCCCATACGGCTATGCAGGCTCCTGTTGTTACCTTGGCAAGCACTGCCTCGTTCTCTGGGGTCTTATCTACTACGATCTGGATATTATTGATAGTAGAACCGTCATTAAGGGCGATGAACGCCACATTCTTGTTTCCTCTCTTCGTTCTTACCCATCCTTTTGCAAGAACATCCTTACCTGCTTCGCTTTTAAGCAGGTCTTTGACTTTGGTTCTGATAATGTTTTCCATGTATATTCTTGTTTTACAATTTTACAATGATTTCTGGTTTAGGACTATTTGCCGATTATTTTGCCTTTGATCTCTGTGTTGTCAATCCTTCCAGCGAATTTCTCTGCGCCCTTTCCGATGCTGTATACGGGAACTGCTCCACCAGTATGATATGATGTTGTCCAACCTATATGTGATGCCTCATTGAACTCACGGTTTGCCTTGGCATCTTTAAAATATCTGTCTTTCCCCTTTTCCCAGTTCTCTTCTACCTCTGTCCAGTCAATGAATGTGTTTGACCAAGATTCGCCCTGGCCGATGCTGATTCCTCCTGTCTCATGATCTGCTGTTACCACAATCAAAGTCTCATCCGGATGTTGCTTATAGAATTCATATGCAACTGCAATTGCTTCGTCAAATTTGATTACAGACTGAATCATAGGCATTGTCATGTTTGAGTGACCGTACCAATCTATTTCACCGCCCTCGCACATAATGAAGAATGGCTCGTCTTCTCCGAGATGCTTGATCGCCAACTTTAACATTGTTGCAAGGCTCATATCTGTCGGATCATCATCGTCCACACTGGTATATGTACTAGGCTCTCCATCCCTGTTCTTGTACTGACAAAGAACGATGTTCTTACAGGTGTCTGCTGTCGCGTTAAATTCCTCCTCTCCGAAGCATACCTGATAACCTCTCTCTTCGAGGTATTTGTCTGCCTTAAGCATTTTCCCGTCTTTTCCATACAGGTCCTGAATTCCTGAGCCTCCTATGAATTCAAATCCCGACTGTGGTATCTGCTGTATGATTCCATATCCATCAGAGCGACTTTTTATGCTTGAATAAAAAGCGGCTGGAGTCGCGTGGTTGATTGGTACTGAGGACAATATTCCGATTTTATATCCATCTTCCTTAAGATAATATGCCATACTCTCAAGTCTGTTGTAATCCTTGTCACATCCGAGTCGTGAATAGTATGTCTTTTGTCCGCATGCAATTGCAGTTCCTGCGGCAGCAGAACATGTTATTGTCTGATTTTCGCAGAATGTAGTGCAGGATCCGTAGTAAGGGAATTGTGTCATTGTAAGCTGCTCTCCTCCCAGTTTACCTGCTTTGTATGAAATATATGATTCAGTAACATCGATATGTGATGTTCCCATTCCGTCTCCAATCATCAGGAATATGTACTTCGGTCTGGTATTATCCTCTTGAATCATCTGACAACCACCTAGTAATATAGACATTGATATTGTCAGTACTGCAATCATTATTTTTTTCATAATTCTACTTGTTTTTTAAATACTACAAATTTACCTAAAATTATCGAAATACCACCTTATTATATAATAAAAAAGCAGTCCCATCAGGAACTGCTTCTTTAAATATGTATTTGCAGATTATTCTGCAGGCTTTCTAGCTGTGTACATGATTTTAAGCGCAGAGCACTTTCTTAGCTCCTGCTTAACGTCAGTAACGATACCCATGCGGGTGTTCTCGTCAGCCTTGATCGCAACGGTCATGAATGAACGGTCTGCCTCAGACATCGCATCACGCTCTGCAGCGATAAAGTCACGGATCTCAATGGTAGTCTTGAATGAGTCATTGAGCTGGATACGTGACTCGGTACCGTACTGAGCCTGAAGGTTCCTTGTAGGAGTACCGATGTTGATGTATGAAGTAAGGTCCTTTCTTTCAAGTTTAGCAACCTCTGATGCCTCAGGGAGCTTGACCATTACCTTGTTCTCTGTCTCACGCATTGTGGTTGTCACCATGAAGAAGAACAACAGCATGAACACGATGTCGGAAAGTGAGCCCGATGGTGGCTGCGGCACTGTCCTTTTCTCTTTCTGTTTGAATCTTGACATATTGCTATTCTCCTTTATTTCTTGGAAACATCCTTAGGCTCTGCCTCTGAAATGTTCTGAGGAACAGCCTTCCTTACGATTGTCTGCTGGTCTTCATCGAGCTGTAAGTACTTCTTTCCGTAGTTTGCCATGGCGAAATCATCGCGAAGCTCGTTCACAGCCTTTACAAGCTCGTTCTGAACAGCGATGTATGCCTGATAGCTGGTACCACGGTCGTTCTGAAGTGAAATCACACCCTTTGAAACCATGCATGGACCATATCCTTCAATTTCAATCTCCTCTTTCTCAGGAAGATTTTTATTGTCGGCAGGATTGGTGAGGAACTCTTTGATCTTATCCTTAAGTTGGCTGACGTGCATAGGCTCTGTACCAGCAAGAAGTCTGTCGGCAGAGTTAATCTTCACAATGATGATATTGCGGCGATTAACCTTCTGGTCCTCCACTTTCTGATTTGGGTCAGGCATAGGAGGGAGACGACGCTGCAGACCCATATCCTGATCCATTGTAGTGGTCATCAGGAAGTAGCAAAGCAGAAGGAATGCAATGTCCGCCGTTGAACTTGAATTGATTTCTGGTGTCTTTTTACCCATGATGTCATTTATTTACGAGTTGCAGAAACAATTGCTCCTACAATGAGTGAAAGTAATGCACCTCCGCAAAGGAGATAAGTTAGATTCAGCATTGTATCTGTAAGCTTGAGTGTCATGTCTGACACCGGCTCACCGAGGTATCCTACAGCCGGAGTGCCCGGAGCAAGAAGATATGCACCTGCGATGACAACAGCAACAGCAACAAGTCCGATGAAAAGCTTAAGAAGGCTCTTAGGATTGTTGATGCCGCCGATCACTACAACGCCCGCGAGCACTGCAAGGATTGTAATTGCAGCAAATGCATATGCGCAGTAGAGGATATTGTCCACAGGGGCGTCACCGTTGGATTCAAATCCTACAGCAAAGCCGTAGAAGCTGAATACTACACCCACGATGAACAACACCAGCAGGATCCATTTTAATATTTTTTCGTATTTCATTGTTTTCGGTCAATTATTTGTTTTCCTGATACTTTACCAAAACGTCCATCAGTGAGATTGATGCGTCCTCCATCTCGATAGTGAGGGACTCAACCTGTGAAAGGATGTAGTTGTAGAAAATCTGAAGGATAACGGCAACGATCAAACCACCGACAGTAGTGATGAGGGCCACCTTCATACCACCTGCAACAACGTTTGGAGACATATCACCAGCTACCTGGATAGCGTCGAACGCCTGGATCATACCGATAACTGTTCCCAAGAATCCGAGTGATGGAGCGATAGCGATGAAGAGAGAGATCCATGAGAGGTTCTGCTCCATCTTGCTTGCCTCTACGCCACCGTAAGAAACAACTGACTTCTCAACTTCCTCAAGAGTCTGGCCGTCAGCGAGGCGGAGGAGAGCCTGAGTGAAGATTGATGCTACAGGACCGCGGGTGTTGCGGCATACCTCAGTAGCAGCCTCTACGCCACCGTTCTTGAGAGCCTCCTCGAGCTTAGCGAGAAGCTTCTTGGTGTTGGTCTTTGAGAATCCGAGGTAAAGGATACGCTCGATGCAGAGTGCAAGACCGAGGATAAGGCAGGCGATAACGAGAGCCATGAAGCCTGCACCACCTTCGATGAACTTGGTCTTGAGGGCCTGGTGCATAGGCACTTCCTCAGGGAGCTCCTCGACAGCAGGAGTCTCAGCTACTACCTCAGTTGCTGTTGTGTCAGCAGGCTGCTCGTCCTGAGCTGCTGCGTTCTGTGCAGAAAAGGCCATAACGCCCATTACTGCCAAAAACATGAAAATTTTTTTCATAATTGTTTTTGTGTGTTTGATTAATTAAAGTTATTGAATTTGTTTTTAGTTAATATCCGTTTTGCATGAGAATATGCATGCATACTCAAAATGCGGTGCAATTTAGCAATTAATTTTCAATCGGCAATAATTATTTTGATATTTCGCCACGCAAATCACTTTCCAATCCCTTTCTGACGGAATCCGTATCAGAACTCGTTCCCAGAAGGTGGAATAGTTTTGCCAGAGCGCTTTCAGTTGTACTGTCATATCCGCTGGCGACTCCTGCGTCCTTCAGACATTTTCCAGTGGCATAGATGTCCATGTTCACGCTTCCTGCCAGGCATTGGGTGACGTTCAGGATGACTTTTCCCATTTCCAGTGCTTCAAGAATCAGGTCAAGAAACCATTTCTTCGAAGGAGCGTTGCCGGCTCCATATGTTTCAATGATCACGGCTCTGCTTTCAGGGCCGCAAAGGATGTTTCGTACCACTTGAGGCGTGATGCCCGGATGCATTTTCAGAATGGCTACCCTGGTGTCAAGCTCCTTGTGGAAGACCGGGCGTGCATCCCATGAGGAGGGTGTGCGTATGAGACCGGAATTGTATCGTATGCTGATTCCAGCCTCGGCAAGAGGCGGCAGATTCTCTGATCGGAAAGCTCTGAAGTTGTCTGAGTTGATTTTTGAGGTCCTGTTGCCCCTCATAAGTACGTTGTCGAAATATATGCATACCTCCGGCACCCTTGCATGACCTTCGCTGTCCTTTGCTGCCGCTATCTCAACGGCTGATATGAGGTTTTCCTTACCGTCCGTACGTGGCATTCCGATGGGTAGCTGGCTTCCAGTGAATATCACCGGTTTTGTGAGCCCTTCTATCATGAAGCTCAGGGCGGATGCCGAGTAGGCCATGGTATCAGTGCCGTGCAGGACTACAAAGCCGTCATAATCGTCGTACCTTTCTTCAATCAGGGCAGCAAGGGTTTTCCATAAGGACGGTTCCACGTCTGATGAATCTATCAGCGGGTCGAATGTATATGAGTCCACTCTGTATGCGAATTTGCCGAGTTCCGGCACTTCTTCAAGTATCTGGCTGAAGTCAAAGGGTCTGAGGGCCAGTATCACAGGGTCTTCCTTCATCCCTATGGTACCTCCTGTATATATCAGGAGTATGGCCGATTTCTCTGTATGTTTCATACTGTCTAAGGTTTTCATGTCCGGTTTCATATTCCGAATAGATTGCTGGCATTCTGTGTGGTCACTGCAGCTACTTCTTCGATATCCTTTTCAAGCTGCTGTGCGAGCTTCTGTGCGATATGCGGAACATAGGCGCTCTCATTCCTCTTCCCGCGGTGGGGGACAGGTGTCAGATACGGGGAGTCTGTCTCGAGTACAATCCTTTCAAGTGGTATTTCCTTGACAGTCTCTGCAATTGATGCTTTCTTATATGTCAGCACTCCTCCGATCCCTATATACCAGTCGCCGAGTTTCTGGATCTCGCGATATGTCTCGATGCTTCCGCTGAATGCATGGAACACACCTCTCGGATTTAGATGGCGGCAGTCTTTTAATGTTTTGATTATAAGGTCTGTAGCATCGCGCGAGTGAATAATGACCGGCAACGACATCTTTGATGCCATTTCCAGTTGGAGACGGAATGCGTTCTGCTGCTGCTCCGTGAATTCGCGGGACCAGTAGCAGTCCATGCCGATTTCGCCGATTGCGTATATCTTCCTGTCCATGAAGCCTTCGAGCTCGGCAAGCCTCGCTTCCCAGTCGGCTCCTACTGATGTCGGATGCAGGCCAAGGCAAGGGAAAAGCACGCCGGGATGTCTGTCCGCAAGAGCGAACATGTCCTTACGGGTCTCCGAGTCTATGTCGGGGAGGATCATTTTGCGGACACCTGCCTCGACTGCCCTTGCTACTGCGGAGTCTTCCTCATCCCTGAAAGCCTCGTCATAGAGGTGTGCATGTGTATCTATGAATTCCATATCCTACAAAGATAATGAACTGTTTCGAAAAACGGTTCTTTCCATGCATATATTTTATATCCAGAGCGTGGAGGATTCTTATATGTTCCGCGGATTTATACTGCATCGCTGCAGGAGGTCGATGGTGATCAGCGAGTCAAGTTCCAGAATACCTGTGAGTTCTGCCGTGCGGGCATAGCCTATCCCGGTTTTCTCTGCCAGTTCCTCGACCGTTATGCCTCTCTCTCTGCGTATGGCCAGCAGGATACGTCCCATCATTTCCACCTTTTCCTCAGACAGTCTGCCGGAGTATCTCGAGGCGGCAGCTGCCGGCAGGGAAGCCTTTCTCACGGAAGGTCTGATGTCAAGCTTAAGTTCTGCTGCCAATCTCTCCAATGAGGTTATCGGCTCTGCTGTCCGCCTGCCGAGCAGCTCGTTGCACCCCTGGGAACGCGGGTCGTCGATCCGTCCGGGCAGTACATATACGTCCCTGCTGTATGAGGATGCAAGACGGGCCGTCATCATGCCTCCTCCCTTTATGCGGGATTCCACCAGTATGGTGGCTTCGCTGAGCCCGGCGATAATCCTGTTTCTTCGCAGGAAATGCAGAGGCATCGGGGCAGTCCCCGGAGGATAGTCGGTGACAAGTGCGCATCCGGGTGTCCGCGCAATCATTTCCGCTATTTTCCTATGGCGTTGCGGATACACTGTTTCCGGTCCTGTTGCCATCACTCCTACCGTGGGAATCCCTTTGTCCAATGCGGCTATGTGTGCGCATATATCTGTCCCTAAGGCTAGTCCGCTGACGATCATGGGGCTGGCTCCTGTAGCCGCCATGGCGCTGACAATGCGGCTGCACCATTCCTTTCCGTATGATGATATGTCACGTGTGCCGACGACAGCTATCCTTCGCTGCCCTTTTTTCCATAGCTGTTCTGCCGGTGTGTCGCTCCTTATGTATATTCCGACCGGGGGATCCTCGCACTCCTTAAGCAGAGCAGGGTAGTATTCGTCTGTATGACCTATGAAGTATATTCCGGAGTCTGCAAGTTCCTCCAACTCCCTTTCCTCCCTCCTGACAGCTTCGGGGGTGATCAGACTTCTGTATCTGGAATGCGGTCCAAGCAGAGCGGTCAGGTCTTCCTGACTGAGGGAGAACACCTCGCGTGCGCTGCCGAGGTGGGCTGTAAGGGCGAGCCCATATCGCGGCTCAAACCCGAAAATCCTGTTAAGTGCGCACAGGCATGCTTTTTCTTCAATGTTTTCCATGCCTCAAAGTAAAATGAAAACCAGCTTTCAAGCTATACCTGAAAGCTGGTCTGATATGTCAAGCGTAAGATTTTTGCTTTTTCTTATGCTTTTTGCTCTTTTTTATGCTTTTACGACTGCCTTTATCAGATGATAAGGAGGGCGTCACCGTATGGACCGAACTTGTAATCCATCTCGAGAGCGGTCTTGTATGCCTTCATCACGTTCTCGTATCCTCCGAAAGCTGCAACTGACATGAGCATTGTCGAGCCTGGGCGATGGAAGTTGGATACTATAGCAT
>CANBDX010000046.1 GCA_947367315.1 uncultured Bacteroidales bacterium | reverse complement strand
CGAACAGAGAAGTTAAGCTCACCATCGCCGATGGTACTGCCCCACCAGGTGGGAGAGTAGGTAGCTGCCACTTTCTTCTACGACACCCTGTCAGAGTTTCTGACGGGGTGTCTTGTTTTATGCGGTTTGGCGGAAAATTTGAAATACAGTTTTCTGAATTTTAAAACGGACTGTTATGTTATATAATTTTCTATTTCCCCAGACTTTCAGAGGGAAGGGCGTCTCCTTCCTTATCCTTTGTGTCAGGTTATTCTTCGCTGTGCTCTTCTTTATGCACGGACTCGACAAGATGACTAATTTCAATGAATTATCTTTGACATTTCCTGATGTGCTTGGATTCGGCAGCTATATGTCCTTGATGCTTAGTATTTTCGCTGAATTCTGCTGTTCCCTTTTCCTGATGGCTGGACTTCTGGTAAGGGTTATGCTTGTGCCGATGATCATAGCCATGGCCGTCGCGTTTTTCGATGTCCACGACGCAATGATGCCAGAGGGAGAACTTTCATTGATCTATCTGATAGTGTTTGTTATCCTCTATCTTACCGGACCCGGACGTTTCTCTCTGGATTATATTATAGATATGAGGCTGAAGAAGGAGAAGCAAGTCTCATCCGATGCTAGAACGAAGCGGTAAGCCCTACGACTTGCTGACATCCTGAATAACAGAAGTTGTGCATATGGAAGATTGCTGCAATACGCATTCTTACATGTTTCCCGATAGAAGGTTCATAGCATATCTCGAGCCTGTCATATAGGCCTGCACCTGTGGTACTGTCGTCAAAGACCCTGTAGAACGGATCTCCGAAATAGAGTTCCGTTCCATATTTGTTACCTCCTGCATCAAGAGAGTCATAGTATGGCATTAGGTCCGTGCCATAGTATGTCATGTTCTTTATTGCCACATCCCATTTGCGGACCTCGATGTCCAGATGAATCCCTCCCGGATAGACGTAGTATCCAACTTGCTTCCTGTTATGCTGGAGTGCCTGGAGATATCCTAACGTAAATGAAAGATTCTGAAGTCCGGTCCTTTCCCCTATATCAAGCCGGGCGTAAGGATTAAGCAGAATGTTGTCTATCACGCCTCCTACCTGGCCTGAGTTGGCAAAATGGAGCAGGTATCCGGAGTAGCCGAACGAAAGCATAGGAGCGACCTTGCCCCCCCCGGATGAAAAAATCATGAAACGTTCTCTTCTTGCATGTCCGAATTGTCCCATCCAGTCGCAGCCTACTTCGAACCGAGCCTTAGGAAGCCTGAATTTGACGAGAAGACCTTCCAGGTTGTTGTCGTAGAATCTCAAGGAATCCGAGAAGAAGGCCTGTGAATAGCTGCCTTCCATTGTTCTGCGTGGGAATACGCCCGCATACAGGGACATGTCCGTGTCGCCGAATCTTTTCTCAAGATGATAGTATAGTGTGATTTCCCGGAAAAGAGCCAGATTATTAAGATTTGATGAGGTTTCGTCGGTCTTCCCTCCTGCAAGTGCTTCAGATATGGGAGAGGCCCCGAAGTCCTTCATTACATCCACTCCGGCCATGATACGGTGTGATGTGCCGTCCTTCTGTATGAATGACAATCCTATAGATGGGGTCAGGCGTGCTCCGAAGATGGTCATCGAACTGGAGAATGCACTTGGATAATACTCCCTGTTGTCGAAGTTCATCTCGAAGTCCACATTATAAACAAAACCTATCTTTTCCCCGCTTTTGTCAGTGAGTTCGTCAGCTGTCATATAGATACTGCCGACAAGAATCAATGCGATTATCGCAAACAGTCTTTTCATCAGGTTCAAAATTTTCAAACCTCCTGCTTCCTCTGTGAGTGCAGGAGGTCTGATAATAAAATAGTGTGCTGTATTATGCAAGTTTATGGATTGCCAGACCGCTTCGGAGCTTAGGCTCGAACCATGTGGTCTTAGGAGGCATGATGTTGCCTGAGTCAGCTATGTCCACGAGCTGCTTCATCGAAACAGGGTAAAGCGCGAAGGCAACCTTCATTTCACCGCTGTCCACTCTGCGTGAGAGCTCTCCAAGGCCGCGGATGCCACCTACGAAGTCTATCCTCTTGGATGTGCGGAGGTCCTTGATGTCAAGAATCCTGTCAAGTACCAGGTTGGAGAGGATGGTCACATCGAGGACTCCGATAGGATCGTTATCGTCGTAGCGTCCCTCCTTTGCCACGAGTGAGTACCATTTTCCTTCGAGGTACATGGAGAATTCGTGGAGTTTGCCTGGCTTGTATATTTCAGTACCTTCTTCACGGACTTCGAAGTCTTCTGAAAGAGCATCCAGCAGCTCTGCAGGAGTGAGACCGTTAAGATCCTTCACCACTCGGTTATAGTCGATGATCTTGAGCTGGCTGTCCGGGAACGCCACGGTCATGAAATAGTTGTATTCCTCTTCTCCTGTATGGTCCGGATTCTTGCCGCGCAGTTCTGCGCCAACGAGGGCTGCAGCTGCTGTGCGGTGGTGGCCGTCAGCTACATAGAATGCCGGAATCCCGGCGAAGATCTCAGTGATGCGGTCGATGTCCGCCTGTTCGTTTATCACCCAGAAATGGTGGCCGAATCCGTCCTCTGCTACGAAATCGTACTCGGGCTCACCTGCAATGTAACGCTCTACAATGGCATTCACTTCTGCATTGTCAGGGTATGCAAAGAATACAGGCTCTATGTTGGCATTCTGGATGCGTACGTGGATCATTCGGTCCTCTTCCTTGTCCTTGCGTGTGAGTTCGTGCTTCTTGATGGCTCCTGATGCGTAGTCATCGGTGTGTGCACACATCACCAGTCCGTACTGGGTACGTCCGTCCATGGTCTGTGCATACACGTAGTAGTATGGCTTGTCATCCTGTACGAGCCATCCCTTTTCCTGCCATGCCTTGAAATTCTCCACAGCCTTGTCGTATGCAGGCTGACTGTGCTCGTCGATGATAGGGTCGAAGTCTATTTCAGGCTTTGTGATGTGTAGGAGGGATTTCTCTCCAGCCTCTGCCTTGGCTTCTGCAGAATTGAGGACGTCATATGGCCTTGCTGCCACCTCCTCTACGTATTGTTTTGGCGGACGTACTGCCGCGAATGGTCTGATCTTTACCATAGTGGTTTGTTGTTTGAGATTTCCACGTCATTGCGAGGCCCATAGGGCCGTGGCAATCTATTTATTCAACTGGAACTTTGTGCACCCTGTCTCGAAGTAGTCGCAAATCTGCTGTGCTGCTGCGATGCCGGCATTGATGTTTGCCTCCGCGGTCTCTGCTCCCATCTTCTTAGGAGTTGCGAACACCTGCTTAGGGAATTTGCTGTTGAAGTCTTCCTGATGCACAGCTGCCACGTCTGTCACGTATCTGAGGTCAGGCCTGTCTGTGAGAACTTTTTCAAGTTCGGCTTCGTTGATTACCTCCTTGCGTGCTGTATTTACGAGGCATCCTCCTTTCGGCATCCTGGACACGAGAGCGTAGTTGATGGAGCCGATGGTTGCCGGGATTGCCGGGATATGCAGGGATATGAAGTTGCACTGCTCATACATCTGCTCGAGGGTCTCGGCAGGAGTCACGCCTTCTGCGACCATCTTCTCTGCAGGAACGAACGGGTCATATGCCATCACCTCCATTCCGAGGGCCTTGGCCTTCTCTGCTACGAGACGTCCTACATTGCCGTATGCCTGGATGCCGACTTTCTTGCCCTTTATCTCCATGCCCGTTCCTGGGGTAAACTGGTTGCGGGACATGAATATCATCATGGCTATGGCAAGCTCTGCCACGGCATTCGAGTTCTGACCAGGAGTATTCATGGCTACTATGCCATGCCCGGTGCATGCTGCCAGGTCGAGGTTGTCGTATCCGGCGCCTGCGCGGACCACGATCTTTAGTTTCGGAGCCGCAGAGACGACTTCGGCTGTAACCTTGTCAGAGCGGACAATCATGGCGTCCACATCTGCAACAGCCTGAAGGAGCTGTTTCTTGTCTGTATATTTCTCGAGAAGGACGAGCTCATGTCCGGCCTGTTCCACGATTCCCCTGATGCCGTTTACCGCAGCTGCTGCGAACGGCTTTTCGGTTGCTACTAAGATTTTCATGATGCGGTATTAGATTTCTTTCGCTGTCCCTTCAGCGACTTTGTAGATAACTCCACTCGCTTCGCCCGGTCGAAATGACAGTGTTGTCATCTCGAGCGAAGTCGAGAGATCTGTTTATTTATGCAACTGTTCGAATTCCTGCATGCATGCCACAAGCGCCTCGACACTTTCCTTAGGACATGCGTTGTAGATGGATGCGCGGAAACCGCCCACCGACCTGTGGCCCTTGATGCCTGTCATGCCTCTTTCCTTGGCAAATGCCATGAACTCGTCCTGAAGGCTCTCGTAGCCTTCTGCCATCACGAAGCATACGTTCATGATGGAGCGGTCCTCGACAGCGGCTGTACCCTTGAAAAGCGGATTGCGGTCGATTTCTGCATACAGAAGCTGTGCCTTCTCCCTGTTGATCTTGTGAATTGCTTCAACTCCGCCTATTCCCTTGAGCCATTTGAGAGTCTCGTTCATTACGAAAATCGAAAAGACTGGAGGTGTGTTGAACATTGAGGCTCCGTCAATATGTGTGCGAAGATCAAGCATAGTAGGAATGTATCGGCTTACCTTGCCGAGAAGGTCCTTCTTCACAATGAAGAATGTGACGCCGGCAGGTCCGACATTCTTCTGTGCGCCTCCGTAGATCATAGCATATTTGCTTACGTCCACAGGACGGCTCATGATGTCAGACGACATGTCTGCGATGAGCGGAACAGGTGAGTCCATGTCCTCGTGGATTTCCGTACCGTAGATTGTATTGTTGGTGGTGATATGGAAGTAATCCACGTCTGCCGGGATTTCATAGTCCTTAGGGATATAATTGAAGACAGTGTCTGCAGAAGATGCAACTGCATATGCGCTGCCGAGTCCCTTGGCCTCCTTGAGTGCCTTCTTTGCCCATACACCGGTCTCGAGATATGCAGCCTTGTTTTCAAGGAAGTTCATGGCCACATAGAGGAATCCCATGCTTGCACCGCCTCCGAGGAAGAGTATTTCATAGTCTTCTGGGATGTTCAGAAGCTCTCTCCAGAGGGTACGGCACTCATCCATCACACTTTCCCACTCCTTGGTCCTGTGGGAAATTGATATTACCGGAACACCAGTACCTTTGAAGTCTTTAAGAGCTTCAATAGCGTTGTCAATAGCCTGCTGAGGCAGGATGCAAGGTCCTGCTGTGAAATTATGCACCTTTTTCATATGTGTATTTTTTAATAGTTTTTAATCAAATATGCTATAAAGGTAATGGTTTATTTTAAAATGCATGCTTGATGCTTGTATTTTTTTCGCAATAGTGGCATTTTAGTGCGATTTCGTTATCTTCTTGTACTGTGTTGAACCAAGTCTTTACAGGCTGATGGTTTGTGACACATTTAGGGTTGCGGCATTTTACTATTCCCATCACTTCCTTAGGAATGGAGAGCTTTTTCTTCTCCACGACCTTGAATTCGCGGATTACATTCACGGTGGCATTCGGTGCTATCAGTGCGAGTTTGTTGAGTTCCTCATCCTCGAAGAACCTGTCTGCTATCTTGATGATGCCCTTCTGTCCATGAACTTTGCTGGCAAGGTTGATTCCTATCGTGATCTGGCTTTCGATTCCCTTGAGGTTCAGGATGTCAAGTGCCTTGTATACGTTTTCAGCGGGTATATGGTCCAGTACGGTGCCATTTTCCAGTGCGCTTACTACCAGTTCTTTTCTTGTCATAGTGAAATGGATTTCTTCTGTCATCTCGAGCGAAGTCGAGAGATCTGTTTAACGATATCCTAATAAGTATGAAATAATAGCCATCCTGACATAAAGTCCGTTCTCGGCCTGTTTGAAATAATATGCATAAGGAGTGTCGTCCACGTCCTGATCGATTTCCGTCACGCGGGGCAGCGGATGAAGGATCTTCATGTTGGATCTGACATCTCCAAGCATCGATGCATTAAGTGTGTATACATCCTTGACGCGCTCATATTCCATAGGGTCGGTGAAGCGCTCCTGCTGTACGCGTGTCATATAAAGGATGTCGCATTCATTCAGGTGGGCATCCAGCGAGTCGGTCTCAACATATTCGATGTTCATGCTGTCAAGGAAGCTTTTGTACTCCTTAGGCATCCTGAGCTCATCCGGCGACGTGAATATGAACTTCGGATTGAAGTGGGACATCGCCTGAAGGAGGGAGTGGGTGGTGCGGCCGTATTTGAGATCTCCCACCATGTTGATTGTCAGACCTTCAAGAGTGCCCTGGGTCTGGAGGATGGAATAGAGGTCGAGCAGAGTCTGGGAAGGATGCTGGTTGGCACCGTCTCCGGCATTGACTACAGGCACATCAGCTACCTCGGATGCGTATCTTGAACTTCCCTCAAGAGGATGCCTCATCACGATCATGTCCACATAATTAGACACCATCTTTATGGTATCCTTGAGTGTCTCTCCTTTGCTCTGGCTGGTGTTTGCGGCATCTGAAAAACCTATCACCTTGGCTCCGAGACGGTTGATGGCAGTCTCGAAACTGAGCCTGGTCCTGGTGGATGGCTCGAAGAAGAGGCTTGCTATGACCTTGCCTTCGAGGAACTTCTGCTCCTTGTTCTGCTCGAATTCCTTTGCTGTCTCAAGCACATGAAGAATTTCCTCCTTGGTGAAATCCCTGATTGATATCAAACTTTTCTTCATATCTGGTGTAATTGAATTTTCTTTACTTTCATGATTGCGAAGCCATGCAGCGGCTGTGACAATCTCCTATAATTCCTCCACCCTGCATCCTTCCACATCCGTGATCCTTTCCATAAAGGTGTCCGTCTGCGACAGCCTCACGCTTGTGTCCATGGTACACTCCATGTCGAACTTCTGGTTCTTCTGCTCAAGTCCCATGTCCTTGAACACCTTCATCACGCTGTTCATGCTCATGTACCCGAAATGCACCCTGTACATCCTTGATGCTATCTTCTCTACTATTTCCGCATTTGCAATGGCATCAGCAGTAGCAGTCTTATATGCCCTGATAAGTCCCGGGATACCGAGCTTGATTCCTCCGAAATATCTTACGACCACCACAAGTATGTCGCTCAGGCCGTTGGAGTCTATCTGGCCGAGAACCGGGCGTCCTGATGATCCGGAGGGCTCTCCGTCGTCGTTTGCGCGGAACTTGTCTCCGAGATATCCGAGCCTGTATGCATATACATGATGCCTCGCGTCGTAGTACTCCTTCTTGAGCGCCGCGACGATTTCCTTGACTTCTTCTTCTGTTTCAACGGGATAGGCATGGGCAATGAATCGGCTTCCATTGTCCTTGAACAGGCCTCTTGATTCAGAGGCTATGCTCCTGTACGAATCCTGGATCTGAGTGTTGTCCATATCGAAAATCAAAATTAGTGATTTTTGCGAAGAAAATGAAATTTTATCGCTTGAAAGAAAAATTTTATTACCTTTGAATTCGCTTCTGGATATCTGGAGGCTATTTTTATGTAGTTTCGCAATTCTAATTGTCTATGATACTGAGATATAAAGTTACACTTCCCGGATTGAAGGGATTTCTGCGTGTTTATGAAGTAAAGGAGAACACCTCTTTATATAGTCTGCATAAGCAGATGAGGGCCGATATGGATTTCCCTCAGGACCAGGTTGTCCTTTTCAAGGCGTTTGACAGCAAGGGTAATGTGGCAGCACGCTATAGTGTATTTACCGATTTCGGGTTTGGTACTATAGATGCAGTCACTACCGGTCAGTGCCACAAGAGAGGCGAGGATAAGTTCATATATTTCTATGACACTACCAATGTAAAGAGCGTGATAGTTACATTTGACGGAGAGGCTCAGGAGCGCCCGCATGCAATATATCCTCTCCTGGTAGAGACCAAAGGACCTAATCCGGTAGAGTTCGAGAACGGATATGTTGCTTTCGAGGATCTTCCTGACGAGAAGAAGATGGATCCGGATGATGATGACTTCGATGATGACGATGATGTGGATGTAGAGGAGGAAGACGACGAGACCGAAGAAATCTACGGCGACGACGATGATGAATAATATCCCTTCTGTCATCCTGAGGAGCGATTTCTCCTCCTTTCTGTCATCCTGAGGAGCGATTTCTCCTCCTTTATGTCATCCTGAGGAGCGAAGCGACGTGAGGATCTTAATATGAAACGTCTTATAATCATACTTGGCCCCACAGCTGTAGGCAAGACCGACTACAGCATCTCCCTCGCACTCAAGCATGGATCTCCGGTAATTTCGTGCGACTCGCGTCAGATATATAAGGAAATGACAATAGGTACAGCCGTGCCCTCTGCTGAGCAGCTCTCCGCTGTTCAGCATTATTTTATCCATTCCCATACGGTGGAGCAGCTATATACTGCCGGCAGATATGAGATTGAGGCGTTGGAGCTTATCAACAGGCTTTTTGACGAGGGACATGAGACTCTTGTGATGGCCGGAGGATCCGGTTTTTATGTGGATGCCCTGGTGAACGGCCTGGACGATTTCCCTTCTGCCGACCTGAAGCTGCGCGAAGAACTGATGACCCGTCTGAAGGAGGAGGGTGTGGAGTCTCTGCGCATGGAGCTAAGGTCTATTGATCCGGCAAGCTATGAAACTATAGATATTGCCAACGGGCAGCGTGTGGTGCGTGCCCTGGAGGTCTGCCTGATGACGGGAAAACCTTTCTCTTCCTTCAAGACAGCGGCACGGAAAGAGCGTGACTTCGAGGTTGAAAAGATCGGACTGACCCGTCCGCGGGAAGTTTTGTATGACCGTATCAACCGTCGTGTCGTTCAGATGATTGACGAGGGTCTTGTCGATGAGGTACGTTCACTGGTCAAGTACCGAAACCTTGCCGCACTTCAGACTGTAGGCTACAAGGAAATCTTCGACTGGTTTGATTATGAGGCCGGCCTGGTGAGTACAGAAGGCTGGGGCCCGACTACCCCGGGCGACGGTCCTGTCACCACTCTCGAACGAGCTGTCGAACTCATCCAGCGCAACACCAGGCATTACGCCAAACGTCAGCTATCCTACTGGGGCCGCGACAAGGACATCCGCTGGCTGGAGCTTTAGCGGAACGGCCTGCGTCTTATGATGGAACCATAATGTCAGGCCTGCCAGAGGGATTAATTTTGCTTGGTGCAGCAACTATACTCCTTTCCCTTTCAGGTATCAATGATGTTTAATTATATCTGGCGTCGCGGAAAAGTCGCCCCATTCATCACAGCTTCATCTTAGTACAGAGAACGGATGCTGATGAATCACTATGAGACTAGGAATCACCGAAAAATTTTGGTAAGATCTGATTAGTGTTCGATATTAGCACCTCCTACTGGGAGGAAGGCCTTCTAGCCGAGCCACCCGGCTCAGCTGACCGGAAGCTTCCAATACCTTTGGTACCGAGAATGGGTGCATATGATAATGCTCTGAATATTAGGTAACTAAGAAATTGGAACGTCCTCGGTACCCCTGTCTAAGGTGGGTATTAAGTGCGTTCTCTTTTTGTAATGTCTTGATTATTAGTGGTTTGTAAAACCATGTGGTTCTAGGTACCAAACTGGCAAGGTGGTAAGATCAAAGCAAGCTGCGCGAGCTACGCCAAAGGGCTCGCTATGCCTGCTTTGTGCCATATGTGCAGCAAATGCAAAACAACCGGGATTTTCCGTTGAGCCGAGACTAGCATCAGGCGCAGGCCATAGTCGTAGAACCAGCCTCGCAATGACGTGAAAAGATACACATCCGGGAAGCAGCGGAAGGGCATTCTGAGAAGATTATCCGAAAAAGACAGGATTTCCCGGATATGAGGGGATTAATGAAACAACAAAATTAGATCTGTAAAATGGAATAAGTTACAGCTGTGAAATTATAATACAGTGCTATACTGTTGCCCTTTCGTTACTTCAAATGTCTTGATAAAACTTTTTCAGATGTTGTGGTTGAGATGGATATTGATAGGAGATACTATATGATTTTATGGCAGAGTGTCACAATACTATAAATATTTTTCTACCTTTGTGCCTTGTCAAATCAAATGATTGGCAACCCATATTCAGACTCCATTCTGCAAAATTTCTAAACTAATTATATCTATGAAACGATCTTTAATCTTTTTTTTATGCATAGTCTTCAATATATGCGTATTCTCAGGATGTACTGTTGAGAGTATTTCTCTTGTAGGTACCACATGGGAGTGCCGTGATGTTATGGGTGAGGACGAGATATATGTTTCAATCTATTTCATGGATGATGATACTGCTGTATGGAATGACCACTGTGACGATATTTTTGAAATGATATATGAATATGATCATCCGGATATTTCTTTGGGGCTTATGAATGAAGGTGATGGAACTGTAGAGATGTTCGTTACAGGTCGGGTTAATGGTGATACCATGGCCTTGCGTGTTGCAGATGAAGGAATTTGGGTGTTTAATAAAAAATAATTTTATGAAAAAACTTCTTCTTATGATCCTGCCGCTGGTATTGTTGGCTGCAGGGTGTTCGCCTACTAAACTAGCGGTTTCTTCCGTGTCGTACCAATCGGTGCGTAATGCTAAGACTGGAATTCAGCCTAAGGCACCTGCCGGTGCATCCATTATGGTGCGTCATTCTCTTTCCACGGATGGAGTACTTAATGTATATGTTACAAACCTTACTGATAGTGTAATGATTATCGACAGGACTCTATCTTTTTTTGTGAATTCCAATGGTAAGTCCACTGCTTATTATGACCCAACCATTAAAACTACTACCACTACCGATGTGGCATCTTCAACTTCGTCTGTGGGAGTTAACCTTGGTGCGGTAGCCGGTGCAGTAGGTGTAGGAGGTGCATTGGGACGCGCATTGAGCGGAATCAATGTAGGTGGTTCTACAACTGGTGGTTCAGCCGTTACGAATACTACTTATACAGTGGATCAGCCGACTGTCGCAATCGGCCCAAGGGGTGAAGTGAATATGTCCAGAGAATTTCAGGTTGAGGGTATCGGCAAGAACTTCCTGTCAAATCTTGCAGGTCAAGTAACATCCAAAGAAAATTATGTCCTTACAGCGGATAATATGAATGATGCAGTGTCTAATTTTAGTGTTACCATAACATATTCATTGGATGGAGGCAAGACATTTGACAAGATTGTTTCTAAATATTATACAGATGCCCTTCTTACTTCATTCGTGAAGGAGAAAGGAAGGACTAATGCTCCACTTCGTGATATATATATGAAGAAGCCGGATGCATTGAAGAAGGATTGGTTCATTCTTTATTTCAATACCAATGTTCCTTCACTGAATACATATTACAACGATAATCTTTTTGACTATAAATAATTAATAGCTATGAAAAGACTTATATATTTTGCATTGATTGCGTTGGCGGCTTTGATGACATCATGTGGCGCTACATATACTACTCTGACGGTATCCGGAACTCCTGGAACAGTCATAAAGAATGCGGGTGATGATAAGGTTCTTGGTACAATCGGTGAATCAAGGACTCTTCAGGTAAATCTTGATCGTGACAAGTACTATGCTTATCTTCTTTCCAAGGCACCACAGTCTGATGAATTTGTTCCGTTTGCTCTGGAGTTCGAGGAGGAAACGGGAAGATATTATGGTTCTAGTTTTGGCGTTGGTGCTGGAATGGGATTAGCGTGTACTGGATTAGGTGTAGAGTTTTCCGGCTTGATAGTTCTCTTGGCGGGTCTCCCGGAAGTTGGAGGAATTATGGTTGGTGCAGGAGCTGCAGTAGGGCTCGCTGGTGTGGGTTTAGGTTGGCCATTGGTTTATAATGATAATAGTGACGTAGAGCATTGTTATAAATATCTCCCATCCTCGACTAATGATGATATCTTTGCATCCGGAACACCTTTTCCATTAAGATATCGAAAATAAAGTTTTGGTGATTGCGTTCGTGCCTTAGCCGTATTTCCCGGCTAAGGCACATCCTTTAGTGTCACCCGGACGGATGTCAGTCTGGCAGGCCCCTTATGCGAGTTTTGCCAGTTTCGGACCTCAGGTGTCTGTCGTAATGATTGCCGCGGTTCTGAAGAGCCTCGCAATGACGTTGGAGGGTATACCCGCTGATCGGCGAAGTCGCTGATGAGGATATGCAGGATTGACACGATGACTGTATCTTTTGCCGAGATAGTCATTCTGAATTTAAAGTCTCCCGATAGGTAGGGCGATGGTATTGTATTTTTGCGTATATTTGCAAAGAATGCGTTACTGCGTGTTCTTTGCAATTTTTTATTAATGACTTTAACGGCTTCTTATGGACTTGGAGCTTTTTCATAGGGTCCTTAATGTGGATTCCACTTCCGGGAAAGAAGGGCTGCTGGCTGACCTGCTGGCTGCGGAACTGTCCGGTCCGGGGCGTAAGGTGGAGGTGTTCGAAGTGGGTGACGGAACCAGGAATGTGCTGGTGTCGTGGGGGAGCCCGAAGGTGGTGTTCTGCACACATCTTGACACTGTGCCTCCTTATTTGCCTCCGCTCGGGATGGATCAGGCTGACGGAGATAATTCTGGCTGCACGACGGAAGCTCTGAGCGGCTCTGTCAAAGGAAGAGGCACATGTGATGCAAAGGGACAGCTGTTCGCCATGTATGAGGCATGCAAGGCTCTTGAAGCCAAGGGTTATGGCGGGTTCGGACTGCTGCTTCTGGCGGGAGAGGAGACAGGCTCGTTCGGAGCCAAGGCCTTCAATGCCATGATGGAAGGTGGCGACAGGGCCGGTATCGATGAGGATGCATGGATAGTGGTGGGTGAGCCTACAGATAACCTCATGGCGTCGGCGGCAAAGGGCACGAAGTCTTTTGAAGTGACTTTCAGTGGGGCTGCTTGCCATTCGGGATACCCTCACCACGGACAGAGTGCCGTGATGTATTTCAATGATTTTGTGAATGCCCTCAGAAGCATAGTGTTTCCTGCGGATCCGCTGCTGGGAGAAACCTCGTGGAATATAGGTAAGCTTTCCAGCGACAATCCTCAGAATATTCTCAGCGACAGGCTCACTTGCAGGGTCTATTTCAGGACTACATTCGAGTCTGATCAGATGGTCTGCAACATAATGAGGAACATGGCCGGCGAGGATGCGAAGCTTCGTTTCGGACGCCCGAAGGCTCAGGACGGGTCTGATATAGTGGGCAAGGATGTGGCTCCATGGCAGAAGGCGATGTCCGTGACGGCATACGGAGGGGACTCGCCGAGCTGCTTTGATGTGCTTCCCGGTTTTGATGCCGCACCGGTGGCTTTCGGAAGCGACGCGCCTCAGCTGAAGTGTTTCGCCCATAAGATCCTGTGCGGTCCGGGGTCCATACTGGTGGCTCACCGGGATGAGGAATATATCCTTCTGTCTGATATCGAACAGGCTGTCAGGAACTATGTACGTATTTTTGAGATAATAGAAAAAAGATAACAGATATGATAGTAATGAAGTTCGGCGGAACATCCGTCGCAAATTTCGAAGCCATTACGAGGACGATATTCATAATCGGCAGCAAGCTTGACCAGAAGCCGGTAGTGGTGGTGTCGGCCCTGTCGAAGGTCACCGACCTGCTTTACAGGATTTCCGATTCTGCGGCATCGCAGGATATGGCTCAGACCAAGGAACTTCTTGCACAGCTGCGTCAGCGTCATCTTGATCTTACCAAGGAACTGCTGGAGCAGAGCCCCATGATCATGGAACAGACCATGTGTCGTGTGAATGAAATCTGCGATGACCTTGACAGGCTTGCATATGCCGTGTGTGCAGTAGGCGAGCTCTCGGACCGCAACAAAGCCATAATCATTTCCAACGGCGAGCTGCTGTCTTCGACAATCATCTGCCATACGATGAATGCCAAAGGCATAAAGACAGGGTTCATCGATGCGCGCAGGATGATGGTGACAAACGATTCATATCTCAAGGGAGAGCCTATCGTGGAAGAGATCACGACAAGGGTTCCTGGAACCGTGGCAGAGGCTTATGAGGGTATGAACGCGGTGATAACCCAGGGATTCATCGCATCGAATCTTGCAGGGGAGCAGACCGTGCTGGGACGTGGAGGCTCGGATTATTCGGCCTCGCTGATAGGTATGGCCGTGGATGCGGAGAGGATAGAGATCTGGACAGATGTGGATGGTGTGCGTACTGCAGACCCCCGTAAGGTGAAGAATACAAAGTATCTGGAGAAGATTTCCTTTGAGGAGGCTGCCGAGATGGCCCATTTCGGTGCGAAGGTGCTTCATCCGCTTACAATAGAGCCCGCAGTAAAGAAGAACATTCCTCTGTATGTGCTCAATTCCATGAATCCTTCCGGCAAAGGCACGGCTATCCTGCGTAACGAACTGATCGAGGATGGTGTGAAGTCGGTGTCTTTCAAGGAGAACATAAAGGTGATAAACATCTTCTCTATGAAGATGATCAACACTTCGGGCTTCCTTCGCCGTGTGTTCGAGATTTTCAGTGAGAACAAGGTGTCGGTGGACCTTATCAGTACGTCGGAGGCCAATATTTCAGTGACCGTGGATGCCGGCGAGAAGATAGACAAGGTCGTGGAGGAGCTTTCGGAGTTCTGTGACGTGATTGTGGATGACGACAAGGCTCAGGTGTCTGTGATAGGAAAGAATATCGTGCGTCTGAACGGCATGCTCAAGAAGACATTCATGCCTTTGAAAAGGTGCAATGTGTATATGATTTCGCAGGGTGCTTCATTCGTGAACATCAGTTTTGTGGTGGACAGGGAGGAACTTACGGAAGTGGTGCAGGATCTTCATGACCACCTTTTTGACAATCCTGAGGAACTGGAGACATTTTAGTTGGGAGTATGAAATTATTTATCAGCGGATACGGAAAAATGGGCAGGATGATCGAGAAGATCATCCTTTCCCGCGGACTGGAATATGCCGGTTGGAGCGAGGCGGTCACAGATACCGACCCGGCTCTGGCACGTGAGTGTGTCTGCATAGACTTCACCACACCGGATGCCTTCAAGGCCAATTACAGGTTCCTTGCGGAGAATTTCAAGGCGGTGGTGGTAGGCACTACAGGCTGGGCGGACATCAGGGACGAGGTTGTTGCATATTTTGAGAAATGCGGTGCCACTTTGATCTGGGCGACCAATTTCTCTGTGGGTGTGAACGTGATGTTTGCAGTGACAGATTATATGTCGAAGCTTCTCGGGAAGTTCGGAGGCTATAGCCCTTATATGGTAGAGATGCACCATTGCCATAAGCTGGATGCTCCGAGCGGTACGGCAAAGACGCTTGCTGGCATCGTGGACGGCAATATGGGTGTGGAGACCGATGTCCAGTCGGTACGTTGCGGTGAGATTCCGGGTATCCACACGGTGGGCTTCGAAGGTATGAACGACCGTCTTACCCTGACACATGAAGCTTTTTCGCGTGAGGGCTTTGCGGCAGGGGCAGTAGAGGCGGCCCTTATGACTGAAGGCCTGACAGGGGTGCATGAATTCAAGGACCTGTTCTTTGAATAGATGTCGCCACGCTCGCAATGACTTTTAATGCAGTCCATTTTCTGTCATTACGAGGTCGCAAGTGAAATTTTTAAAAATTATGATGGTATGAAATATATGGATTTGACCGGCTGCGGAACAGCGCTTATCACTCCGTTCAAGGACGGGGAGGTGGATTATGATGCCTTCGCGGCATTGGTGGACCGTCAGGTGGATGCAGGAATCGATTTCCTTGTGCCTCTTGGAACAACTGGTGAGACCCCTTGTCTGGAAGACGAGGAGAGGATCAGGGTACTGCAGGTTGCCAAGAAACATTCCAAGGGATTGCCTGTAGTGGTAGGCGGAGGTACGAACTCCCTTCAGCATACCATCAGGAGCATGAAGATGCTGGATCCTTACGGGGTGGATGCCTTCCTGATAGTGGTGCCTTATTACAACAAGCCTACCCAGGAGGGACAGTATCAGTACTTCAAGGCAGTGGCGGAATCCACCGACAAGCCGATTGTGCTGTATAACGTACCTGGACGAACAGGGGCCAATATGACTGCAGAGACGGCCCTCAGACTGGCGGAGATTCCTAACATCGTGGCAATCAAGGAGGCTTCGGGCAACCGTGATCAGATAATGGAGATTATGCGTAATGCTCCGGGAGGTTTCCAGGTGCTGAGCGGAAATGACGACGACACTCTCTGGATGATGCAGAACGGTGGTGCCGGTATCATCAGCGTCGCATCCAATGTGGCTCCAAAGCATATGGCGGACTTCATCAGGGCAATCCGTAAGGGTGACATGGCAAAGGCGGAGCAGATGAACAGGGAACTGACACCGCTGTTTATCAACTGCTTTGTGGAGAGCAATCCGATTCCGGCAAAGGCGGCGATGACGGCCATGGGGCTGATACGCAACGAACTGCGTCTGCCTCTGGTCCCTTCTAAGCAGAGTACATACGACCTGATGGTAGAAACGATAAGTGCTCTTGGATATTTATAGTCTCATAATTACCATCGCTGCAAGAATAGGCAGAAATTTGTCACGATGGTATGATAAGTAAGAAGAAAAGAGAAATTATGACAGATACAGAAAAGTTTTATCAGACGATTGCCGACCTGGAGAGCGGCAAGGTAAGGGTTGCGGAGAAGGTTGATGGTCAGTGGAAGGTGAACTCTTGGGTCAAGGAGGTGATTCTGAGCGGATTCCGTCTCGGAAAGCTTACAGACATGACTCAGGGTCAGTTCTCTTTCTTTGACAAGGACACCATTCCGGCAAGGAAGTTTACAGCGGAGAACGGCGTGCGCATCGTTCCGGGAGGAAGCAGCGTGCGTGCGGGAGCATACCTCGCTCCGTCGGTGATCATGATGCCTCCGGCATATGTGAATATCGGTGCATATGTGGACGAGGGGACAATGATCGATTCGCATGCGCTTGTGGGATCATGTGCACAGGTGGGCAAGCATGTGCATCTTTCGGCTGCTTCCCAGCTGGGAGGTGTGCTGGAGCCTGTTGGAGCCCTTCCTGTGATTATCGAGGATAATGTGTTCATCGGAGGCAACTGCGGCATCTATGAGGGCACGATAGTGAAGGAGAATGCCGTGATAGGTACGGGCGTGATCATCAATGCTTCCACTGCCATATTCGATGCCACTACAGGGGAATATATCCGGGCGAACGGGAACGGCCAGATGGTGGTTCCTGCGGGCGCTGTGGTCGTGGCGGGAAGCCGTCCGATCAGCAAGGGTCCGGGAGCTGAACAAGGTGTGCATCTGTATTGTCCGGTGATAGTGAAGTATCGTGACGAGAAGACCTCCGGGTCGATTACCCTGGAGGATATGCTCCGCTGAGACGTCATTGCGAGGAATGAAGTGACGTGGCAATCTGTGGGACAATTATGAAAATGGATATGTACGATAATATGTTTTCCGAAGACGCAGGCTCCTTCTTCAGGTCTCCCGTGAGGGAGATCTTCAAGAGGGTGGACCTCAACGCCATATATTCATTCGCGGGAGGATATCCTTCTGCGGAGACCTTCCCTTTGGAGGATATCCGCAGGACCATGTCGGAAGTGATTGAAAAATATGGTTCCAAAGCCTTCCAGTATGGTGCCACTCAGGGGGTTCCTGAGTTGAGACAAGCCGTTGCGAAGCGTTACGGAGTGCCTGTTGAACGTGTTCAGATTACTTCATCTTCCCAGCAGGGAATCGACGTATGCACAAGGGTGCTTGTTAATCCCGGTGATGTGATCCTCACATCAAGCCCGTCATATCTGGGAGCTTTGCAGTCTTTCCGTTCATATCGTGCTGATATCAGAGGAGTGGCTCATATCAGTGACCTTGAGGCTTTTAAGGAAGCATATGAAGAGGTGATAGCTCAAGTGAAGGCCGAAGGCAAGGTCGTGAAGTTCCTCTATATGATACCGGATTTCCAGAATCCTTCAGGAGAGTCTCTTACCCTCGAGGAACGCAGAATGCTTGTCGGACTTGCGCAGAAACATGATTTTCTGATTGTAGAGGATAGCCCGTACAGGGAACTCAGATATGAAGGAGAGCATGTACCTGTGATGTACAGCATAGATCCGGACAGAGTGATACACTTGGGGTCGTTCTCCAAGATTTTTGCTCCAGGCTTCCGCCTTGGCTGGGCTATTGCCCATCCGGAGATTCTTGATAAGATATATGTCTGCAAGCAGTCACTGGACCTATGCCCGCCTATCTTTGACCAGTATGTGGCGGCGGAATTCCTGGAAAGCGGCAGGCTTGATGAGAATCTGGTCAGGAGCATAGCGCTTTATAAGGGTAAAAGGGACCTGCTGCTCGGACTTCTGGAACGGCACATGCCGGCTGGTGTCAGATGGACACGTCCAGAGGGTGGCCTTTTCCTTTTTCTTACGCTGCCGGAAGGTTTTGAGGCTGTTAAGTTCTATGATAAGGCGCTGGATGCCGGGGTAGCATATGTCGCCGGTGAGTTTTTTCATCCTGACGGAAACGGAAAGAATACAATGCGCCTGAACTTCTCATTTATGAGCGAGGACCGTATTGCTGAGGGTGTGAAACTGCTGGCAGAACTTCTGGGAAAAGAAATATGACAATGATTTTTTATAAGTATCAAGGTGCAGGAAATGATTTTCTGATTGCGGATAACCGCGACGGATCAGTGGCTCTCTCGGAGAGGCAGATTGCCACGTTGTGTGACCGCCGTTATGGTGTGGGGGCAGACGGGCTGATGCTTCTGGATGCAGCTGAGAAGCACCTTTCTGATGCGTCATGCTGTACAGACGGATTCCGGATGACATATTACAATTCCGATGGATCCGGAGGCATGATGTGCGGAAACGGAGGCCGATGCATAGTAGCTTTTGCTGCGGATATGGGTATAGATACATTTTCATTTGATGCAGCAGACGGTCATCACTATGCGGATATAATCTCTGTGGATGGAAAAGAGAAGACCGTGCGGCTGCAGATGAAGAATGTGGCTTCCTATATGCATTATGATGCACTGACAGGGGTAAACGTGCCGTCTGACGGATTTTTCCTTGACACCGGTACGCGTCATTATGTGCGTATTGTAAAGGGATTGGATGATTATGACGTTGTGTCAGAGGGACGCGATATACGTTATAATGCGCATGAACTTCAGCCGATAGGCGCGAATGTTAATTTTATGGAACCTTCGGATGATGGTGTGCTGCATGTGCGTACATATGAGAAGGGTGTGGAGGATGAGACCTTTGCGTGCGGTACAGGAATTGTTGCGTCGTGTGTTGCCGCTTACAAGGCGGGCATCCGACCTTCGGAGATTCTTCCGGGTGGCCATGTGCGCTATGATGTAAAGGCAAAGAGGGATAGTCTCAGTGTGGACTTCCTTCCTCTTGACTTGTGTGACGGAGTGGCAGAGTCGGTTTTTCTTACCGGTCCGGCAACTTTTGTTGCAAAAATTGAAGTGGATGTTTAATTTTGAATTATCAATAACTTATAACTTGTGAAACTTAAGTCTTTTATGAAACGTTTTATATTTGCAATTGCAGTAGTGTTTTCGGCGGTGTCGTGTTTTGAGGACGGCGGCACTGTAATCAGCGATACGTTGTTCACTACATTCGATTATTCTTATGTCAGTGATTCCTATGCCAAGGATAGCGTATATGTTGAAGGCCCTTTCGGATGGTCAAATCTTCTCATCTTTTCCAATAAGGTGGTGAAGGAAAACGAAAAATTCAAGGAATTCAAGGGCGGATTTGCGCTGTCATGTCTCTCTGGAGATGTTCCTGTTCCTGAGAAAGACGATGCAGATGCTAAGTCCGGGGAAGGAGTTGATGTGACAGATGATGGATCCGGTGCAGAAGAACCAGCTGTCATCAATCCGTTCAGAGTGTATGCTCCTATGGGAACAAAGAATAACTATGCCGTTTTCTTCCAGACAGATGACATGCCTGAACATGACGTCGTGTTCGGTGCTTCCAATGTCGGAACGTGTACCATGACTGCATGCTATGTAAATAATACAGTGGAAGTTGTTGATTTCGTTAAAAGGAATTTTGTGATAGGGGATAGGATCACTCTGAGGGCGAAGGGCTCTCTAGGAGGGAATCCTACAGGTACTGCCGAAATCAACCTCGCTGATTATTCTGCAAGGAAGGACTCGGTGGTCACTACATGGACTTTATTCGATCTGAATAAACTTGGCTCGGTTGATGCTGTAGATTTCGAAATCTTATCCAATAAGGATATCCCTGAGGTTTTCTGTATGGATGTGATGGTGGCAAGTGTTACTTTGACTTATTAATTATGAAGACAAATCAGGAATATAAAAACTCAGCTTTGGCTGCATTGAAAGGGAATTGGGCTGCAGCTGTTGTTGCCACTATTATCATTATGGTCATATCGGCCCTGCTGTCTCTCCCATCGACTCTTTTGAGCCTCGCTTTAGTTGATGCTTCGGTAGCTGTCGCTGTTCAGGGAATAGATCTCGTAACATTGAATTATGTCGGTTACGGTCTTATATTCCTCATTATATGCCCTTTGGCAGTAGGTGCAGCAAGTGCATTCAGGCGTCTGCTTACGGCAGGTGACGGCAATGTGACGTCAAATATGGTGGATGATACTCTTTCCGGATACTGGCGTAATGTGTGGGGAATGCTGCTGATGTGCATATTCATTACCCTTTGGTCTCTTTTGCTGGTCATTCCGGGAATCATCAAATCATTCTCCTATGCGATGACTCCGTATATTCTCAAGGATTATCCGGAACTGTCGGCAAATCAGGCAATAAACCTCAGCCGCAAGATGATGAAGGGACATAAGTTTGACCTTTTCTGGCTGTATCTGAGCTTCATCGGATGGATGATCCTTAACCTTTTTACATTCGGAATAGGCTCGTTCTGGCTGATACCATATATGTATACTGCACAGGCGGCTTTTTATCAGGATGTTAAAAACCAATATCAGAATACAAACCTTTAAGTAAAACTCCCAATGACCTGTTGAGAAAGGTTATTACTCTAAAAACAACTGAATTATGATCGGATTAATTGTTTGGCTTGTTGGCCTTTTATGCTGTATCTGGTGCATCAAAGATGTATGGAACAACAAAAAACACCTTGGTCAGGTGGTAAAGATTATCCTCACTGTTGCGCTTCTCGCATTCAGCTGGGTCGGACTTGCTGTATATTATTTCGTTCTGAAAGATAGACTCTAGATGAGTCCTTCGGGAATCTGCATGATGATTTCCTGATATTCAGGATCTACAGATAATATAAGATCTTCATGGAGCGGTATCATTACTGCTCCATTTTCTGTTTCTACCTCTATGCAAGGGTTGTTAGGAATGTCGATGAAGTCCGTAATCTCCCCTACTTCAATGAATTCCGGCTCCTTTTCCACCTCTGTTGCAGTTATGAGTGATTCACTGTCTGCCGGGGTCAGGAGAGTCCATCCCACAAGAGCGTAGAATCCGTCTTCTTCGAGAGACATTTCAGGGATGGCTGAACCGTCTATATACACTGCCTTACCTGTAATCTCCTCTACATCTTCCTGGCTGCAGATGTCAGTAAGGCGGACAAGGGCTTTTGTATTGCCCCTTCTGGTGAATGATTCGATATAAAAAGGAACCGGAAGTCCATCGAATACGATGAACACCGGTTCCTGTAGGTTGATATCTTCAGGAGCGATTTCGCGGAAACCCATCACGAGTTCCCCATCGGTACCGTTAGATTTCAGAACCTGAGCTACCTGCTGCAGGTCATCAAGTGTCAAGGCATTGCTGCCTGTGATGCTCTTGCCTGCCATTGCAGAATTACTCAGCGCTTTCAGCAGATGCCTCCTCAGCTGCAGCAGCTTCCTGTGCAGCCTTCTCGGCAGCGGCAGCCTCAGCAGCTGCGCGAGCAGCCTCTTCTGCCTCAGCCTTTCTCTTGGCGATAGCCTCAGCTCTCTCCTGATTTACCTTAGCCTCAGCCTCTACAGCAGCCTTGTGAGCAGCTGCAGCATCCTTGCTGAGTCCAGCTTTCTTTGCGTTGATCTTGGCAGCCTTCTCAGACTTCCATGCAGCGAGCTTTGCATCAGCCTGCTCCTGAGTGAGAGCACCCTTCTTTACACCTTCCTGGAGGTGCTTTGCAAGGAGAACACCCTCGTATGAGAGGAGGCGCTTTGCAGTAAGGGTAGGCTGAGCTCCTACGTTAAGCCATGCAAGTGCACGCTCGTTGTTGAGGATGATAGTTGCAGGGTTTGTGTTAGGGTTGTAAGAGCCGAGCTGCTCGATGAAACGACCATCGCGAGGTGCGCGTGAGTCAGCCACAACAATGTGGAAGAATGCGAAATTCTTCTTTC
>CANBDX010000045.1 GCA_947367315.1 uncultured Bacteroidales bacterium | reverse complement strand
GGTGTGTCTGATGTTAAATACTTTCTGTTCAGACTTGCAAAGATCTATGCTTAGACACATACTTTTGCGACTGATCCGAAGTACGTCCCTCGGCTTATCGCTATTTCAGCCCCTTTAAAAAGAAAAGGCATTCAGTAGGGATCTGAACGCCTTAACTTGATTTCTATTTCAGCCTTTCGGCTATCCTTCTATCATGGCGCAAATATAGGGACTTTTTTGCTATCTGCAAACTTTTTTGAATTTAATCCATAAAGTTCATCTTCGACATTTCGCTGGCTTTTATAGAATCAACTATGTCGATATATGGCTTCATTGACTTGTAATCGTTGTGGCCGGTCCATTTCATAACAATGCTCGGGGCTATTCCACGAGAGAGGGCATTGACGATGAATGTCTTTCTTCCGGTGTGGGTGCCGACAAGTTCCCATTTCTCTTTTACCTCATCAATTCTCTCATTGCCCTTGTATGAGGTAATTCGTATTTCTTCATTGATTCCGGCCAATTTGCAGAGTTTCTTCAGGTCTCTGTTCATTGCCTGGTTGGTGTAATAAGGGAACACCAGATTGTTTTTCTTGTCGGGAACGGCCCTATATTTTTCAAGAATCCTGCCCATCATATCGTTGATTTCTATCGACAGGCTGTCTGCTGTCTTCACTGTCGTCACCTCTATGCGGTCGTCCTTGACATCGTTCCATTTCAGGCTTGATGCATCCGAATAACGCAGGCTGGAGAAGCAACAGAACATAAATATGTCTCTGACCGGCTCAAGATATAGAGTGTCACCTTTTAGTTCGAGATTCAGGATAGCCTTCAGTTCGTCCTTGCTAAGATAGATCACCTTCTTCTGTGTGGCCTTCAGGGTAGGTTTGAATGTCTTATAGGCAACATTGCTGTTGTATCCCTTATCCGTCGCCCATTTGAGGAACCATTTGAGGTATCCGAGCTTCTTGTCTATGGTAGAGTTCTTGATGCCTACAAGATCATCAGCGTCATAATCCTTTCTATCTCCTTTGGGTTTCCTTGGAGTGTTCAGCTTCTTCTCGTCTCGGAGATATACGACAAATTCAGTCAAGGTCTTTTCCGTGAGGTCGGAGAACTTGAGTTTCTTCTTGAATGTGGAAAGATCCCTTCTGAGCGCTGCCATTTTCTGGAATGTGGCTTTGGTCCAGGCATTCTTTTCTCCACACTCAAATACGAACTCGTCGAAGACATTGAAGAGATCGGGCTCCTTTGGCTTGGTCTCTTTCTTCTTTTCCGGTTCAGGCTTTTTAGGGGTGACTCCTTTAACTCTCTCTTCGTACTTCTTTACGATCTGATCGCGAGTGGGGAAGATGTCATTTGCCTCAAAATACTTAAAGGCAGTTTCCATCTGATCCCTTAACTTTCGAAGTTCATTGTTTATGGAAAGGCTTGTGGCTCCTTTAGGGCCTTGGTATCCATCGGTGACAATCTCATCTTTGGCGTTCCATACATCCAAAGAGTTTATTTGACATCCAGTAGAAGTAATTATCCTTTGGCTGTTGAATGTAGTGTGCATCTGAATCTGGAAAAGATTCTTATCTTTTCCGTATGGCCTTAGCTTGAAAGCGATCTGTCTTTTAATAATCATCTTTTGTCACATTTTTCAAATCGTGTGACAAAAATGTGACAAATTTCTGACATTTCAAATACCTTCACTTGGAAAAATCGCCCATAGAACAATGTCATTCAATGCTCTCTGTGGCGCATTGGTTTTCGTTTTCAAATCCCCCTCTCACCGCAAGCAGAAAGGCCGGATGACGAAAGTCATCCGGCCTTTCTGCTTGCAAGGGCCCTCCCGGCAGGGACCGGGGATGTTGGAGCAAAGTGACGAAATCCCGGTGAGAGAAAGCTGGATGTCGGCGCTCACCTGCAAAACCCCGTGTCTGTCTGCTGAAATCAGCACATCCGGAACCGACAATATATCGTCGTAACATGGAAGACTGGAAGGCCGTTCTCTGTCCACGACGCAGGGTTTTGGGCTGATTTCCCTGCGTCGTGTCCTGGTTTCCTTTGGTCTGCGCCTTTTCCCTTCCACGACGCAGGGTTTTGAGCTGATTTTCCTGCGTCGCGTCTTGAGAGCCTTTGTGGAGCATCCTGATTATACATTACTGCCGTTGTGACACGGAAGACCGATTTTATGTCACATCGGTCAGCGAAGACACACATTTAGGTAGCGATGGTATGCAGTGGCCAAGGCCATCATAAGCTGTACTTCCGGAGCGTCAGTCACAAAATTCCTCGAAAACTTGACTGACGGTCCCCAAAAAGCAGGAAAAACGACGATTCCAGCCACCGTCAGTCAGAAAAATGGCCGATTTCTTGACTGACGGTCCTGTGTCAGGCTAAGTTGAACAATTTCATCAAAAGATCCGTTGTGGATGCGGGTTATTATGAACCATGTAGCGATATTGCACTGATTTTGCTTATATTTGCAGCCTGATATGGGAAAGATGCTGAAATATCTGCTGCCTTTTATCGTGGGTTTCGTGTTCTGGGGCAGCGCGGATGCTGATGTACATGTGGCGGACCAGGTCTGCGACATGGCGTTTGATGCGGATGCATCCCAATATCAGCAGAGTCTTTCCGAGCCGTTCCATGATGTATGCCTTCCTCGTCAGATTTCCATTTCCGGTCCTGCCCGTGTGCAGAACACTGCAAGAAGGACAGGAGGGGTACAGCGTACAGGTCTTGAATTCACAAAGTCCGGCAAGGTCTTCAATGCCGGCGTACGATATTTCATTCAGAATAATAGGATATTATCCCACTCTTCTTTGACTGAGCCGGGAACCATGCTGATCAGTCTGAAGAGGCTTATCATTTAGTCAATACTTTGGTTGCCAGGACTCTTGCCGGGTCCTGCGTGTCTGCGTACAGGATTTTCCTGCACGTGTTTCTGCGTATGCCGGTTCGGGCTGCGCCACATCCGGAATCCGTTATGATTAAAGACTCATTACGGCTTCCTATAATTAACCAGCAACTAAATGATAAGACAACATGGAAAAGACATTCATCAGAGTACGCTCTGCTAAAGACATTATAATTATTTCATTACTCATCATAGCAGGTACGGTTCTCATCGTACTTCCTACGGGAACTGCCGTGAACATCACCGGCTTCTTCCTCATTTTTGCCGGACTCATTCTTGCATTGGTGCTCAAGACAGGATACAAGGACACTGAGACCGGAGATAAGTATCAGAAGGTCGAGCATTATTTCCAGCAGGCCATGAATTCCAGCATAGCTTCTGCAATAGCTTCCAAGCCCGAGTCGGTGGATCTTGCCGAGGAAGGCAAGGGTAATGCCGTAAAGCTCGACGTCTATTACAGCAAGGCTTCGGGAAAGGCATATCTCCAGCTATTCGAATATGTGCCATATAAGTATGAACCTTGTTCGGGGGTATATGAACATGACCTGTCTAAAGTGGAGAAACTAATAGCATAACTATGGAATATGTAATTCTTATAGCTGCATTGGCGGGCATTGTCTTCGGTGCGGATTTCCTCGTGGCGGGGGCAGTGTCCATTGCCAGAAAATACAGGGTTTCCGATTTCGTCATCGGAGCGGCCATCGTGGGCGTGGGTACATCCATGCCGGAACTCGTAGTGAGCTTTATCGGAGCATTGACCGGAAACGCAGATGTGGCGATAGGCAACGTGGTGGGTTCCAACATCTTCAATGTACTCGGAATCCTTGGACTCACTGCCATATTCTTTCCTGCCGCAGTGAGTAAAAGCAACATGAAGTTTGAGCTGCCTGTATGCATAGCCGTTTCGGTCCTTCTTATTATTCTGGTGTTCAACTTTTTCACCGGCAACACACCGATGATTTCGCGTGCTGACGGACTTATTCTTCTCGTATGTTTCGGTATGTTCATGTGGTATTCGTTCTACCGTGACCGTAAGCGGAACGAGGATGTCGCGGAAGAAGCCCTTTCCGAAGAGGAGAAGACGCCTCTGTGGCTTGCGATCGTGAAGGTAGCGGGAGGTCTGGCTGTCCTTATCACCAGCTGCGACCTTTTTGTGGATAATGCAGTGGTGATAGCGAAGAAGTTCGGAGTGAACGATGCATTCATCTCTCTGACTCTCATCGCCTGCGGGACATCTCTTCCTGAACTTGCGGCCTCTCTTGCTGCGGCTCTGAAAAAGAACACCCAGCTTGCCCTCGGAAATGTCATAGGCTCCAACATCTTCAATATAACATGGATTCTGGGACTGAGTGCCCAGGTGATGCCTCTTAATTCTTCCGGAATCACAGCGATGGATTATTTCGTGATGGTTGTTGCCGCTACCGTTCCTATGATTCTGGGGGTAAAAGGCAGGATAGGCCGATTCTCAGGAGCGCTTATGTTCCTTGGCTTCGTGGCTTACAACTGGTATCTTCTAAATAACCAAATGATATAACAATGGGAATACTTCAGATTTTCACGCTTCTGGGTGCATTGGGCATGTTCCTCTATGGAATGAACCTGATGAGTTCCGGACTTCAGAAGGCAGCCGGTGACAGGCTTCGCGGACTGCTTTCCGCCATGATTTCCAATCCGTTCAAGGGAGTGCTGACGGGCCTCGGCATCACATCAGTGATCCAGTCTTCGAGCGCCACAACAGTGATGGTCGTAAGCTTTGTAAACGCAGGACTCCTGACTCTGGCCCAGGCCATAAGCGTCATAATGGGCGCCAACATAGGAACGACAGTCACTGCGTGGCTTGTGGCATGGCTCGGATTCAAGGCAGACATCTCCATCCTTGCAGTTCCTCTCATGGCTGTCGGATTCATCCTGTCCATCTCAAAGAAGGACCGGAGAAGGAACATATCGGAGCTTATCATCGGCTTCTCCCTCCTCTTCCTCGGTCTTTCTCTCATGAAGAACTCGGTTCCTGACCTTCAGCAGACTCCAGAGGTGCTTTCATTCATCCGTGGATGGCAGGGATACGGTTTCGGATCCGTGCTGATCTTCCTTGTGTTCGGTACCATCCTTACCCTTGTCCTGCAGTCGTCAAGTGCCACGATGGCTCTTACCCTGATCATGCTGAACATGGGCTGGATCCGCTTCGACATGGCTTGCGCGATGGTGCTCGGAGAGAACATCGGTACCACCATTACTGCTAATATAGCGGCTGCGGTCGCCAATACATCCGCCAGAAGGTCTGCCCTTGCGCATACCGTGTTCAATCTGTTCGGTGTCGTCTGGGCGCTCATCACATTCCCGTTCTTCCTGAAACTGATCGGATTCATCACTTCCGGAATATTCGGTGTGCCGAATCCTGCTGCTGCGGATTTCGCGGTGGAGGTGGCTCAGGGTCCTGATGGTGCGCCTGTCCAGACGGATTCGCAGACAGCTGCCCTCTATGGCCTGTCAATGCTCCATACTCTTTTCAACACTATCAATACCTTTATACTTATATGGTTCATTCCGGCTATAGAGAAGCTTGTGTGTACCATCATTAAGGAATCAAAGAACAAGAGTGAAGAGGTGTACAGGCTAAAGTATATTTCAGCAGGTCCGCTTGCTACTCCTGAGCTCGCTACAGAGCAGGCTTTCGATGAAATCATTCATTTTGCACAGATTTCAAGGAATGGCCTTGAATATGCAAGGCAGGCCATATGCGAGACGAATACGGATAAGTTCGAGGAACTCCGTGACAAGCTGGTCAAGTATGAAGAGATATCGGACCGCATAGAATACGAGATAGCTTCGTTCCTGAATGCAGTTTCCGCAGGTGACATCAGCCAGGAGACCTCGGCCAGGATCAAGGCAATGTACAAGATCATAGGAGAGCTGGAGTCCCTCGGGGATTCGGGAGAGACCATAAGCCGTATCCTTTCGAGAAGGAATATCCATAAGAAGTCCTTTGACGAGGCTGCAGTGAAGCATCTTGAGGATATGGTTGCAGCGGTGGGCAATGCTTACGATGCGATGATATCGAATCTGGATGCTGCGCATAAGGGGGAGCTTGCCGGGATTTCGAATGCATATAATGCCGAGGACCGCATCAACAACCTCAGGAACTATCTCAGGGATGCGGAAATCGAAGAAATCGAGAGTAACAGGAAGAACTATCAGACCAGCGTTTACTATATGGATATAGTCAATGAACTGGAAAAGATGGGAGACTTCATAATCAACATCTCGCAGACTCTGGAAAAAGCTTTTGCAAAGAAATAACTTCAAGGATTTCCCCTCATGACACATAAATCATGAGGGGTTTTCTTTGGTACGTTATTCACGAATAATTAGTAAATTTGCAAGCCAAAATACATACAGATGTTAATTACTCTTATAATACTTCTAGTATCTGCCGCCCTTTTCGTGAGCGGCAAGGTGAGGTCGGACCTGGTGGCCCTGTGTGCCCTGCTGGCCTTGCTTCTCTTTCAGATTCTGGTGCCTTCGGAGGCCCTGGCAGGCTTCTCGAACACCACTGTGATAATGATGATAGGCCTTTTCATCGTCGGCGGAGGCATATTCCAGACCGGCCTTGCGAAGATGATAGGAGGCCAGGTAATAAAACTTGCGGGAAACAGCGAGACACGCCTTTTTCTGCTCGTCATGCTCGTGACGGCACTCATCGGCGGCTTTGTCAGCAACACCGGAACGGTGGCGCTCATGCTTCCTATTGTGGTCAGCATGGCGGCATATGCAGGCACATCGTCGCGCCGTCTTCTCATGCCTCTGGCCTTCGCCAGCAGCATGGGCGGCATGATGACCCTTATCGGTACCCCTCCAAACCTTATTATTCAGGACACCCTCAACACAGCCAAGGCTAACGGTGTGGTGGCGGATTCCGTGCAGGACATCTCCTTCTTCACCTTCCTTCCGGTGGGCCTGGTAACCCTCGCTGTGGGTATTCTGGTGCTGATGCCGCTTACCAAGATATTCCTTACCCCGAAGACCAGGGACAAGGACGGAAAGAAGACAGGAAAGACGCTCAACGAGCTTGTGAAGGAATACGGCCTTACAGACAATCTTTTCCGTGTCCACATCAACGGACCGTCGGAAGTGATAGGCAAGACCATAATTGATTTGGATATTTACCGTAAGTACGGCATAAATGTGATGGAGCTACGCAGAAGTTCAGGCAACAACAAGTTTGTGCGCACCGTGAACCAGCAGCTTGCTTCTCCGCTGCTGATGCTGCAGATGGGTGATGTCCTTTATCTTTCGGGAGATGCGGAGAAGGTGCAGCAGTTTGCCGAAGACTTCTCTCTCAGGCTTCTCGATATCCATACAGACGAGATAGAGGGAAGTTCATCGAACGCCTCCCTTGACTTTTACGACATCGGTATCGCCGAGATCCTCATCATGCCTTCCTCTTCGATGATAAACAGAAAGATACAGGAGGCGGGATTCAGAAGCAAGTTCAATGTCAATGTACTTGGAATCAGAAGACATAACGAATACCTTCTCCATGACCTGGGAGAAGAGAAGATACATGACTCGGATGTGCTTCTTGTCCAGGGAGCTTGGAAGGATATTGCCCGCCTGCGCAACGAGTCAAGCAACTGGGTGGTCCTCGGAGAGCCGCTTCAGGAGGCTGCCAAGGTGACCTTGGACTACAAGGCTCCGATAGCCGCACTGATCATGATCGGAATGATTGTGATGATGGGCGT
This sequence comes from uncultured Bacteroidales bacterium, assembly GCA_947367315.1. Classification (GTDB taxonomy): domain Bacteria; phylum Bacteroidota; class Bacteroidia; order Bacteroidales; family UBA932; genus Cryptobacteroides. The sequence continues at coordinate 15,117 of CANBDX010000045.1, read as the reverse complement.
GGATTCGATTCCGGTGGCTCCTGTGACAGCAGTGCTTCTGGCTGCCGTCCTGATGGTAATCACCGGATGCGTCAGGAGCGTCGAGGCTGCCTACAAGACCATCAACTGGCAGACCATCGTGCTGTTTGCCGCCATGCTCCCGATGTCCACGGCTCTCGAAAAGACAGGAGCTTCCGGCATGATAGCCGACTTCATAGTCAATACATTCGGCTCCAGCGGACCTTATGTGGCATTGGGTGCGGTATATTTTGCAACATCAGTCATGACGATATTCATAAGCAATACTGTGACGGCCGTGCTCATGGCACCGATTGCTCTTCAATGTGCGGTCGGGATAGGAGTGAGCCCGCTTCCTTTCCTGTTTGCGGTGACTGTAGGAGCGTCGATGTGCTTCGCTTCTCCGTTCTCCACCCCACCTAATGCCCTCGTGATGCCAGCGGGACAGTACACATTCATGGACTACATCAAGGTGGGTCTTCCTCTCCAGGTAATAATGGGAGTAATCATGGTGTTCGTACTGCCTCTTCTGTTTGCATTCTGATAATAGTTTCCGACATGAAATTATTTTCCTCAATTTTCTTTTTCCTGATCGCAGGTATGTGTGCTTTTGCCCAGCCGGGCGAGAGGCTTCCTGCAGACAGTGTCCCGGATGTGCGCGTAAGGCACGACACATTGTCTGAATCAAGGATTACCGCCTGGAGGGAGAGAAAGGAAAACCGTACCCAGACGGGTCTGATGAAGCTTGATTCCCAATGGTTAAACAGGGGATTTGCCTTTATGAGCACCCCAGACCTCATCAAGTCTCTTCAGATGCTTCCAGGTGTGACTGCGGGAACGGAACTCATGTCAGGCCTGTATGTTCACGGTGGAACGGGAAGTGACAACCTCTTCCTTCTGAATGATGTACCTCTTTATCAGGTAAGCCATTTTGCGGGACTCTTCTCATCTTTCAACACGGAGCTTGTTGAAGGTCTGGATTTCTATAAAAGTGGATTTCCAGCCAGATTCGGAGGCAGACTTTCTTCTGTGGTGGATGTAAAGACCAAGACAGGAGATATGGAAGACTATCACGGAACCTTCTCTCTGGGACTTATTGACGGCAATATTTCTGTCAGTGGACCGATAATCAAAGGGCGTACCTCGTTTTATCTGGGATTGAGGCGGACGTGGCTGGATGTTGTCACTGCCCCTATGATGGCGATGGAAAACAGCATGTCCATATATGAGGATGACACAAGCATGAGCTATGCATTCTGGGATGCCAATGCCGGGATTACCCATCTGATAGATAATGATAATTCGCTTGCGCTGAATTTCTATATGGGTAGGGATGATCTTGGAATCACTTCCCGGTCCATAGATTCCTCTGAAATGGAAGTTATAACAAGATGGGGAAATATCCTGACCTCGCTTTCATGGGACAGTAGGCTTTCTTCGGACATATATTCTAAGATTGTGCTCTTCCATTCCAACAATCTTTCCAGAATCGGATTCGGACTGGATGAGACTATTGAGGGTACAAGGACCTGGACAGAAATGGCAAATATCACTTTAGTGAATGACTTCGGTCTGAAGGCGGACTTCGACTGGTTCCCTCTTCCGGCCCACCATGTGCGTTTCGGAGGTTCCTATCAGTATCATACCTACACACCTGAGCGTTATGACAGAATGAATGTTTCAGGAAATGGTCCTGATTTTCATTATGACGACACGGAAGAAGGAAATTATTACGGCCACGAGACAGCCCTTTATATTGAGGATGAAATCTTGCTATGGGACTGTCTTGGAGTGAATGCCGGGATGCGTTATGTGTTGTTCGGAGTAACTGGAAAGGTTTATAATGTATTGGAACCACGTGTAGCTATGAGTTACAGATGTGCTCCGTGGCTTGATATAAAGGCTTCCTACACGGATATGAACCAGTTCAACCATCAGCTGGCTTCCAACTATATGGATCTCCCGACCAATACGTGGATGCCTGTGGCTGAAAAAATAGGTCCGCTGCATTCCCGTCAGGTTGCCGGCGGACTTTATTTCAATCTGCCTCATCATCTTGTCCTCAATCTTGAAGGTTATTACAAGACCATGGACAATCTTCAGGAATACACCGGAACAAACACATTCTATCCTCCGCTTAACGAGTGGGAGTATTCGTTCTCTTCCGGTCTTGGAAGGGCCTACGGAATGGAAGTGGAATTCGCATGGAGGACTCCTACAACCGATCTTTCCGCATTCTATACCCTTTCATGGAACGAAAGGTTTTTCGAGGATATATATCCCGAGTGGTATCCTGACAGGAACGACCACAGACATAAGATTACCCTTATGGCAAATCATAGGTTTTCGAAGGGATTTGAAATATACGCTGCGTGGAACTGGCAGTCAGGGCGCCGCTTTACCGCCTATAGTCATGTGGTGTCTCATGTTTATGATGACGGCAGCGTGAGCTATGATTTCTATAACACTTCTCCGAATAATCTCAAGATGCCTCCATATCATCGGTTGGATATAGGAATGAATTTCAGGAAAAAGACAAGTAAGGGAAATGAGAGTGTGTGGAATATCAGTGTATATAATGCATATTGCAGGATGAACCCTATAATGGCAATGGTAGAGGAAAAGAAGGACGGAACTTTCGAGGGAGTCGGAATAGCTGTCATACCTATTATACCGTCATTCAGTTATACCTATAGATTTTAGACGCTATGAAGTGTTTATATATAAAAGTTCTCGCATTGGTTTGTGTTCTTGTATCACTTGTTTCCTGTGAACGCAGATTCGAGTTGGAATATGAGGATGTGGAGGATAGGCTTAGGGTAAAATGCCAGCCTTCCACAATGTGGGACAATTATACAATATTGGTTACAGGTGTCCGTTCCATGGGCAAACCTTTTAAAAAGTATAAGCATCCGGATGGACTGGATGTTAAACTCTTTGTAGATGGCGAACTGATGGAAATGTCTCAATGGCAGTCTGAAACCGCATTGGGGTTCAATGTGAAACACACTCCCATGCCTGGTCAGAAGATAAGGCTGGAGGCTTCTGCGGCCGGATTTGTTCCTGTTCATGCGGAGGTGGTTGTACCTGATCCTGTGGAGGATTTTGAGGTGTCTTTTGAGGAACTTGAAGACAGGTATTACGGAGTCACTCTCAAATATGCGGACAATCCTGATACGGAAGATATGTACGGTGTCGTCGTATATCTCAGAAGAGTCAAGGAGACTTTAGGAGGGGAATTTGTGGAGTTTGTAGAACGCGAAGTGTGTTCAGGGATAGAGCTCCCATCATATTTTCTGGATGCTTCCGACGGGATACTTCTGGATTATGCGAACGGTGGAAATATAGCTATCTGGAGGGATACCAGGGCTAATGATGGCGGATACCAGAATTATACATTTTCAGTCAGGCGTCACGAAGACTATCAGGTGTCGGATACGGGCCTTGCTGTGGGGAACGATGGAACCCATGTCGTAAGGACTCAGTACAGGGTATCCGTATTCAAAGTCTCGAAAGAATATTACAGATACCATTTCGGGGTATGGAGCGACCACAACAACATTATGGGCGCGATGGGCCTTTCATCTCCTACCAACACCTACACCAATATCCATGGTGGTCTCGGCGTCCTCGGCGCCATTTCCCACATGCATGGTGAGTGGAGATATTAAATCCCAAGTTATCTAATATGTAAAACAGGGTGACTCATTTGTGAGCCACCCTGTTTTGTATTATGTCGTATGGATATTATCTGTAAAGAGCGAACTCAACGTCCTTAGCTGCTCTTTCAGCGAGCTTGGCGTCCTTCTTGGCTGCCTCAAGGTTAGACTTCACTGCTGAAGCGTTGCCCTGACGGGCTGCTGCTACTGCGCGGAGGTAAGCTGCCTGAGGGCACTCGCACTTGAATGCTGCTGCAGGAGCGTTGTTGCCGTTGAGGAGCTGAACGAGAGCTGCGTTGTAGCTCTTCACGCCAGCGAGCTTCTGAGCTGCAGCCTTGTACTCGCCGTCGAGGATGTCGATAACAGCTGCATTCTCCTTTGAAGTAGCGTTGTTTGCCATTGCAAAGTACTCTGCTGCTGCGTTGAGGTTGTTCTCGCGGAGAGCGATGACACCCATTGCGTTGTAGAGGTCAGAATCCTGCTCGCAACCTGCAAGAGTTGCCTTTGCGTCTGCAAGCTTGTCCATGATGATATATGTAACGCCGAGGTTGTACTTGCCGTTTGCGCTGCCATACTTCTCAACAGCCTTCTTGTAGATGGCAACCTTCTGGTTGTTATCCTTTACAAGGGATGCAGCACGGAGAAGAGCGGTCTCGTCAAGAACGTCGATGTTCTCCTCGATGAGCTTGAGGAGCTCGTCGTTAGTGTAGTTTGTGAACTCTACGTTAGCGATGAATCTTGCACGGCGAAGCGCTGGAAGAACCTCCTTGGCAAGAGTAGTGTAGACTGCAGACATGTTCTTGATCTCCTGCTCACGTACTGCAGGGTCGCTGTACATAGAGAGAACGCGGATGATGAGGTCCTTGTCCTCGAGGTCTGAAGAAGCTACGAGTTCCTGGAATCCTTCCCAGTCCTCACCTACGCTCTTTACGTTTACAGGAGCCTCTACAGGGTTCTTCTTAGTAACCTTTCCGAAAGCCTTCTCTGCGCTCTTTGAACGGTTGTTTGAGAGCTTCTCGTTATCTTTCTCCTTTCCGTCAGGTGATGCGTAAGCCACGACATCAGTGCTTGTGATGTTCATGCGCTCATTAGCCTTGATCTGCTCTAGAGCTGCCTGGAAGTCCTTGATTGACTGTGACTTGAGCTGGCTGTTCCTAACATTTGAGCTATTGATCTGATAGAGGATCTGACCCTCTGCAGTCTGGTTGATGATTTCCTTGTAGTTATCAGCCTTGTAGTCGAGCTTACCCTTGGTGCAAACGAGCATGTAAGTAGTGTTGGCTCCGTCTGCAACCTTCTTTGAAGGAACATCTGTAGCCTTAGACTTGTGCTTTACAACTCCGCGGAGTTCGAGGTGTGACTTCTCCATGCCTGGTGCATAAGCGAAGTTCACCTTCTTTGTAACAGTTGCTCCTGTTGCAGGAACTACCTCGTAATTGTCCTTAACTTTCTCACCCTGGAAGAAGAAAGGCTCCATCTTAGCCTCGCCACCTTCGTAAACGAGTACAGGTGTAACCTCGAGAATAGCCTTAGGATGGAAGTATCCGTCAGGATAAGTAACAGAAACAGTAGCCTCGATTTCGCCACCAACTACCTCAAGTACAGCTGGTTCGCATTTAACGGTAACGTTCTCTGACATTTCCGCCATTTTCTCAGGAGAGCTACATGCAACAGCTGCAAGACCAAGAATTGCCGCAGCCATGAATTTGATGCTTTTTCTCATTTTGATAATCCTTTGTTTTATAGTTTGTTAAAATAAATTTGTCCAGTCGGCCTAAAATCGCGCAAATATAGTCATAATTTTAGATTTTTTAATTTAACGGGTGTATATTTTCTGCCGTTTTAGTAACTTTGCCCCGTTATGACTTAACTTTCGCAATGCGAAAGAACCTTTTTTGAGACCTTTAGGTCGAGGGGGTAAGAATTACCAATAAGTTACAATTTGCGAAACTATAGATTATGACAAATCAGGAACTGCAGACATTAAAGAATAAATTCGATATAATCGGCAACGATCCGGCGCTGAACAGGGCTCTTGAGGTGGCTGTGGCTGTTGCTCCTACGGATATAACCGTCCTTGTCACAGGTGAAAGCGGTGTGGGAAAGGAAAATATTCCGAAAATCATACATGCCGGCAGCAGACGCAGAAAAGGGAAATATTTCGCGATAAACTGCGGAGCCATTCCTGAAGGAACGATTGACTCTGAACTTTTCGGACACGAAAAAGGATCCTTCACTGGTGCCAACGAGATGAGGAGGGGATATTTCGAGGAGGCTGACGGAGGCACGATTTTCCTTGACGAGATTGCCGAACTGCCGCTTTCTTCGCAGGCCAAGCTTCTAAGGGTGCTTCAGTCGGGTGAATTCATCAGGGTAGGTTCCTCGAAGGTGCTGATGACCGATGTGAGAGTCATTGCTGCGACGAATGTGAATCTGATGCATGCGGTGTCGAAGGGAAAGTTCCGCGAGGACCTTTATTACAGGTTGAACGCCGTATCCATTTCAATGCCGGCCCTGAGGGAGCGTCCGGGGGATATTAATCTCCTTTTCCGCAAGTTCGCATCGGACTTCTCGGTAAAATACGGTTTATGCAAGGTCTCTCTCACGGAAGACGCTTCCATCATGCTGCGCAAATACAGATGGCCGGGCAACATACGCCAGCTGAAGAATGTGGCTGAGGCTGTGTCGGTGATGGAGTCCGTAAAGGTTTCAGGAATGTCGGATAAATGTGTCATAGATATAGATACACTGGCGCATTATATTCCTAAGGAAGATCCTGTGATGCTGCCTGCGAAGATGGCTTCCGGCAGCGATTGCGAGAATCCTGCGGAGAGGGAAGCCATCATCAGGACGCTTCTTCAGCTCAAGCAGGATGTGGACTATCTCAAGGATGTGGTCGCAAAGGCGGGCTTGACACGTTCTTCCGCTCCGGCGCTAGCCGCTCCTGAGACTGATATGCGCATGCCTGAAAGCCGTGAGGATATGGTCGCTTATGATGACGATCCTGAGGATCAGGATTTCGGACAGGCGGCTGAAGAGGATATGTCCATAAAGACTGCAAATCAGGAACTTATAGAAAAGGTGCTTAAGAAGCATGGTGGCAACAGGAAAGCTGCCGCTGCCGAACTCGGCATTTCTGAGAGGACATTGTATCGTAAGATAAAGCAGATTGGATGATTATGATGGAGAGAAAATCAATATGGGCCGGAATTGCAATGGCTGTGGCGCTTGCCGTCACCGCCTTTATCGTGCATTCGTGCGGAATATATTCCTTTACGGGCACTTCCATCCAGCCGGATGTAAAGACGGTCACAATCAATTATTTTGAATATAAGGCGCTGAAGGTAAATCCTTCGCTCAGCAACCAGATGACGGAAGCTCTGCAGGAGAAATTCCTCAAGCTGACCAGGCTGGAGCAGGTGGATATGGACGGAGACCTTGAAATCATAGGCGAGATAAGCGGCTATGACGTAAAGGCCACTGCCATCACCGCCAATGAACAGGCTGCTCAGAACAGGCTCACGGTAAGCGTCAAGATAAGTTTCGTTAACAGGAAATATCCTGAGGACAATTTCGACAACAAGTCATTCTCCGCATATGCTGATTTCGATGCGATGCAGACTCTTGATGCGGTCGAGGCCGGATTGTGTGAGGATATTGTGGAGCAGCTTTGCGAGGATATATTCAATGCCACGGTGGCTAACTGGTAGGATATGGGAAATTATATAGATCTTAACAGACTTAATCTGGACGAGCTCATGGGGGTCGTCAATCTGTATCCGTGGTTCGGTGCAGCAAGAAAGGAACTGTGTCAGAGGATGAGCCGCATGGGAGGCGACGCATGGGGTAAGTCGCAGTATGCGGATTCTGCACTATATATAGGAGAACGTGGCATTCTGTCAGATATGTTGCGTGCTTCTCAGGCAAAGGACTGGACAGACGCCGATGTGGAGAATCTCATCAAGTCGTATATTTCTTCCCAGACTGATACTGATGCGGAGCATCCGGAAAAACGCAAGGTCTATGCTGGTGTCGGCGACTATTTCTCGCAGGCGGATTACGACCAGGTGAGGCGTGCAGATGATAATGTGTTCTCAAAATATGCAGCTAAGGCCAAGCAGGAGAAGTCAGAGGCCGGAGAAGACGTGGAATTCGATCTTTACACCGAGACTCTTGCCCAGATTTATGCGGAACAGGGCTATTATGAGCATGCCAGGAACATTTATTCAAAACTAATTTTGGCATATCCGGAAAAAAGTGCTTACTTTGCATCCCTTATTGAAAAAATCAACGCATTAAATTAGATTTACATATCATGAGCGTACTTTTTACAGTTTTGACAGTACTTGTGCTGATTGCCAGCGTTCTCATCACTCTCATCGTTCTTCTTCAGAACGGAAAGGGAGGCGGACTTGCAAGCAACTTCGTTGCAGGAAACCAGACTTTCGGTGTCCGTCAGACAGCGGACATCCTGGAGAAGATCACATGGGGTCTTGTAGGTTTCATTTTCGTAGTGTCAATTATCGCTACATTCACTATGAACTCAGACACAGAAGCTATCGACATTACTGAGAAGATCGAGGTTGAGGCTCCGGCTCCAGAGTTCCCTGCAGTTGCTCCTGCTGCTGAGACATCTGCTACTCCTGCTGCTGAGAACGTAGCTGAGTAATCAGTCCCCTTACTGACAAATTGTCAGAAAAAGGGATTTGGAATATAATTTGACTATTAGCCGTCAGTTCAAATGAGCTGACGGCTATTATTGCTTTGTCTTATGTCGTCAGCAGAAAACATGACAGGAGGACAAGAAAATGGCAGAAAACAGATTTGAGAATTTGAGCAGATTCGCGGTCAATCTTAACGAGAGGGCTGCAGAAGGAAAGCTGGACCCTGTGATCGGCAGGGATGAAGAGATAAGAAGAGTTCTCCAGATCCTAAGCAGGAGGACCAAGAACAATCCTATACTTGTGGGAGAACCGGGAGTCGGAAAGACAGCCATCTCCGAAGGCATCGCACAGAAGATAGTGGACGGAGACGTGCCAGAGAACCTCAAGAGCAGGAAGATATATTCCCTGGACCTGGGTGCCCTTATTGCGGGAGCAAAGTATCAGGGAGAGTTTGAGGAACGGCTCAAGGGTGTCGTGAAGGAAGTAGTTGAAAGTGATGGAGAGGTCATTCTTTTCATTGATGAGATCCACACCCTCGTGGGTGCGGGTCGCACTTCGGGCGCTATGGATGCTTCCAACATCCTGAAGCCGGCTCTTGCACGTGGAGAACTGCGTACCATCGGCTCCACCACTCTGGACGAGTATCAGAAATATTTTGAGGCCGACAAGGCCCTGGAGAGACGTTTCCAGATGGTGATGGTGGACGAGCCTTCTCCGGCGGCTTCAATTTCCATAATGCGAGGTCTGAAGGAACGTTATGAGAACCACCATAAGGTGCGGATCGAAGATGATGCCCTCATAGCGGCTGTGGAGCTCTCTCACAGGTACATCACCAGCCGTTTCCTGCCGGATAAGGCGATCGATCTCGTGGATGAGGCAGCTTCAAAGCTTCGTCTGGAGATGAATTCCGTACCGGAACCGATTGCAGAGCTGGACAGCAGGATCCGTCAGCTGGAAATCGAGAAGGAAGCCGTGAAGAGGGAGGGTGTGTCCCTGAAGACCGACAAGATAAAGTCCGAACTGAAGGAGCTTGTTGCCCAGCGTGACAGGCTTCGTGAAAGATGGGACGAAGAAAAGAAGATACTGTCCGGACTGCAGGCTGCGCGTCGGCAGATGGAGGAATTCAAGATAGAGGCCCATAATGCGGAGCGTGCCGGAGACTATGGCAAGGTGGCGGAAATCCGTTACGGAAAGATGGCTGAGGCACAGAAGGCCATAGATGACCTTACAGCCCGTCAGTCTGCCATAAAGGATCCTATAATTACCGAGGCTGTGACTCCCGAAGATATTGCAGAGGTGGTGGCCAAATGGACCGGAATCCCAGTGAAGAGGATGCTGGAGAGCGAGAGGGAGAAGCTTCTGCGCATGGAGGACGAACTTCATAAGAGGGTGGTTGGCCAGAATGCGGCTATAGAGGCTGTGGCCGATGCCGTACGCCGTTCGCGTGCCGGACTGCAGAACGAAAAGCGTCCGATAGGTTCGTTCCTGTTCATGGGTACTACGGGAGTGGGCAAGACTGAGCTCGCCAAGGCTCTGGCAGAGTTCCTGTTCAATGATGAAAACATGATGACGCGAATCGATATGAGCGAGTATCAGGAGCGTCATTCCGTGAGCCGTCTGGTGGGAGCGCCTCCGGGATATGTGGGATATGACGAGGGCGGACAGCTTACAGAAGCCGTAAGGCGCAAGCCTTATTCGGTAGTGCTGCTGGACGAGATCGAAAAGGCTCATCCGGATGTGTTCAACACCCTGCTTCAGGTCCTGGATGACGGACGTCTGACCGACAACAAGGGACGTACGGTGGATTTCAAGAACACCATCCTGATAATGACTTCCAATGTCGGTGCAGATATTATACAGACCTTTATGGAGCATCTTCCTGTCGAAGGGGAAGAGCGTAGCAAAATGCTCTCAGACTGCCGCAGCGAAGTCCTTGAGGTCCTCAAGCGCACCGTACGTCCGGAGTTCCTCAACAGGATCGACGAGGTGATCATGTTCGAGCCTCTATCTCAGACTGATATACGCGAGATTCTGGACATGCAGATCCGCGACCTTCAGTCAAGGCTTGCCGAGAACGGCGTCACTGTGGAGTTTACGGACGGATTCAGGGACTATATGAGCACCAAGGGCTATGAACCGGCATACGGAGCACGTCCGATCAAGCGTCTGATGCAGAAGGAACTCATCAACCTTCTCGCCAAATCCATTCTCGACGGTCATGTACGCAAGGATTCGGTAATAAATGTAGATGTCAGTGACGGTCAGATCATTGTAAAATAATAATACAAAAGAGGAAGCTGATTCCGATGACCCCGCCTGCTTTTCAGCAGGCACCCCCTGGCCGGGGTGGCATGTCATCTCCATCAATCTTCCTCTTTTTGTAGTATTATTATTTTACTTCTACTTTTCGATAATCACATGTCCGTGGTCACGTGCCACTGCCTCCTTCCACTTGTCTGTATATCCAGGCTGTGAAATCTTGGCAGGAATGCAGTCGGTGTGACCGTTTGTCACGAACGATCCGTCCGGATTCTGTGCCTTCACGTTGCCGTCGATGTACTTTACCAGAAGAAGCTGCTCCAGAGCCACCCACTTGTCGAAGATTTTCTGTGCATTGTTCAGTGAGAATGCTGTAAGATACTCGTGAACCTTGGTATATGGGTCATACACCTTGCGCATCTCGTCGTTTCTTGCAATCTTCTTTCTTGGCTTGGCATCCTCTTCCTTATAGATTGCGAGAGCATCTTCATCGGCCTTCTTCACAGCCTCGATCATGCTGGTCTCCCATGCGTCGATTTCCGCCCTTACGGTAGGAGCCATGATGTTGTATGCCTTGTAGCATGCGTTGGCAACGCGGTTGGTCATCCAGAAAGCGGAAGTAGGAGAGTATGTGATCATGTTTCCGTTGCCTTCACGGAAGCTTTCGGGAACTTCGGTGATGCAAGTGTAGACAGGGGTAAGGTAAGATGTGGCGGCGTCGTCACATCCGAACCAGTTCACTGCTCCGATAGCGTCAGGCATCCATCCGCGGGACTGGCCCACGAACCAGAATCCTGTCTGCTGGGTGGCTATGGCTCTTTCGTTGGTGTACCTGTTGCCGTTGTGCTCGAATCCCATAGGTCTCCAGCGGTAAGGAAGAGCGTTTCCTCCTGCTCCGATGTCTGTGGTCATATCCATAGGAGTGCCTTCGTAGTGGTCACGCATCACGTCTGCCACATCCTTTACGCTGAGCTTGCGTGAAGGCTTTACGAAAAGAGGGAATCTCTTTGTCTTGTCCCATCCGAGAGCATACTCCACATAGTCATAGGAATCCTTGCTCACGAGGTTGCCGTTCTCGTCCTCGAACGTGAACATTCCGTCGCAGAGGATGTTGAATGCAGCCCATGCACGTGCCTCGCAGCCTCTCATGGCTCCGAAGTCGAGCGGTGCATATGCATCACAGAAGCTGAAGTCCTTGTCCTCTCCCTCGAAATAACCCATCTCGCGTGCGAATGAGATCACGTCTGGCGCGTACATGCAGTTATCGGGATCGTTGAGAGGGAAGGTGCTGATGCGTGCCTGGTTGGCATGTGCGCATATATATCCGTCAGGAACCCTTCTGGCTACCCATACGATGCCTTTGCGTACATTCTCTCCGTTCTCGAGCTTATGTCCCTTTCCGATGAGGTCCATCACCCATACTTCATCCTTGTCGGCTATCGAGAATGACTCTCCGCTTGAGTAGTATCCGTATCTGTTTGCGAGATCCACGATCACGCCGATGGCTTCACGTGCTGTCTTTGCCCTTTCGAGGGCTACATATATGAGGGAACCGTAGTCCATGATGCCTGTGGAGTCGAAAAGCTCAGGACGTCCGCCATATGTGGTCTCGGCGATGATGAGCTGGTGCTCGTTCATGTTGCCGACCCTCTGGTATGTCCTTGATACCTGAGGGATATATCCGAGGAACTTGCCGCTGTCCCATTCGTGTATCTTCCTGAGGTCTGCCTTTGTCCAGACTTTTGCCGGAGCAAAGTACAGCTCTCCGAAAAGCTGATGTGAGTCTGCTGCGTATGAAATCATGTTTGATCCGTCTGTGCTGGCTCCCTTGGTCACAAGCACGTTCGTGCAGGCGCGGCTTTCCGGAGCGAAGAGGCCGAAAAGCATTCCTGCAGCAAGGAGGATGGCTGTTGAAAGTCTTCTCATTTTGTACTTTTATTATTATTAATTACTTTTGTGTCGCGTTTTTCGCCAAATCTTGGCAAAACTATAAAATTTTCGTCAGATATGAAATTGAAAATATTCCTTATAGCTGTTTGCGCCATGTCTGCATGTATCGTCTGCAGCAATGCTTCGGCCCAGCAGCAGAAGCAGCCTGATGTGTATGAGCAGGCTGAAATGGAGGCGGACAGACTTCAGAGGGTGCTTGATCTTGAGGATTGGCAGGTGTTCTATGTGGACTCCACCCTCAAGCACGATTTTCCGGCAATGATGGCGGAATACGAGCAGCTGAAGTCTTCTAAGGTGGAGAACGTGTCGATGTATCAGATGGTGCAGGATAAATGGATGGAGCAGATAGACGCCACATATAAAAGGATATTTACGGAGCCTCAGTGGAAGGCCTATCTTAAGCAAGGAGCATCAAAGGCTCAGAAGGCGCGTGCAAAACGCCGTGCAAAGGCCGAAGGTAAATAACAGGAATCATGGATTTTTTAGAAGTAATAGAAAAAAGGCACACTGTCAGAAGATATTCCGACAGGCCGGTAGAGAAGGAACTGCTGGACGCAATCGTAAGAGTGGCCCAGACCGCTCCGTCTTCACGTAACAGCAAAAGTTCCGCATTCATGATAATCGAGGACAGGGACACTCTTGACGCACTGTCGCAGATGCGTGATTACGGTGCTTCTCCTCTGAAAAGCGCTCAGGCAGCCATCATCGTGATGGGAGACGAGTCCAAGACCGACCTATGGGTGGACAACTGCGCCATTTCGGCCACCTTTATCCAGCTGGCGGTCACAGCAATGGACCTTGCAAGCTGCTGGGTTCACATCAACGGACGGTTCTGTCTGAAGGATGAACCTGACGGACGCACTTCGGATGATTATGTGCGTGAACTTCTCGGCATCAGGGAAGGCCTGCGTCCGTATTGCGCAGTGGCCATCGGTTATCCGGAGGTAGTTCCTGCCGAATAGATTTGATTTTCCGGTCTTGGCCACAAAATGACCTTTATTTGTGGCCGAGTGCTTGAATTTTCCGGATCTGGCCACAAAATCGCCCTGATATGTGGCCGACTTAATGCGAAAGAATAAAAGATCAAATATATGAAAGAAAGAATTGAGGCCCTTATGGCCGAAATAGAAGGGCTGTCATGCAAGACAGAACAGGAGATTGAAGAGGCACGTGTGCGCCTTCTCGGAAAGAAGGGTTCCATCACGGCGCTTTTCGAGGAGTTCAGGACTGTGGCTCCTGAGCTTAAAAGGGAATACGGACAGAAACTCAATGTACTTAAGAATACAGCTGCGGCTAAAATTGAGGCCCTCAAGGAGGCTGCTGCCGAGGCTCCGGCCACAGGCGCTGCCGCGTTCGATTATACTATGCCGGGAGACCCTGTGCAGCTCGGCTCTCGCCATCCGGTGTCAATTGCCCGTGAGGAAATAGTAAGCATCTTCCGCAAGTTCGGTTATGATGTTGCCGAAGGTCCTGAAGTGGAGGATGACTGGCATGTGTTCGAGGCGCTCAACTTCCCGCCTGAACATCCTGCCCGCGAGATGCAGGACACCTTCTTCATCAGCGACAGCGACAATCCGGTACTCCTGCGCACCCACACATCGTCAGTGCAGGTCCGCGCAATGGAGAAGATGCCTCTACCTATCCGTATCGTTTGTCCGGGCCGTGTGTTCCGTAACGAAGCCATCTCAGCACGTGCACACTGCATCTTCCATCAGGTGGAGGGACTCTATATAGATGAGAACGTGACCTTCGCGGACATGAAGCAGGCCATCCTTCTCTTCGCACGCGAAATGTTCGGTGCACAGACCCAGATCCGTATGCGTCCGTCATACTTCCCGTTCACAGAGCCTTCTGCAGAGATCGATGTCAGTTGCAATATCTGCGGCGGCAAGGGCTGTAACATCTGCAAGGGAACAGGCTGGCTTGAGATCATGGGCTGCGGCATGGTGGATCCGAACGTCCTTGAAGCATCAGGCATCGACAGCAGGAAGTACAGCGGATTTGCATTCGGAATGGGTGTGGAGCGCATCGCAATGCTCAAGTGGCAGGTACGCGACCTGCGCAACTACTTCGAGAACGACCTCCGCTTTCTCAAGGAGTTCGAGACTTCACTCTAAATATACGGGTGCTACATGATAAAGGGGCTTGACTTTTAGTCGGCCCCTTTTTTCGGGGTGGGGCACTAGCAAGATCTTGTGTTTTTTCTTGCTGTCCGTATTTCTTGCCGTTTACGGATGTACCTCATGTTTCTGATGACTCCGTCCGTAAATCGGAGACTTTTATAAATATGACTCCCTTTTTGTGCGTATGGGGATTGAAATTTATCCGATATTTCAGCAGAATCAGATAAATTTTCACCTCTCACCATGCCTCTCATGCCCATCCAATGCCGATTCGTGCAGATAAGCATGTAATTTTTTATTACATGGATAAGTCTGGGGAACTTTGCATCCGTAACTTTAAATATCACAAGCTATGGATGAGCATTATGAAAAGAATGAGGAGGTCGTCCAGAGGTATGTGGACCTTCTGACGAACAGCGGTTTCAAGGCTGTGTTCGGCGACCGCGCGAACAAGGATGTGGTGAT
>CANBDX010000044.1 GCA_947367315.1 uncultured Bacteroidales bacterium | reverse complement strand
CCGTGCAGTACTAATGCTTCGGCCGGGGCATGATGTGGCTCGCTCCGCAGGGAGCATAGGGTTATGCTCCGCTCGCTCACATGCCCCGTCCTTTCCCCAGTCACTAATCAAGATGTCCTAACATGACTCAAGAGCGGAAAATCCGGCTTGGTACGGCTTGGTACGGCTTGGTACGGCTTGGACCAGAAATCGCACAAGGTGTCGCAAACACTAAACCCGGTGCCGCGACGCAGGGAAATCAGCCCAAAACCTTGCGTCGTGGATGGAGAGGGGCACAGATGGAAGGGAACAAGGACACGATGCAGGGAAAACGGCCAAAAACTTTGCGTCGCGGACAGATAACAAGGATATATCACCGGCACAGACCAAATATCGTGACAAAATGTTTAATTGGACTAATGAGAAACCGAAGTACAACGAGAAAGACGGTCGTACTGTTCCTGTGTGATGATTCCGGCGGATGTCAGGTTTTCCAGAGTCCAGCCGTCACGAGAAGTGGACTCGCGGAACAGTGCTATTGAGCGGGCGGTCTCGTAGCTCTTTATGTAGGGATGACGGCGAAGAGAATCTGCAGGAAGTTCCCATATGGGATACACGTAAGGTTCAGAGACAGTAACAAGGTCCTTGAGGGCATCGAATTTCTCACGGTCAAAACGGTATATATCCATCAGCTGTTCCGTACAGGTATAGCCGCCGAGAGCCTGACGATGCTCTATAATCTTCCTTGCGAACCAGCCGCCGATACCAGGAAGTGCATCGAAAGCTGCGGAATCGGCAAGGTTAAGATCCACTAGAGGAATTTCAATATATGGTTCCAGACGCCGGAATATGCTGTCAGCCACCACAAAGGACCGCGCAAAGTCGGACTTCCGGCGGAAATGTCCACCCTTATTACGATAGTTCACAATGGACTCAGCCTGCTTGGCAGAGAAACCAAGCCGCATCAGGTCCTCGGATGAAACCGTATTCGGATCGAACCTGAAAGACTCTACCTTACGCCTTGGTGCCGACTTACGGACAGCTTCCGCCACTGGGGTACGCTTCGGAGTGATCTTCTCGGTTTTGACCACCACGCCTGCAGTAACAACGTCTTGATGACTCCTTGATACAACATGACGCGACTCGGAGGGCAACTCTTCCGAAGGACGTTCGACATATACCAGAACGGTATCCGGAGAATCCCGGTCGGCAGCAATCTTCAACACTGCTGCATTATGTACAAAAAGAGCCGTCTGATAACCGATTATCAGAAATACCACGGCGGCTACTCCGATCACGAATGATTCAGACGGCCTCTTTACTTCATTTGAATTACTTCGCATAAAAATCATTTTGCACGAAGTTCCTCAAATAAAAAAGCAAAACAACGCACGAAGGCGAAGTTTTGCTTCAATGACCAAAGATTTTTCTTTTTTTTATAACTTTTTCTTTTTTTTATTCTTCTTCGGACTTGCCATAGGACTTCTTCTCACGTTTACGTTCCGGAGCCCCCGCCACAATTATGACAATTTCCCCCTTAGGCTCATGCTCCCTGTACCACTGGGCCACCTCCGAAAGAGTACCACGCTTATGTTCCTCGAACTTCTTGGAAATCTCACGAGCCACAGAACATTCCCTCTCTGGTCCGAAGAATTCCGCGAACTGGTCCAGAGTCTTTACAAGGCGGTATGGAGATTCATAGAATATCAATGTCCTCGTCTCTTCCGCAAGTTCCTTCAGGCGTGTCTGCCTGCCCTTCTTCTGAGGGAGAAAGCCTTCGAAACAGAATCGGTCGCATGGATACCCTGATGATACCAAGGCCGGCACAAATGCCGTAGCACCCGGAAGAGTCTGCACCTCAATCCCCTCCTGAGCGCATGTCCTTACAAGGAGAAAGCCCGGATCAGAAATTCCAGGAGTGCCTGCATCGCTTATAAGTGCCACATTCAGCCCCGCAAGGATACGTTCCCTGATCATCGCTGATGTCTTATGCTCATTGAACTTGTGATGGGACTCAAGTCTGCCCTTTATGTCGTAGTGCTTCAGGAGCACTGAGCTGGTCCTCGTGTCTTCAGCCAATATAAGGTCTGCCTCCTTCAATACCCTTATTGCCCTGAAGGTCATATCCTCGAGATTGCCCACAGGAGTCGGTACAATATATAGAATACCTGCCATCCTATCTCACTTTACGGCGCACGGCCATCATGAAACGATATACGATTTCAGAGCCGAGGTCCCACTCCTGATGTTCAGCCACTACTGCCTCGACAACATCTTCGAGAGAAGTCATATTATTGATTCTGGAAAGCATGTCCTGGAAAGACATCGGATCCTCATTGAAAAGGCGGTTGATAAACAGGACTCTGTCATTAAGCGAGATGGCGCTTCTGATGTCCCTGACTGGAGCCCCAGGCATGTCAGTCTTCCATGCACGTTTGTCTTCCAGCACATCTATCACAGCCTGACGCACAGGTGACGTTTCTGCCACAGATTCTGCCAGCATTTCCGCTACAGGCTCCGGAGCAGACATGAAGGAAGGCTCATTTACAGCCTCGAAGGCTGGCTCAAAAACAGATTCTTCAGTGGCTGGTTCCTCTGTCACCGGTCCCTCAATAATTTCCTCCACAGGATCCTCAATAATTTCCTCCACAGGCTCCTCACAGGAGACATCCTCAACAGGCTCTGGTTCAGCCTCATGCACAGCCTCCACAAAAGCTTCAGCAGTCATATCATCAATGTCGATATCTATCGGAGCATCCTCCTCATCATATTGATAATCAACATCTTCATTACAAGTACCTTTAAGGCGGACAATCATATCCTCGAGTTCTTCAAGCTGTCGTCTGAGAGAAACTGCCAGACCAGATATTTCCTCTAAAATTTGAAGATCTTTATTTTCCATAAGAGAATTTATTGACTATATTTGCACCTCGCTATTCACAAAGGAATCATTAACACCACAAAAGTAAGCTATGTTTTTAGAAAGTGCAAAAAAACCGGGCGCAATTGAAGTCATCTGCGGCTCAATGTTTTCAGGAAAGACAGAAGAACTGATCAGAAGATTGAAAAGAGCAAAATTCGCAAAGCAGAAGGTCGAGATTTACAAGCCATGCATCGATGTCAGGTATTCTGAAGACGAAGTGGTGTCGCATGATTCGCACAGCATCAACTCAACCCCTATCGACTCGCCTGCAAGCATGCTTCTTCTTTCGAGCGACGTGGAAGTAGTAGGTATCGACGAGGCGCAGTTCTTTGACGACACAATCGTTGAAGTGGTCCAGACGCTCGCAAACAGAGGCATCAGGGTAATCATTGCCGGTCTTGACACCGATTTCATGGGCAAGCCGTTCGGTCCGATGCCTGCACTCATGGCAGTGGCTGAGGACATCCAGAAAGTTCATGCAATATGCGTGAAATGCGGAAGCCCTGCAAACCACTCTCACAGACTTTCAAAAAACGACCAACTCGTAGTACTAGGTGAGACAGATATTTACGAGCCTCTATGCCGTCATTGCTACAACGCAGCAAGAGCTGCTGAAGCATGAGCGTAAAGGAATATCCGGCAATCAGAACAGAGTAGGATGGTTGTCGTCCAGTTCCTTGAGGACCTTTTCCATGATGGCTTCGCGGAAGAGGACCGATTTCGTACCAACCCGGAATTTGTCGCAATACAGACGTATGGCGGCCATCTCGCTGTCATTAAGATAGATGACCTGACGATGGCGGCGCACCAATGCCTCCTTCTGCTTCTTGAGATATTCCGGATCGACGCCGGATGTGCGGGTATTTTTCCTTTTGGCCACGATGTTGTCAATAAAATTTCGCCAAAGGTAGTGAATTAATTCATATTTTAGTTATCTTTGCGCCCATTATGATCTACAAAGGGAACATATTCGTCCGACTTTAGGAGGGGCTCTCGAAGCAATTCCCTCCCAATTGCAATTGACAATCTCGGTTTGTCTTGCCGTTAGGATCCCTATCGACGACCCTCACTCGAGGGCAATCCGTAAAAATATTTCACAATAAATAATTACTGAATTAGACATCCATGCAAATTGATGTAGTGGTGGCTGATGCAAGCCACGCTGTTTACGCAGACGAAATCTGCGAGGAAATCTTTTTGTCCGCCCGCGAACGAGGTACAGGTATCGCGCGCAGGACACCTGAATATATTATTGAAAAGATGCTTGCAGGCAAGGCTGTAATAGCTTTGTCGGAAGACGGCAGGTTTGCCGGATTCTCATATATAGAGACCTGGGGAGGCAAGGAATATGTTGCAAACTCAGGACTTATAGTAGCTCATGCCTTCAGAGGACTAGGACTGGCGATGAAGATAAAGAGCAGGATATTCCAGCTTTCACGCGAGAGATATCCTAATGCGAAGATATTCAGCATCACGACTGGAGCAGCCGTTATGAAGATGAATTACGAGCTTGGATTCCGCCCGGTGACATTTGCCGCACTGACCGACGACCCTGAATTCTGGAAAGGCTGCCAGGGATGCAGGAATTACGGCATCCTGGAAAGCAATGACTACAGGATGTGTCTTTGCACGGGGCTTCTTTACGATCCTCAGGAGCATATCGAGGTGCTGAACCCTGCACATCCGGAACTCCTCAACATCAAGGACGGCGAGCAGAGAAGCAGCCGTATTCAGTAACAGACAATTAAAAATCAATAACATATGAACAACAAGGTTGTACTCGCCTTCAGCGGCGGACTTGACACATCGTTCTGTGTCACTTACCTCAAGGAGAAAGGATATGAGGTACATACTGTAATGGTAAATACCGGCGGATTCTCTGAAGAAGAAGAGAAGGCCATTGAGGAGCGTGCGCTTACGTTGGGTGCCGCATCACATAAGAATGTGAATGCAGTAGACACTTATTATAATAAAGGAATAAAGTATCTAATCTACGGAAACATCCTCAAGAATGCGACCTATCCGCTTTCGGTAAGTTCTGAGAGAGTATTTCAGGCACTTGAAGTTCTGAATCATGTAAAGGCTCTCGGAGCATGTGCAGTAGCCCACGGAAGCACCGGAGCTGGCAACGATCAGGTTCGCTTCGACATAGTATTCGAGATTCTCGCTCCTGAGGTGGAGATCATAGCCCCTGTGCGTGACGAAGGATTCACACGCCAGTTCGAGATTGATTTCCTCCAGAAGCACGGATTCGATTTCTCATGGGAGAAGGCGAAGTATTCGATTAACCAGGGCCTCTGGGGCACCAGCATCGGAGGCGTGGAGACACTTTCTTCAGACGGATATCTTCCGGAAGAGGCCTACCCTACCAAGGTGACCAAGACAGAGCCAGAGCACATAAAGATCGGATTCCGCAAGGGAGAGCCGGTGTCCTTCAACGGGATGGAAATGAGCCCGGTGGAGGTTATCAAGGCCGTACGCGACGCTGCAGGTCCTTTCGGCATCGGACGTGACATCCACATCGGAGACACAATCATCGGCATCAAGGGCCGCGTAGGATTCGAGGCAGCAGCTCCGCTGATCCTCGTAAAGGCGCATCACCTTCTTGAGAAGCACACACTCACCAAGGGACAGCTCTACTGGAAGGACCAGATTGCCGGATGGTACGGACAGCAGATGCATGAAGCCATGTATCTGGATCCTGTCTGCCGCGACATGGAGGCTATGATGGACAGCATCGAGAAGAATGTGACCGGAGAGGTGGAGGTGGCTCTTATGCCATATCATTTCTCCGTCCTGGGATGCACCAGCGGACATGACCTCATGAGTTCGAAATTCGGAGCTTATGGCGAGGTGAACAAGTCATATACAGGACGCGATGTTGTGGGATTCACCAAGGTGATCGCCAACCCATTGAAGATATACTACGCAGTAAACGGCGGCATCGATGAATAAGAAGATACGAGCAGCGATAGCGGGAGGTACCGGCTATACCGGAGGGGAACTTTTCAGGATTCTGCTGAATCATCCGGATGTGGAGATTGTGGCGGCGACCACGACTTCATCCGAGGGCACTCCGGTGGCATCGGTCCATCGCGACCTTATCGGCGAGACAGACCTGTGCTTCGGACAGGAACTTAACGACCCTGATGTGATATTCCTGTGTCTGGGACACGGCATATCGCGTGAATTCGTGGATACTCACGACATCAAGCCTTCATGCCGTATAATCGATCTTGGAAACGATTTCAGGCTTGACGGAAATTACGCAGGACGTCAGTTCATTTACGGTCTGTGCGAGAGTGCGCGTGAGGAAGTGCGTCAGGCTCATGACGTAGCTAATCCGGGATGCTTCGCTACGGCCATCCAGCTGGCCGTTTTGCCGCTGGCAGCAGCAGGACTGATCAATGATGAGATTCACGTGACTGCCATTACAGGATCTACCGGTGCGGGCAAGAAGCCAGTGGAGACCACGCATTTCAGCTATCGTTCTGACAACATTTCCATCTACAAGCTGTTCAGTCATCAGCATCTGGCGGAAATCAGGCAGAATATCTGCCGCGTGGGACAGCTGTCATCTGCGACACCGAAGACTCCGACGGTAAATTTCGTTCCTCTTAGGGGCGACTTTGCGAGGGGTATTTTTGCGAGCGTATATACAAGGGCTGCGGAAGGAATGACTCAGGAGGATTACAGGAAGCTGTATGAGGATTATTATGCGGATTCTCCTTTTGTTTTCCATTCGGCAGACGGCATTTCCATGAAGGAGGTTGTGAATACCAACAAGGGACTTGTGCATGTGGAGATGCATGACGGCTATGTACATATCGCTTCATGCATCGACAACCTTGTGAAGGGAGCTGCGGGCCAGGCTGTACAGAACATGAATCTCATGTTCGGGCTGCCGGAGGACAGGGGCCTGCATCTTAAGCCTTCTGCATTTTAGAATTATGGCCTGTTGGGAGGTAATTTGAAAACTGAATCCCTCCCACCGCTTCGCGGCGGGCCCCTCCCGTTCACGAGGCCACGGGCGGCCACGGTTTTCAAATCACCTCCCAACAGGCCGATCTATCATAAATGAAGAATGAATTTATCACCAGGCGCTGCAGCGCCGTACCACTCGCGTCAGCTGGGTTTGAAAAACCGAGCAGCGATGGTACCCGACCCGAACAAAGTGAGTGGTCGGCATGCCCCTCGGGGCTGTCTGAGCCTGCGAAGACTGGGGGTAGATCATACTTAAAATAAATGAAGTATGAATTTATTTGAAGTATATAAATTATGGAATATCGAGCCCGTAAGAGGGCTCGACACCACGCTGTGGGATAAGGACGGCGTAGAATACACCGACCTATATGGCGGGCATGCGGTGATCTCCACAGGCCATTGCCATCCTCATTACGTAAAGATGCTTTCGGACCAGCTCGGCAGGCTTGGCTTCTATTCCAATGCCGTACAGAACTCCCTCCAGAGCGACCTTGCAGAGCGTCTTTGTCGCATCAGCGGATACAGCGACTACAAGCTTTTCCTCTGCAACAGCGGTGCTGAGGCCAATGAGAATGCCTTGAAGGTGGCGTCATTCCATACCGGAAAGCCGAAGGTCCTGGCATTCCGCAAGGCTTTTCACGGAAGGACATCAGGTGCCGTGGCAGCTACAGACAACCCGAAGATCCAGGCTCCTTTCAATGCAACATCAAATATAGTTTTCGCTCCGTTGAACGACCTCGAAGCTGTGGACAATGAACTTTCAAAGGGAGGATTTGCGGCGGTCATCATAGAGGGCATCCAGGGAGTGGCCGGAATTTACGAACCGGGGCAGGATTTCATCAACGGACTGCGCTCACTCTGCGACAAGCACGGATGTCTGCTGATTCTGGACGAGATACAGTCCGGCTATGGCAGGACCGGCAAATTCTTCGCCCACCAGCACTACGGCATACAGGCGGACATCGTCACCATGGCCAAGGGAATGGGCAACGGCTTTCCTATCGGAGGAGTTCTAATCAGCCCATCCATCAAGGCATCGTTCGGAATGCTCGGCACCACCTTCGGAGGAAACCATCTCGCATGTACGGCTGCCCTGGCCGTTCTCGACATAATTGAAAGCGAGCATCTTATTGAGAATGCCGCAAAAATCGGGAAATACTTCGAAAGTGCATTTAAAGGGCATCATACCTTGAAAGAATACCGTGGCAAAGGCCTGATGATAGGCCTTGAGCTGAAGGATGAATACGTAGGCCTTCGAGACCGTCTCCTTTTTGAGAAGCACTTTTTTACAGGAGCGGCAGGTGCACAGGTCATCCGTCTGCTTCCGTCACTCACAATCTCCCAGGATACAGCCGAATCATTCGTGAACGCCTGGAACGAACTAACTTCAAAGAGTTTATGAAACATTTCACCTCTATAACACAGCTCGGCGACCTGAAGGACGCCCTCGCTGCAGCAAAATATGTAAAGGAAAATCCTTTTGCAGACCAGGAGCTCGGCTGGAACAAGACCCTGCTGATGATTTTCTTCAACTCCAGCCTGCGGACAAGACTCAGCACCCAGAAAGCAGCACTGAACCTCGGCATGAACGTCATAGTTCTGGACGTGAACCAGGGTGCATGGAAGCTCGAGACAGAGCGTGGAGTTATCATGGACGGCGACAAGCCGGAGCATCTTCTTGAGGCCATTCCAGTGATGGGAAGCTACTGCGACGTGATCGGAGTGCGTGCCTTTGCCGGGCTCCAGGACAGGGACTACGACTACAACGAAGTGATAATCAACCAGTTCATCAAGTATTCGGGAAAACCTGTATTCAGCATGGAGGCTGCCACAAGACATCCTCTCCAGACTCTTGCAGACATCCTGACAATCGAAGAGCATAAGACCAAGAACAGACCTAAGGTGGTCATGACATGGGCTCCTCATCCAAGGGCTCTCCCGCAGGCTGTACCTAATTCATTTGCAGAGGGCATCAATATGACGGATTATGAATTCGTCATCACTCATCCGCACGGCTATGAGCTCGACCCGGCATTCACAGGAAGAGCCCGCATTGAATATGACCAGAGGAAGGCGTTCGAGGGAGCGGACTTCATTTACGCCAAGAACTGGTCGGCATACGCCGGTGACAATTACGGTAAGATACTCTGCACGGACCGCGACTGGACTGTGGACGCTGAAAAGATGGCCCTCACCGACAACGCATTCTTCATGCACTGCCTTCCAGTAAGAAGAAACATGATTGTGTCAGACGATGTGATCGAGAGCCCTAGGTCTCTGGTGATTCCGGAGGCGGCAAACCGTGTGGTGTCGGCCCAGACGATTCTCAAATCAATCCTGTCAGACCTCTAATCCGACGTCATGCCTGACAGGACCGGGAATTTAAAGAAAGGAAGATGATAAAAGTAATAAAAATTGGAGGCAACATCGTAGATAACCTTGACCTGCTGAAGCAGTTTGTCAAGGACTTTGCCGCAATCCCTGGAATGAAGATACTGATCCACGGGGGCGGAGTCATGGCAAGCCAGATGCAGAAGTCCATGGGTATGGAACCCGTCATGATCGAAGGACGGAGGGTCACTGATGAGGACACGCTGAAGGTGGTGACGATGGTATATGCCGGATGGTGCAGCAAGATGATCACTGCAATGCTTCAGGCGGAAGGATGCAATGCCATAGGACTCAGCGGAGCGGACGGCAATGCCATAAAGGCAATCAAAAGAGCTCCGGTACATGTGGAAAGTCTGGGAAAAGATGTTGATTACGGATATGTGGGAGACGTCAAGTCAGAGAGCGTGAATGCGGGATTCATCTATTCCCTTCTTGAAAGAGGAATAGTCCCGGTCTTCAATGCAATAAATCACGACGGAGAAGGCAACCTGCTTAACACTAATGCAGATACTATAGCATCATCAGTGGCGATTGCCATGGCCTCATACAGATATCGTTCTCCTCGGGAGGTATGCTGTAGATGTGAGGAATGTACCCACTGCAGCGATGACGGAAGACTGACTCATGAGACGGAACTGATATATTGTTTTGAAAAGGATGGAGTACTTTATGACAAGGACGACGAATCCAGCATAATCAAGGAAATCGGCTTCAACAGATTTCAGGAACTGAAAGCAGAAGGAATCGTGGCGGATGGAATGATACCTAAGCTATCCAATGCATTCAAGGCGATTGAAAAAGGAGTGGCACGGGTAATAATCAAGCATGCCCGCAACCTCGGTAACGACAAAGGCACAGTATTGAAATAGACAGATGAACAATCAGAAGATACAGACATTGGCAGCTGAGGCAGTGGAACTGCTGAGAGAGATGGTCGCAATACCTTCCCCGTCATTCGAGGAAGCCGGTGTCTGCAGCCGCATCTCACGGTGGATGTCAGACAAACACATTGAACATCAGAGAGTCGGCAACAACATCATAGCGGAGCATACAGCCGGTCAAAACCTTCCGACACTGATGCTTTGCGCACACATCGACACCGTCATTCCGTGCGAAGGTTATAGCTTCGACCCATACCTGCCGGACTACGCACATGCAGCGGAAGTGATAGGCGAAGCGATAGGTAGAAAGGTAAACTCGACAGAAATTGTTGCTGGACTGGGAAGCAATGATGACGGCGCATCAGTAGTATCCATGATAGCCGCTTATAGATTTTTTCAAAAGTCGGACATCAATCTGACTCTCGTACTTACCTGCGAAGAGGAAAGATCCGGCAAAGACGGAATGACAGGCTTATGGATAAAGCAGCTTAACCGGATTGACTATGCGATAGTAGGAGAGCCAACCGGAATGAAGGCTGCGACATCAGAAAGAGGTCTGCTAGTAATTGATGCCACAGCACACGGAATCAGCGGCCATGCAGCAAGAAACGAAGGTAAGAATGCATTGTACATAGCCTTGGAGGACATAGAAAAGCTGCGCAGACATGAATTCAGCCGGATATCTCCAAGAATGGGAAAAGTCAATCTGAATGTAACGCAGATAAACGCAGGCACCGCACACAATGTCATACCTGACACATGCACATTCGTCATAGATATCCGCCCGACGGAACAATACACCAACGAGGAGATACTCGAAGAACTTCAGGGCATATGCGTCAGCGAACTCAAGCCGCGCAACCTGAGCAACCGGTCCAGCGCGACGCATGAAAATTCACAGCTGCAGAAGGCGGCAGAATCAATTGGAATAGAGACTTTCTCCTCACCTACCACATCAGACTGGATGAGGATTACATGCGATGCAGTCAAGATGGGACCGGGAGATTCAGCCCGTTCGCACAGGAAGGACGAATTCGTCCTCGTCAGCGAAATCAAAGATGCGATACGCACATATATCGAATTTATTAACATATTATGATATTTCTCGACTCCGTTCGAGATGACAGACAATTATGAGCACACTTTGGAGCAAGGGAACACAGGCAACTGACCTGGTCGAGGATTTCACAGTTGGAAACGACCGGATTCTGGACATGCGTCTGGCAAGATATGACGTGCAGGGATCGATGGCACATATAAGGATGCTGGAATCCATCGGATTGCTGACTTCACAAGAACTGAATACGCTCACAGCAGGTCTGCAGGAGATTCTGGATGAAATCGAAGCAGGGACATTCGTGCTTGAAGACGATGTGGAAGACATCCATTCACAGGTGGAGCTTCTCCTTACACGTCGTCTTGGAGATATCGGCAAGAAAATCCATTCAGGACGATCCCGCAACGATCAGGTGCTGGTGGACATCAAGCTGTTCCTCAAGGATGAGGTGCTCAGAATCAGGGAGGAAGTACTGGAGCTGTTCGGCACATTGCAGAAGCTGAGCGAGCAGCACAAGGACGTGCTTCTGCCGGGATACACCCACGGTCAGATAGCCATGCCTTCATCATTCGGGCTGTGGTTCGGTGCATATGCGGAGGCGCTTGCAGACGACATGTACATGCTGCGCGGAGCGTATGACGTAACGGACCAGAATCCTCTCGGTTCGGCAGCCGGCTATGGAAGTTCGTTCCCGCTTGACCGTCAGATGACCACGGATCTTCTCGGCTTCTCAGGCCTCGATTATAATGTTGTCGCCGCACAGTTGAGCCGCGGCAAGTCGGAGCGCGCCGTTGCATCTGCGATTGGTGCTGTTGCACTGACGCTCAACAAGTTCGCAGCAGACTGCTGCATGTATATGAGTCCGAACTACGGATTTATAAAATTCCCTGACGAACTGACGACAGGCTCCAGCATAATGCCTCACAAAAAGAACCCTGACGTATGGGAAATAATGAGGGGCAACTGCAACAGAATCATGTCAGTGGAGTCTCAGATAAGCATGCTGTGCAGTAACATGCCACATGGTTACCACAGGGAATTCCAGCTTCTGAAAGACATTCTCTTCCCTGCCCTTGAGCTCATGCACAAATGTCTGATGATGGCTGACTACATGCTACAGCACATAAGCATCAACGAGCATATCCTTGAAGCTCCAATCTACGACTATCTGTTCACCGTTGAAGAAGTGAACAGACGCACCCTCGAAGGAATGCCGTTCAGAGATGCCTACAAGTCTGTCGGAATCGAGGTGAACGAAGGGAAATTCCGTTATCAGGCGCCGTCTGGGCACGAAAACGGCCAGCTTACGCCGGCCGATCTGAATCACACTTCCCTCGGAAGTCTCGGAAACCTCTGCACGAAACTCATCGCATCCAAAATGCAGAAAGCCGCAGAGTTCTAATCTTCTATTTCCTCCATGCCTATTTCGGCAGGGAGGATTTTTTTAGGATTGCGCGGCACTCCCAGGTCTATGAGCTTGTTTGCAGCCCCCACGATGCTCTGCCCCCTCTCGCGTATCTTGCGGTCGCACGCCTCATACTGGTCCATCGCTTCCTCAAGCTTCTTTCCCATCTTGGCATGTGCCGTGCAGAAATCCGAGACACGCGCAAGGACAGTCTCCGCCGTAGCAATGATCTGTTTCTGATTGGCCACCTGCTCATGGGAAGTCCATGCAATGCGGATCATCCTGAGGAAAGGCATGAGGGTTTCCTCTGTAGTGATGAGAACTCCCTGCTTGTAGGCATCCTGCCAGAGATTCCTGTCTGCCTCGTACGCAAGCCTGAGGGCAGAATACACAGGAACGAACATTATAACATAATCCAGCATCCTGTGACCTGGAGTGAGATAACGGCTGTAGTCCTTCTTTGAAAGATTCTTCAC
The DNA here is from genome assembly GCA_947367315.1 of uncultured Bacteroidales bacterium. GTDB lineage: Bacteria > Bacteroidota > Bacteroidia > Bacteroidales > UBA932 > Cryptobacteroides. The sequence goes on along the minus strand of CANBDX010000044.1, from coordinate 11,004 downwards.
CTGGTCCTTTATGGCGGCGAGATTACGCACCATCGCATCCTTCTTGGCATCCTCATCCGTAGCCCTGAAGTAATCGTCAGCGGCAGTAAGGACAACCTTGGAATCCACCACGACATCATTTCCGTCAGGATAATGCAGAATATAGTCAGGACGCATCCGCTTTGAAGTATCCTCATTCATGACCACATTTCCATGCTCGTCACGAAGTGTCTCCTCCTTGTCGTAGTCGCGTCCTTCACGCATGCCCTCGTTGGTAAAGAGATTATCAAGAATGATCTCTCCCCAGTTGCCCTGGGTCTTGTTCCTGCCACGGAGTGCATCGGCCAGGCTGTCTGCCTTGCCTCCTATGGATGCTGTCTGTTCGCGGAGATTCCTGACTGCGTTCTCAAGGTTCTCCTTAAGGCTTTGAGATGTCTCCGTGTGTGTCTTGCGGTTCTTCTCAAAAGCCTCCTTCATGTCCTTGATGTTCCTGTCAAGTCCGCCAGCAAGTGTCTCGAAAGTCAGTTTGGCGCGCCTTTCCAGATCTTCCTCGCGCGCCTTCAGAAGTTTTTCGCTCTCGGCAGTCACCTGCGCCTTCACTGTCTCAAGCTGTCTCCCGAGGTTCTCCTCGTGTGTACGCTTCAGATCGGCCACAGTCTTTTCGTGCCCTGCCTTAAGCTCGGCTACAGTCTTTTCATGGCTGGCCTTAAGTTCATTCATTGTACGCTCATAGCTTTCGCGCACGAGAGCTATGGAGTCGTCCTTGTCCTTCTTCACGGTTTTGAATGCAATCACGAACACAACCGTAATCACAATCAGCAGCACCGCAGCCGCTATAACTGCTATCAATGTACCTGTTGTCATAGGTACAAAGATAATTGATTTTCGTCTGAAACAAACTAATTATCCTCAGATTAAGAAGCAGCCACCATTTCTTCATAAAGTCGGAATTCACCAGAAGCAAGCTGGCGGTAGATTTCCTCTTCATCTATATTGTCAAACCACTTTGTCTTGTTGCAGGAAGCCTTTGCACATGCAACGGCCATAGAAGGATCCTGGAGATAGTCAGCGATAAAAGAGTTCATAAGAGTTATTGTTTTGGCATTAAACTTTGTCATGCCACCAACATTCCAAAGCACAAGCCAAAGGCATATCAATTATCGCTATTTGTTTTTTGAATTTGTCTAAACCATTATCAGATAGTGATTTACACAAGCGTATTTTTTAGAGTTTCCCCATCTTTTCGCGGGCATACATCATCACCCACGCAGGAGCCTGACGCTGGGAAAGTCTTTCCTTCATGTATTCCATATACGGATCGACATGTTCGAAGAACATCTTCAGACCTTCACAAAGGGCATTCTTCCTGCCTCCGTCCGGACCCAAAATAAAACGGTGCTTAGGACACTCTCCATGGCAGGCGAAGTGATAGCGGCAGCTGAAGCACTCAGATGTAAGGCCATTACGCTTCTCAAGGCCGAATGCAAGGCGCTTTCGGGAGTTGTACATGTCTTTCAGATGAGTATCGTTGATATTGCCCAGGAGATACTGAGGATATACGAAATGGTCGCAAGGATAGACATCGCCATTATGTTCCACCACCAGGGCATCACCGCAGGTCTCACCCATGGAGCAGACACCCGGCTTTGCTCCGCACCAGAGAGCAAGTGTCGTGTCAAAGAGCTGTACATAGGTCTTTCCGACATCATGCAGAACCCACTCGTCGAAAATATCGCAAAGGAATCTGCCGTATCCTTCGGCAGAAACAGACCAAGGCGCCAGACGCGCCCCTTCTACATCCGGAGACACGATGACAGGACGATGGAAATCAGGCCTGTCCACCACATGCTCCACAGCCGGAAGGAACTGCATGTATCTGCTTCCCACCACGTCCCTGAAGAAGCGGTAAACCTCCTTTCCACGACCCTCGCATCTGCTGTTCACCACACTCAAGGTATTGAATTCCACACCTCGCGCCTTGAACATCTTCACGGTCTGCATGACCTTGGCAAAGGTAGGCTTACCTACCTTGTTGCGACGGAATCCGTCATGTATATCTTCCGGTCCATCCAGGGATATTCCGACAAGGAACTTGTTCTCCACAAAGAAGTTGCACCACTTCTCATCTATCATGGTGCCGTTGGTCTGGATGGTATTGAAGATCTTCTTGCCTGCTGAATACTTTTTCTGGAACTTGACTGCTCTTCTGAAATAGTCCACACCCAGCAGAGTCGGCTCGCCTCCATGCCAGCAGAATGTAATCTCATCCACCTCATTGGCTTCGATGTACTGCCTGATGTAGGTCTCGAGCATCTGGTCATTCATTACAGCCTGACGTCCGGCATATTGTATGGCCTTGTCAAGATAATAGCAGTAGCTGCAGTCCAGATTGCATGTCGAACCGGCAGGCTTGAGCATTGTCGTGAATGCAACAGGACCTACGGCCTTCTGCGCATCGAATATGGTGAAGAGTTCCTTGTTCATCCTCAAACTACTATAATTCTTTTGTTATCGTATAGTTATATATGACATTTCCATCCGAAGAACGTATAAACCAGAAGTCTATTTTGTCTTTTCCTACAGAAAACACGGTAAATCCCTGCTCATCCGCACAGAATCTGGTTCCCTCAATATTCTCCACATCACGCGACCGGCCTGTCGAAGAATTAACCACGTAATTGACGCTGCATCCCTCAACGATTATATGCTGGAAAGAGTGCACATGCCCGCATACGTATACATCAGCATCATATTTAACCAATATGGGATTCACAGTGTTCTGAATATCTATGCGCTCCTGCAGGCTCTTATATGTACTTGCATATACAGGCTGATGCCCTATGACTATCTTCCAGAGTGCATCAGAGGCAGCCAAGGTTGAATCAAACCACTCCATTTCCCTCTGAGGATAATCCGGTGTGATCTTTTCCGGAAAGAGGTCACGCCTTTTCTTTACAAGGGGTGTGGTGTCAAGAAACACAAGAAGAACCTCGTCCTTTGTCCTCTTGAGTTTTTTCTCCATCGAGTAATATCTTGCCGGTGTATGCCATCTGCGGCTGACCTGGGAATACTCCACCAAAGCATCCGGATTGCCCTTATATTCATGGTTGCCAGGAACTGCATGCCATGGTACGGAATGCAGGGCCTTGTCTGCAAAAATATCCTCCAGTTTGAACTTCCACTCGGGGTCCCCTACCCCCTGGACACCATTATCATGGATAGGGTCTCCAGCCACAGCCACAAACCCGATCTTATTCTCCATAATTATTTCAGCCATGACTGATGCGGCAGAGGAGGCGATCTCCCGGTGTTTCGCGTCTTTCATTCCGCTGTCACTTATCAGGATGAAATTCAAATTGTTCTTTGGAAGATGTGGGAGTTTTGTCTGCGCACTAACTTGAGCTCCAAAGATACAGAGCATTAGCACAATTATAATCCTTTTCATCTGCTTTGGCGTTCTAATATTCAGCAAATATAACCATTATTCATCGGACAGCAACGACAGATAGCGACGTATCACATATCCCTTTGAGTCGGTCTCGATTATATAAGGAAGAGAAGAAAGGTCGAAGGTGTCCAGAAGTCGCGAGGCGAGGGCCGGATCATCCCGCATGATGCGGTCCACATTGACCATCAGTACCCTTGCATTGCGGTCACTTGAGACCAATTTACGGGCGGCGTCCTTTTCAGCAGCACAGACTTCGCATCCTTCGGTATAGAAGAATATGTAGTTCTTCTTCGCACCGACTTTGCGGAGATTGTATCGTCCAGGCTTTTCCCCTTTGGACGTAAGCCTCTCACTGTTTACCTTCAGCGCCGGGAGGCGGGTACCTGGAGCCGACTTCGAAAGAAGGTCATCCATTATCCCGGCGAATCCGACAACCTTTAGAGAGTCATCTGATGTAGTCCAGATATCATTCCTTGAGAGGATGTAAGTGTCAATATGATAATCCATTCCTTCCTTGAAGGCCTCTCCCTGCTGAAGGGCGAGATAATAGAGAAGGTCTCCAGCAAGCTGGCGGAACATCAATGTGTCCCCTTTTTCCAATGTCTTGTGAGCTACATAATCTGATACTCCCCTGACAGTATTGGAGGTAAGATCCTTGCCGGCAAACACGCTGTCAAACATCTTCATGGCTTCTTCACCGCCATACTCAAACTCCTTCGGCTTTGCAAAAAGACCTTCCAGCAGCTGCTCAAGAGCCCTGGTGTCCAGACCTCGTCCGATAATGGTCCCGTCCGGCCCCACCAGAAACATACGAGGCGTCTGCACCACGCCGTAAAGCCTTTGGAAATCCGATTTCAGTTCCGGATCCCAGAGATGCATCACTTTGAGAGAACCGGTCCCCAAGCCGAATGATTCAGCGGCATATTCCATCCATGCCTGACGGTCATCCCCGGCATAAATGGCATATATCTCCACCGGATACTCCTTGACACTCAGTAGATTGCGCAGCATGATCGTCTCCACGCGACACTTGGCGCACGATGTGTCATAGAAAAACAGTATCCTGAATGCCCTGCCGTTGTCAGCATCATCGAAAAGAGTCACCGGTCCGCCATGAATATCTTCCATAACAATAGCGGGAGCCTTACGTCCGAGAAGAGATTCCCTGTTGAAATCCGCAAACAGCTTTGCAGCAACAAAGTCATCTCTGTCCTGTATCTTGACCATGCCGCTGAGAAACCACTTGTCAAAGACATGCACGGCAACATTTTCCGCCCCCATGACCTTCGAATCCACGAAATGATTGAAGATAGTCTCGGCAACGTACTGACGCACAAGGGAATCCGATGCACTTTCTATAAGGAAATCACATTCCTCTTCCTGCACAGGCAAAGGCTCGCTGCGCAAAGCCGTGAAATACTCGTCGAGCTTCTGGGAAAGCGTCTGCCTTTTCAGGGAATCCAGTCCCTGGGCATATGTCTGCACACCGAAAGCCGAAGCCGTCAGCAGAAATGCAAGAACATATGAAAGAAGCAGGCGCATCAATCGTAGTATCTAAAGTTCCACTCCTTCAGGGACGAAGAGGGATGTGTCACCGCCATGCTTGAGCAGGTCACGCACGGCAGTGGACGAGATATGCGCATATTCCTGAGCGGTAGGGATGATGATGGTCTCGATTTCCGGAGCCAGCTTCCTGTTGGCATCAGCGATTGAACGCTCTGTCTCGAAGTCTATCATGTTCCTGACGCCACGCACTATATGCCTGATACCCAGTTCCCTGCACTTATCGATAGTGAGGTTGTCATACTGTATTATTGTCACCCCATCAAGACCTGCCACGGCCTGACGGATGATTTCGATTCTTTTCTCATTAGGAAAGAAGCCACGCTTGTCGATATTGACACCTACTGCCACCACTACTTCATCGAACATCGTCAATGCCCTCTTGAGGATATTGAGATGTCCGGCAGTAAAAGGATCAAAGGATCCGGGAAACAATGCTCTTCTTATCATAAAGCCCAATCTATTGGTTTGCGGCCCTGTGAGGCCAGGATTTCGTTTGTCTTGGAGAAATGGCGGCATCCGAAGAATGCGCCGCGTGCAAGCGGAGAAGGATGAGCCGCCTCAAGGACATAATGACGTGAAAGGTCGATAAGCTCGCGCTTGGTCCTCGCGAAATTACCCCAGAGCAAGAACACGACCCCCTCACAATTATCTGATATGTACCGTATTACGGCATCCGTAAACTCCTGCCATCCGATCCTGCTGTGGGAAGCCGCTTCGCCGCAGCGTACCGTAAGCACAGCGTTCAGAAGAAGCACTCCCTGGCGCGCCCATTTCTCGAGATTGGGATATCCGCTCATGCCGATGCCAAGGTCGGATTCGATTTCCTTGAAGATATTCTTCAGGGAAGGAGGGGCCGGCATGTTCTCTGGTACCGAGAATGAAAGACCGTGCGCCTGCCCCGGACCGTGATACGGGTCCTGACCGAGAATCACCACCCTGACATCCTTCACCGGAGTAAGGTCGAAGGCACGGAAAATCTGGCTGCCTGGAGGGAAAATCCGGCTTCCGCCAGCCTTCTCATCATGCAGGAAACGCACCAGCGAGGCGAAATATGGTTTCTCAAATTCACCTGCCAGCGCGTCTTTCCAGCTCTGTTCTATCTTTACTTCCATATCATCTTGTCCAAATGTAGAGGCATTTAAAACTAAATCCCTCCCACCGCAAGCGGCGGGCCCCTCCCGTTCACGAGGCCACGGGCGGCCACGGTTTTAAATGCCTCTACATTTGGATATAATTTAAAATATAAAGTCTATCACGTCCTGAATGTTCTTGACATAGACAAAGGTAAGACCTTTTATGTAGATTTCCTTTATATCCTCGACATCTTTTCTGTTTTCTTCAGAAATAACGATTATGTCGATGCCAGATCTCTTGGCGGCAAGAATCTTCTCCTTGATGCCGCCGACCGGCAGCACACGTCCCCTCAGAGTCATCTCTCCGGTCATCGCAATACCGCTCTTGACCTTCTGGCCCCTGAAGGCAGACACCATAGAGCTTACCATGGTGATACCTGCGGAAGGGCCGTCCTTAGGAACCGCTCCTTCCGGCACATGCACATGTATATCCTTCTCAGCAAACTCCTCATATGAAAGACCTGTCAATTCCGGATGCGCCTTGATATACTGATATGCAATAGTGGCAGACTCCTTCATCACATCACCGAGATTACCAGTCATAGTAAGCACTCCCTTGCCTTTGCTGACAGAACTCTCTATGAAAAGAATTTCGCCTCCCATTGCCGTCCACGCAAGTCCGGTAACCACACCTGGCGCCTCATTTCCCTTCTGCATGTCATGGGAATTAGTCGGCAGGCCGAGGTATTCCTTCAGATGGGCAGGCTTCACTGTCTTAGGATATTTCTCCTCCAGTGCAATCTTCTTGGCTGTAACACGAGCCACCTTGGCAATCTGCTTCTCAAGCCCGCGCACACCCGATTCATGGGTATATTCGTCGATGATCTTCGCCACGGCATCCTTGTCGAACTTCAGCTGCGACTTCTCCAGGCCATGCTCTTCAAGCTGCTTAGGTATGAGATAATTCTTAGCGATCTCATACTTCTCCTCAGCAAGATAACCGCTCACATTAATCATCTCCATACGGTCCTTCAAGGCCGGCTGGATGGTCTCGATGTTATTGGCAGTCGTGATGAAAAGCACATTGGAGAGATCATAGTCGATATCCAGATAGTTATCATGGAAAGCGGTATTCTGCTCAGGGTCGAGAGCCTCAAGAAGAGCAGATGAAGGATCTCCCTTGATATCCTTGGTCAGCTTGTCCACCTCATCAAGCACTATCACAGGATTAGAGGTTCCCGCGCGATTGAGGCCGTTGAGGATTCTGCCTGGAAGCGCTCCTACATATGTCTTCCTGTGTCCGCGGATCTCCGATTCGTCATGCACGCCACCAAGAGCAATACGCACATATTTGCGTCCGAGAGCCCTCGCCACAGACTTTCCAAGGCTGGTCTTGCCCACGCCCGGAGGGCCGTAGAGGCAGAGGATCGGAGACTTCATGTCTCCCTTGAGCTTGAGCACTGCAAGGTACTCTATGATTCTTTCCTTGACTTTCTCCAGACCGTAATGATCCTCATCCAGAATCTTCTGGGCATGCTTCAGGTCAAGATTATCATTAGACATCTCTCCCCAAGGAAGGTCCAGCATGAACTGGATGTAGTTGTACTGGATGCTGTAGTCCGGAGATGTCGGATTATATCTCTCGAGCTTTGCCATCTCCTTCTCGAAGATTTCCTGCACGGCTGCAGGCCAGAGCTTCTCCTCCGCACGTGCACGAAGCTGCGAGAACTCCTCCACGTCATCCATTCCGAGCTCTTCCTGGATGGTCTTGAGCTGGTTGTTCAGATAATACTCTCTCTGCTGCTGGTCGATCTCTGTCTTGACCTTCTGATTGATCTCCTGCTTGATCTTCTGAAGCTCGAGCTGAGTGTCAAGCACCGACAGGAGCTTCATCGCCCTTGCCCTGAGGTCTGCATACTGAAGCAGTTCCACCTTGTCCATATAGTTCTCCACCTCCACCGTGGTGGCGATGAAGTTCACCAGGAACTCGAAGCTGTCGATACCCTTGAGGGCTGAAGCGGCCTCACGCGGAACGAATGCTGATGAACGTATGATAGCTGTCGCCTTCTCCTTGAGGGTCTCGGCTATCATCCTTGTCTTGGTATCGACCTCCGGAACAACGTCAGTCTGATAGCGCACCCTTCCGAGAAGATATGGTTCATAATCGAAGATATCCTCGATCTCAAATCTTGTAAATCCTTGAAGGATAGCCGTTATTGTACCGTCAGGCATCTCAAGTGTCTTAACGATCTTGGCCACGGTTCCGTATCTGTAAAGATCATCCTTGCGCGGATCCTCCACAGAGAGGTCATTCTGCGGTACAGCACCGATGAACGTATTGTTCTTTTCAGCGTCTTCTATCAGTCTGATGGATTTTTCCCTTCCGATTGTGATTGGATACACCGTACCCGGGAAAAGCACGGCATTCCTCAATGCCAGTATCGGAAGCGAATCAGGCAGCTGGTCTTCGTCGATCTTCATCATGCCTTCTCCCTGCACGACAGGAATGATGCTGACCTCTGCTCCCGATGCAGACATAATGTCATTAAATATATCTTTCATAAGCGTAATATGTCCATCTTCTGCCAAAATGGCAGTATTTTTCCAATAATTTAAGTGTCATATATATATGGTCAATCTCCATGCCACTAATTTTCCAATATTTTTAACATTCTGATTTGGTTAATTAAAAAATTCGCTCTACCTTTGCACGGATATATCGGTAATAGTTTTTGATTTAAATTTTAATAAGTTATGACAAAGGCAGACATCGTAAATGAAGTTGCAAAGGCAACCGGCATCGAGAAGGCAACTGTGCAGATTGTGGTTGAATCATTCATGGAGAGCGTGAAGAACTCACTCGCTAAGAAGAATCCTGTATTCCTCCGTGGATTCGGCAGCTTCATCATCAAGCATAGAGCAGAGAAGGCAGCAAGAAACATCACTAAGGAGACTACAATGGTAATCCCTGCACATGACATCCCTGCTTTCAAGCCAGCTAAGGTATTTGTAAACTCAATAAAGTAATTATCATAAATTTAAACCCTAATTGTTATGCCAAACGGAAAGAAGCATAAGAGGCATAAGATGGCAACGCACAAGCGTAAGAAACGCCTGCGCAAGAACAGACACAAGAAGAGAAAGTAATTTTCTCACAGTGTCTGCCATTTTAGCAGTCCGCTAAAGAGAGGCTGGCCTGGGGGTCGGCCTCTTTAGTTTTAACCCGGTCCTCAACGGACCATACCTATCACTGAAATTCCTGATGGAGTCTGTAAAAGATCTGATTGTTGACGTAGGTCAGCACGAAGTCTCGATCGCTCTCATGGAGAACCATAAGCTGATCGAGCTGAACAAGGAGTCCAGCCAGGGTCACAGCTTTTCCGTAGGAGATGTATATCTCGGAAAAGTAAAGAAGATTCTTCCGGCCCTGAACGCTGCCTTTGTCGACATCGGAGACGAGAAGGAGGCATTTGTCCACTATCTGGATCTGGGACTTTATTTCGAGGCATTCGACGAATTCGTCAAGAGGCTCAATCCCAACACGGATGCAAAAGGAATCTACAAGCACATCAAGCCAGGCAAGATCCTCGAGAAGGAAGGCAGGATTGAAAACGTGCTCACTCCGGGACAGATGATCATCGTCCAGATCGTAAAGGAACCGATCTCGACAAAAGGATCAAGACTGACTGCAGAAATTTCATTGGCAGGACGAAACATTGTACTTCTCCCCTTCGCAGAGAAGGTGAGCGTATCACAGAAGATTTCTTCGAAAGAAGAGAAAAGGAGGCTTGAGACTCTTGTAAAGAGCATTCTCCCCAAGAATTACGGAGCCATCATCCGCACAGCAGCCGAAGGCAAGAATGCAGCGGTGCTTGACGCGGAACTGATGTCGCTAATAGAAAAATGGGAGAGTTCATGGAAGAAGCTGGCCCGCAACAAGGGAGTACAGCTGCTTTTCACCGAGTACAGCAAGACAACGACCATCCTCAGGGATCTTCTCAACGACTCGTTTACAAACATATACGTGAATGACGAGACAATCTACGAGGAGACCCGAAAGTACATCTCGCTGATCTCACCGGAGCAGGAAAAGATCGTAAAGCTTTATAAGGACAAGGCACCGATCTTCGACCACTTCGAAGTGACGAGACAGATTAAGAGTTCTTTCGGAAAGGTGGTTCCTATCAGACAGGGCGCATATCTCGTGATAGAGCACACAGAGGCACTACATGTGATAGATGTGAACAGCGGCATACGCGCCAAGAACAAGGAGCAGGAGCAGAACACGTTCGACGTGAACTGCAATGCTGCCGAAGAGATTGCAAGACAGCTGAGACTCAGGGACATGGGAGGCATCGTGATCGTCGATTTCATCGACATGGACAACAACGACCACAAGAATGCCCTCTACAAGAAGATGGTAGAGCTGATGGAGACCGACAGGGCAAAGCACAACGTGCTGCCGCTCACCAAGTTCGGCCTGATGCAGATCACCAGACAGAGAGTCCGCCCGGCAACAGAGATCAACACCCAGGAAGTGTGTCCTGTCTGCAACGGCACAGGAAAGATCTCATCGAGCGTCGTGATAGACGAAGCCATCGAGAGAAGGCTCTCGTACTATGTGACTGAAAAGAAGCTACAAAGCCTTACCCTGAAGGTCAGCCCGATTCTCGGTGCCTACCTCACCAAGGGCCTGTTCAGTTCGATTCTGGGACTCTGGAAAAAGAAGTACAGATGCAAGATAGACCTTGTGGAAGTCACAGACTTCACGGTCCTGCAGAATGAATTCTATGACGAAAAAGGTGGGAAGCTGGATTAGCTTCCCACCTTTTTTATGATTATCAATTTCCCTTTTTACTCAGCAGCCTTGAGACGCTCGGCGTTCTCTGCAATCTGGAGCTGGTCAATTACGTCCTGGATGGCTCCGTCCATGAAGAC
>CANBDX010000043.1 GCA_947367315.1 uncultured Bacteroidales bacterium | reverse complement strand
AGTAAAAGGAAAACCGGCTTCCGGGAAAGTCCCGAGAGCCGGTTTTTCTTTTTTTTATAACAGATTTTTCTCTTTTTTAAAAAGATGTCACTTTTTTTATAATCCCTATCAGATTATCAGGAGCGCATCTCCGTACGGACCGAACTTATAGTCCTGCTCAAGAGCTGTCTTGTAGGCCTTAATGACATTCTCATATCCTCCGAAAGCAGCCACGGACATGAGCATCGTCGAGCCCGGACGGTGGAAGTTGGATACGATGGCGTCAGGAATAGCGAATCTGTGTGGAGGGAAGATGAACTTGTTGGTCCATCCATCGTACGCATTCACCTCGTCGTTGGTGGTCACGTAGGTTTCGAGACCCCTGATGGTAGTGATTCCTACGGCAAGCACCTTGTGGCCGTTCTTCCTTGTGCTGTTGATGAGTTCGGCTGTCTCGGGTGTTATTATGAGTCTCTCTGAGTCCATCTTATGCTTCGAGAGATCCTCCACGTCCACTTCCCTGAAGTGTCCGATACCCATGTGGAGCGTAATGAATGCTTTGTTTATGTCCTTGAGAATCATTCTGTTGAAGAGCTCCCTGCTGAAGTGAAGACCTGCGGCAGGAGCTGAAACTGCTCCTTCGTTCTTTGCGAAGATTGTCTGGAAATTCTCTGCGTCCTCTGGTGTGACTTCCTTCTTCACCCATGAAGGAACTGGAGTCTGTCCGAGGCCGAAAAGAGTCTCCTTGAATTCCTCGTAGCTTCCGTCGTACAGGAAACGGAGGGTGCGTCCTCTTGAAGTGGTGTTGTCTATCACTTCTGCCACCAGGCTCTCATCCTCTCCGAAATACAGTTTGTTTCCGATACGTATCTTTCTGGCAGGATCCACGATTACATCCCAAAGCCTCTGTTCTCTGTTGAGCTCTCTGAGAAGGAATACCTCTATGTCGGCACCTGTCTTCTCCTTGTTTCCATAAAGTCTTGCCGGGAAGACCTTGGTGTCATTCAGTACGAATGTGTCACCTTTTTCGAAGTAGTCAAGGATGTCCTTGAAGAGCTTGTGCTCGATTTCTCCTGTCTTTTTGTGAAGAACCATGAGCTTGCACTCATCGCGCCATCTTGGAGGTTCTGAGGCAATCTTTTCTGCAGGAAGATTGAACTGGAATTGTGAAAGTTTCATATATGTTGTAGAAATTTATGCAAAATCAATACATTATACGAAAAACCGCGCCTTTTGTTTCACACTATAGTAAAAATTTTGAAAAAAATCAATAATTATCCGTTATCCGTGCAGTGCGCACGCCTCGATCTGAGCATGTGGCTCGCTCCGCAGGGAGCATGGGGTTATGCTCCGCTCGCTCACATGCCCTAGAGCCGTTTTCTTTAAATATTTGGTATTCAAGTGGTTAGGCAAGTATGGGTGCGCGTTTTGTCCCGCCCATAAAGTGCTAATGTGTTGATAACCAAGGAATTCAAATATACGCAATATGTCCCGTTCTGCGATGTAGAGCAAGTTTTTAATACGTAAGCGTTTCCGGGTTACCGTAGCGACATAAGAAAAGCAGGGTCAGTGGCCCTGCTCGTTCATATTTAGGTGAGTTGACACCAGAACTCGCACAAGGTATACAATCCAGTCCATCAGGAAACGCCGCTTCACCTTAGTACAGAGGACGGATGCCGATTAGTAACTATGGGACAAGCACCAGGCGCAGGCCGTAGTTGCTGCAACTGTAGCGCGGCGAGCAGTGGTTGCGGTCCGACACGCGGCAGTGCCTCGCGTTGTTGTCCCAGCTACCCCCGCGCAAAACGCGGTCGGAGCCGTTTGAAGGGCCCTTAGGGTTGGTCTGGGCATTGCTGCTGTAGGAGCCGTACCAGTCCTGACACCATTCATATACGTTACCGGACATGTCGTATATTCCAAGTTCGTTAGGGGATTTGGTCTTCACAGCGTGAGGCTTGGAACTTGAGTTGCCATCATACCAAGCTACATTATCGATACTATTGCTACCAGAGTATTTATATCCCTTAGACTCGTTGCCGCCACGGGCTGCAAATTCCCACTCGGCTTCGGTCGGTAAGCGGAAAGTACGGCCGGTAAGGGAGTTCAGCTTACGTATAAACTTCTGACAGTCATTCCAGAAAACAAACTCGACAGGGTTGTTGCTTCTCTTGAACGAACTTGGGTTGCTGCCCATCACTGCCTGCCACAAAGCCTCAGTGACTTCCGTCTCGCCAATATAATAATCAAAAACGGTAACCTGGTGAGTTGGTTTTTCATTGCTATCCGCATCGTCTCCCTGTTCCGAAGTGGCGCCCATTGTGAAGGTGCCGCCTTCTACCATTATCATGTCGAAAGAAACTCCCTTTACGGTGATGGTCTCGCGTGCAGCGCCGAAACGGCAGTCGATGGTGCGGTTACTGTCCGTCTGAGACACGGTGATGCTTTTGGTCAGGTCCTTCTTGCCTGATGCCTTGCAGACAATGGTGTGACTTCCGAAAGCCACATCATAAGTCCCGTTAGCAGGTCCGAGAAGGACGCCGTCGAGATAGAGCTGAGCGCCAGCTACATTGCTGGTGAAAGTCACAGGAGCTCCGCTCTGGAGAGTAGCAGTAATCTCTGCTATCTGGCCTTCCGCCACGCTTACATTTCCCGTCCAGTCGGCGCTGCCGGACTTGGTGAGCTTAAGAGTGTGGCTGCCGATGAGGATTTGAGGGAGGTAGATAGGAGTCATGCCTATATTTTTCCCATCAAGCCAGGCTTCGGCATTACCGGGAGCTGACATGATGGAAAGTACTCCGTATATCGGCTGAGGGGCCTTGAGGGAAATCTTTGTAACCGGCATTCCGGGGCTCACGGTAATGGTCTCGCTGGTGGTCCGGTGGTTAGGCTTGCGGCATTCCACTATATATGAGCCTGTTCCGAGGTCTCCGGTCCAGCTGCCTGTACCGCGATACTGCTCATTGACCCAGATCTCCGAATCATTATCTGTCGTAAGCGTCACAGTCTCAAAATCAGGAGCAAGCACAGGCCGAAGCTCCGCGACTGCCCCGTCGGTCACAGTCACGGAAGACTCGTAATTCCTATACATCTGTTTGACTATCTTTACATTATGCACTCCGCTGGCTACCTTGTCGCTCTTAAGAGGAGCCTTGCCTACCATCTTGTCATCTATATATACAATAGCTCCATCTACAGAAGATCCGCTGATGTCAATCCAACCGAAAGCCGGCTTGAGAGACACGTTCACGACCTTCTTCTGATTTACGTCATCCACCGTAATGCGACCCTCTGCCGGATGATAATCTTTTGCTATGACCTTATAGGTGTATGTGCCGAATCTTACAAGTTTCTGCGCCATACCGTCAGCCACAAAAAGCATCTCCCCATTAAGCTCCACCAGGGCATCCGCAGGAGTCACATTAAACACCACGAACTGCTGGAGATGGGCTGCGCTTTTGAGTTCGATGTTGAATAGGACATTGGCAGGAGACACCTCAATCTGCTTCTCTGCGCTATCATCTCCCGACTGCACCTTGATTGTATGAGGACCAGCCATCACATTCTGGATATTCAATGCCATACTTTCCCCGGTCTTTCCTCGATATACCCCATCAAGCCACACGTCAGCCCCAGCCTTGGCACATGAAACTACAACTGTAAGCTTCTGGTCAGCCCAGCCGTCCATCAGATAGACCTTGTCGGCTTCCGGACTGATAGTCACCGTGTTGGACTCTCCCAAAGAAGGATGTTTGATATAGAATCTGGTCTCAGGTCTTGCCGTCATCTCGAGAATCAGTCCGTTACCACCAGAAGCGACCTCCCTCTTCATCAGGACCACATTTCCGCCCAGAACCTTCACCTCCACCTGCCTGATATCCTCCGGAGTCATCCTGTCCAGATGCAGCTTCAGGCGGAAGCAGGCACGGTTCGAACGGTCCTTACCGATAGGGTCGATATTCACACCTCCGAGGGCGTTTGTCTGCTCCACACGGAATGAACCCTCGTCAAGAGTCAGCACACTTCCCGCCTGAGCCGAAAGCGATACCGAAAAACCACAAAACAGAACTATCGGGAGAATAACAAGACTAAGTATCTTCTTCATAGGTTACAGTCAATTGATTAACTTGCGAATTTACATAAAATCCTTGTTTAAGAAAACATTTTTAATAGAGCCGGTTATCCAATTTGTGATTGCGAGGGAGGAGATTGCCACGCTTCGCTCGCAATGACGGGTGAGGGGAAATACTCGCGATGACGGGTGACCTCATCCGGAAAAACGCAGGAAATCCCGGATAGGAAGGCATTTCAGAGAGGAGCTATCCGGAAAAACATAGGAAATCCCGGATAAGAGCATCAAAAGAGAGGAGCTATCCGGAAAAACACAGGAAATCCCGGATAGGAACCGGGATTACACTTTTGCTTCCCGGAATACCTCTACGATAGACGGATAAGTGTTCAGAAGAAAAGGAGGAAGGCTGGATTTAGCAACCCATGCTGCCTTGGATATGTCCTCCTCGCGCTGAGGTGTAAGGTCGGTAGGGTCGGTATAGAGCATGTCGTACCACCATGTGTGCTTGAGATGCCATATTCCGTCGCGGATGTAGCAGTGGTCGGTCACGCAAATAAGTCCTCGCAGTTCCAGGTCGTTGATTCCGGTCTCTTCCTGTACTTCTCTGAGAGCTGTCACCTCAATGGCTTCTCCGGGGTCCTGATGTCCCTTGGGCAGGTCCCACAGACCGTTCCTGCTGATTAGGAGAAAGTCTCCGCGCCTGTTTGATACAAGCCCGCCTCCGGCGTTCACCTCCTTGAACTCCCCGCATATCCTGCGGTACATTGCCTCGGGGTCTTCGGACGGGATGCATATCCTGTGGAGGGAGCCGGAATTCTCCACCATGCCCACAAGGGAGTGCAGTGCAAAGGCATCTCCTGGTCTGAATATGATGGCATTCGGGTCGGATAGGGCGGAATCGTCCTCGGAACATATTATGATGCAGCGCTTTTCGAAGTATATCTTGTGCATTATACCTATTATTTTATTAACTTTGCGGACTTGGCATTAAGAATGCTGTTTAAATGAGATGTACTCAGCATTTAAGTATGCGTACAAAGATAATTCGGAATATTTGAAAAATACAAAACAACTTCAGAAATATGGAAACAGTTGAAAAGGCAGTGGCAAAATCGCTGATGGATATCAAAGCGGTGATGCTGAGACCGGAAAACCCATTCGTATGGGCTTCCGGATGGAATTCACCTATATATTGTGACAACCGCAGAATTCTCTCATATCCTGAAATCAGGGAGAAGGTATGCGGATGGATGGCTGACATCATCAGGAAGCAGTACCCTGATGTGGAAGTTATTGCAGGTGTGGCTACAGGTGCGATAGCTCATGGCTATCTCGTGGCGCACATTCTTGGAAAGCCTTTCTGCTATGTACGTCCGAAACCGAAGGACCATGGCACAGGATCTCAGATCGAGGGTATCCTGGAGAAAGGTGCGAAGGTGGTTATCGTAGAGGACCTGATCTCTACCGGAATGAGCAGCCTCGCTGCAAAGAATGCTCTGGTGAATGCAGGGGCCGACGTGATGGGTATGGTGGCGATATTCTCATATAACTTCAACCAGGCGCGCAAGGCGTTCGAGGATGCCAATATAGAGCTGACCACTCTCTCGAATTACGATACCCTTATTGAGGTGGCGCATGAGACCGGTTATGTGAAGGATGAGGAAATCGAGGTACTCAAGGCATGGAGGATTTCTCCGTCCACATGGGGTAAAACGGAGTAGGTGATGGCAGTGCAGATAAAGAGCAAGAGGGCTGTGGTGTCGAAGGCTCCTTATGAGCTGTATATGGCCTTTGTGGATATGAGGAACTTCGTGAGAATGCTGCCCGAGGACAAGAAGGCTGGTGTGGAGGCTGATTATGATTCCATCCATGCCACCGTGCAGGGCTTCAATATCGGAGTGAAGGTTGTGGACAGGACTCCGTACTCCAAGGTGGAGTTCGCGGATGATGGTGCACCTTTCGCTTTCAGGATGGCCATGCATTTTGATGCGGCATCGGATCCGTACAAGACGGATTTCCAGATAATTCTTGATGCGGACCTCAATTTCATGATGAAGACGCTTCTGGGGTCCAGACTCCAGGATGCCCTGGATAAGGTCGTGGACGGTCTTGTGGCGATGTCGGAGGGACGTATGCCGGAAGGAGTGGATCCTTCGATGTATCCGGAGGGTTTCGATCCGTCGGGATTCAGGTCGTAGCCTTATGGTGGACTCAACTTTCAGAAGATATCTCGAAGAGGCGATAGGGAGCGGAAATGCCCTTGTCGCTTTTTCTGCATTTGATTCCCCGGCATCAGTGTCGGTGAGACTGAATCCTTTCAAGCCGGGATGTGCTGTGGAAGGACGTCAGGTGCCGTGGTCGCAGCATGGGGTCCTGCTTGCCCGGAGGCCTCAGTTCACTCTTGACCCGATGTTTCATGGGGGAGCGTATTATGTGCAGGATTCATCGTCGATGTTCGTAGGACATGTGTTCAGACATCTCCTTTCCAAGGTGCCCATGCCGTCTTCGAGACCATTGAGGGTGCTTGACCTGTGTGCGGCCCCGGGAGGCAAGACCACCGACCTGGCGGCATCTCTGCGTGAGGCATGCGGAGACGGGTTCATGCTTGTAGCGAACGAGGTCATGAAGGCCAGGGTGGGCGTGCTTGCCGACAATGTGGCCTTGTGGGGCGACCCGAATGTGGTGGTGACATCGGATGACCCGCGCAGTTTTGCAGCCCTGTCTGGATTTTTCGATATCATAGTCGCTGACGTTCCTTGCTCCGGAGAGGGCATGTTCAGGAAGGACGAGCAGGCGCAGCAGCAATGGTCGGAGGATAATGTAGCCTTGTGCGAGGCCCGCCAGAGAAGGATTATAGCGGATGTGTGGCCAGCGCTTGCCCATGACGGTCTCATGATATACTCTACCTGTACTTTCAACAGGTATGAGAATGACCTGAATGTGGAGTGGATCGCCCGTGAACTTGGGGCGGATAGCCTGCTCGACGGTGACGCTCTTGCAGTGCAGGACGGAATAATTGCGACCGGTCATGGATATAGCCTTGTGCCTGGACATGTGGAAGGCGAGGGACAGTATTGTGCCGCATTGAGGAAGACGTCTCCTGTGGAAATTACCGGCGGCAGGACCGGTCGTCCTGCCCGTAGTGCCCGTCCTGCGAGGAAGGAACAGCCCATTCCGAAAGGGATAGAGGACCTTCTGACAAAGGATGTGATTCTAAGGCAGAAGGCGGAGACTGTTACGGCTGTGCCTGCTTCGCTTGCCGGATCTCTTGCATCTGTGGAGCAGTGTCTGCATGTGGTTTCGGCAGGATGTGCCGTAGGTACCCTAAAGGGACAGATTCTCGTTCCTGATGCGGACCTGGCTCTGTCGCTGATGTTCAGACGTGATGCCTTCCCTTATGTGGACCTGGAGATGCAGGATGCTCTTTCATATCTCCATAGGGATGCCATCATCCTGCAGGATGCTCCAAAAGGGTATGTCACGGTGGGATATCGCGGACTTCCGCTGGGATTCGTCAAGAATCTGGGCAACAGGTCCAACAACCTCCATCCTCAGAGCAGACGTATAAGAATGAATATACCGAAGGAAATAATATGAAAAGAATAATACAGATCATTACCTTTTCGCTTCTGGCTGCATCCGTGCATGCACAGAATGTGGATTATGCCAAGAAATACGAAATGCTCGTGTCGCGTCTCGGTCCTGCCGGAGTGGGAGTGGAGACGTTGCTTGACAACTGGAAGCAGGCCGATTCCGCAGATGTGGACATGCTGTCTGCCCGCATAAGCTATTATCTTGCGAAGTCGAGGTCCACTGAAGTGGTTACCAGGCCTTCCAAGACATATCTGGCCCAGAAGCCGATACTCAGCCTGAAGGACAGCACAGGAACGGATGTGTATTATTATCAGTTGCTCAAGTATGATGATGAATTGTTCGGAATGGCTGTTGCGGAGATGGACAATGCTGCCGCACTTTATCCGGATATGCTTGATTTCCGTTTCATGAAGGCGAATGCCTATATCTCTTATGAAAGGGAAAGTCCGGATATGGCGCTTGCATACCTGCTTGAACTGATAGCTGAGGATAATGCGGGGAAACGCTCATGGAAGTATGACGGCAAGCCTGTGGAAAAGGGATTCTTCAAGGAGGCCGTTCAGGAGTATTGTGCCACATTGTTCACTCTTGATACCCCTTCTTCCATGGAGGCCTTCCTTGCTGTTTCTCAGAAGATGTCTTCTCTGTATCCGGATGATGCGGCCTTCATAACCAATATCGGAAGCTATCACATGAGGGCGAAGAATGATGCAAAGACCGCTCTGAAGTTCTATGCGAAGGCGGTCAAGAAGAATCCGAAGGATTACCCTTCCGTCAAAAATGCCGTCATCGCGGCCAGGAAGACAAAAAATGTTAAGCAGGAAAAGAAATATCTTCCGATTCTTGCGGAGATAGCACCTGATAATGAGAAATCTGCTGTCAAGGCTCGTCTTGAGGCATTGAACGGCAAGAAGAAATAATGGATGTTTCGTACTTCATAGGCGGACGGCTCCGGTTCAAGGGGAGGATGGCGGTGATTTCCATTGCCGTCAGCTTCCTTGTTATGATAGTGGCGGTATCGGTCTCATACGGTTTCAGATATGAGATAAGGAACGGACTGGCCGGCATTTCCGGTGACATCCAGCTTGCTCCTCCTGACCTGAATGTCATGGACAGCAGCCAGCCTGTGGAAAGGGAACCTGCATATCTTGATAAGGTGATGTCGGTACCTGGAGTCGATAAGGTCGTACCGGTGGTTTATCGTGCAGGCATAGTGAAGAACGGTACGGATATCCATGGAGTGCTGTTCAAGGCTCTCCCTGAGGGACAGTCATCCGTATCCGGAGTTAATGCACAGGACAGCATCGCGCTTCAGGTGGCTGTACCGAGGCGTTTTTCCGAGGTGTCCGGCCTCAATCCGGGCGACAGGATGCTGACATATTTCATCGGGGATAAGATAACGCTCAGGCAGTTCAATATCGTATCTGTCTATGATCCCTTGCTTCAGACGGACGACAGGATGGTCGTTTATGCCTCCCTTTCAGATCTCCAGAGGGTGAACGGGTGGAATGGGAATCAGGTCTCTG
Organism: uncultured Bacteroidales bacterium; assembly: GCA_947367315.1. Taxonomy (GTDB): domain Bacteria; phylum Bacteroidota; class Bacteroidia; order Bacteroidales; family UBA932; genus Cryptobacteroides. Next base: position 15,065 of record CANBDX010000043.1, on the reverse strand, counting down.
CGATGGAAGTGATGCTGGATCCGGCCTATAAGGATGAGGCTGTGATCCGGGAAGTGGCTGAGGAGGTTGGAACATATGTGAATGCCTATTCTTCAGACAGCGAGACACCTGTGATTGCCGTATCGTCCGTATATCGTTATCCGGTGCTCTACGACTGGCTGGGTATTCTGGATTTCAATGTGTTCTTCATACTTCTGCTCATGACCATAGTGGCCGGCTTCAATATGATTTCCGGACTTCTCATAATGCTTTTCGAGAACATCTCCACTATAGGTCTTCTGAAGGCTTTGGGCATGACCGACCGTTCGATATCCAAGGCTTTTATTTCAAGTGCTGCTGTACTTGTGCTGAAGGGTATGACGGCAGGAAATCTCCTGGCTCTGCTGTTCTGTCTCATCCAGGGTACGACTCATGTGCTTACACTGAATCCTGAGAACTATTTCGTCTCATTCGTTCCTGTGTATGTGAATATGGGGGCGGTACTGCTGGCGGACCTGGCGGCCTTTGCTGTGATAATGCTTCTGCTGCTGATTCCTTGCATCTTCATCTCGAAGGTAGATCCGGCCGACACTGTACGTGTCAAGTGACGATATCCCTAAACTTCCGGGTGAATAGCGCAGATCGCGTGGTAATGTGAGAGGATGCTGTCGATATATGCTATCGTCTCATGGCCCTGGAACTTGCCATGCTTTACGGATTCTTCTTCAAGTATGGAATCCTCCCTCATCATCGGTATTACGCTGTTTACGATTTCATCCCATTTCATGCTTTCCAGACCTTTGGCCTGAGCGAGGCTGATGCAGTCCGAAATCCTGCCTTCGCCGGCGTTGTAGGCGGCAAGGGTGAACTTTATCAGTTCTTCCTGGTTCATGCCCTCAATGCTGAACTGCTTCTGCATTCTCTTGAGATGTCTGGTGCCGGCAAGGATGTTCTGCTCCGGATTCATAAGGTCTTCCACACCATAATACCTGCCTGTCTGAGGCATTATCTGCATAAGCCCCTGTGCTCCGCGGAACGAACTTGAACTTATGGAGAACTTCGACTCCTGATAAATGACAGCAGCAAGCATCCTCCAGTCCCATCCGAGCTCCGAGGCGTATTTGCGGATAATGTCATCGTAAGGGCTCACAGTGTGTACTGTCATGCCCGTCTCGGCTCTTTTATGAGGGTTGAACGTGCTGTTGAATCTCTTCTCAAGCTTCTCGTAGTCTGACGAGGATGTCATGTAACTGATCCATGCGTTCAGCTGCCGTACCTTGTTCTGGTCTGTGGTTCTGATGGCCCATGACGACCATTCACATATTTCCCTGAGTATGCTTACTCCATCCATGTCGAGTGAGTCGCTGCGGTGGGTAATGACTATGTCAATCCTGCCATGCTGCAGTGAATCCAGGTAGTCCGCTTTTCTGTCTGTAGGAAGTATCCTTACATTGCAGTGGTTGTCGTCGGCAAATCTGCACAGAAGCTCATAGTTCAATCCTGTCTCCAGGCCGTGCGATCCGTACATGTCGTCTCCGAGATCGATGGCGCACACAATTTCTTCGCCTGCATATGGATTTATTGTACGCGCTCCGCTTAGCATTGTGTCTCTGTCGCAGAGAGGTGTAATGCTGAATATCAGCAGTGAAACCGATATATATCTGATGATCCTTATTATGTTTGCCTTTATTTCTGTCATTATCTCATTATTTTACCGGCCGGGCTCTTCATTCCTCCTCCGGAAGGCATAGAAGATCCTCTCGGGCTGCCGCCCGGAGCTGCCCCTGCCTTAGAACTTCCTGACGCACCGTTTTTACCTGGGAAAATCCAGAACGGCCAGGAGATGCCGAACTTTATTGCGCTTTGTGTCGCTATGCGTCCATGGGCCGTGAAATAGTCAGCTGTTTTGCATGGCCATCCCATGTTGGCGTTCACATACTTTATGAAAACACTGGCCTGTTTCCACTGGACGTTCACGAAGGCATCTATATATGGGCAGTCGCCGTATAATTCCGTATTCTGATTGTGGAAGACTCCAAGCACAGGATTGTATGCCGGAGCATTCCATCTTGTCGTATATAAAGCATTTGCTCCGATCTGCATCCTCATCACATTTCTGACCACATTGAACTCAATGTAATATTTGAAGTTCAGGGCAAGCGTAGGTAGAGGAAGCACGTCGTTGTCGGAGGAGAACTGGAGCAGTGCCAGATGGTCAAAATGGAACCATCCTGCCTTGAAATCCTGACGAAGCGAAGCCGTGAACACACTCATCGGAGTCGTGTTCTGTCTCACGATTCCCTCGTTGTCGTAGTATATGTTGTTGCTCAGCAGGGCATATCCGACTTTCAGTGCAGTCTTCCATCTAGGAATATCGAGTGTTCCCTCGATCTTTGTGGTGGATATCTTGCCGAAACTGTTGTTCCACATGTAGTGGTTGGTGAACAGGTGCTGCTGGTAATAATCAGGTTCGCGCAGGCTTGTCTCAAAGCGTGCTCCTATGGTTAGAGGGCTGTTTCTGGCCTTTCTGAACGGGTACATGCTGAATGACAGGTCTCCCTTGATGCTGAAGTCGTTGAGTTCATGCCCGGCGAATGTATAATCTCCGAATGCGCTCCATTTCAGATATTTATCGTACTGCCCCTTTGCTCCTGCATATAGATAGACCGAGTTCTGGACTATGGTCTCCGAGCCGGTCAGATAGTCCTGAGGCCGGAAACTGTAGTAGTTGAGCAGTTTGTCTCCGATCCCGACATCGAGCTTCGATACTATCGCATCAGCCGACCACGGCTGGAGTCTGATGAATATCCTGTTGTCCAGCCTCATGACCCTGAGAGAGTCATGGCTCCTGGTCGGGTTGAGGTAGAATCTGTTGTTGAAGAACTCCCTTCCCGGAGTGTCCGATGTGGCTATGTTGTCGGTGTATGACTTGCTGAATACGCTGTATTCGCTGCTGTGCCCGATGAAGGCAGTTGTCATATCCTTGGCAACGGATGCAGTATCTGTCTTTTCCGCCTCGGCGGCAGCTGCCAGCTCCGCTTCCTCAGCAGCTTTCAGTGCGGCTATTGCCGTGGAGTCTCCGTTTGCCAGTATGCTGTCCCTTGCAGCTTCCTTTCTCCTGCGCTCCTTCAGGCCTTTAAGGTCCTCGATGAAGGTGAACGGAATCCTGTATGACTGGTCGAGGAACACTGTCTGCTTCTTCCTTTCGCTTTTTGCATCCTTGAGATACACTTCGATTTCACGCGAGTCCACCGTGGTGTCCCTTATCCAGAACAGGTCCTGTATTCCTCCGTTGTCACTGTTATGTATCTTGTTCCAGATGTATCCTGCGTGCATCATGTATTTCTTGCCCACATAGTTGGTCGCGGCAACAAAGGTCCTGTTGCTGTAGTCTTCCCTTCGGAGCATTCCGTTGCCTCCGAATCGGTTGTACAGGAGGGTGAGGTTGAGTTCCGGAGTTATATTCTGGGTTGTGAGCACCTTTACGTTGGTTTCCTCCTTTTCCTGATTGGCGAAGAGAGTCCCCCAATATGCAAGCTCCGTATAAGGAGTCTTGGTGTTGAACATAGGGAGAGTCTCCGGAGAGTAGCTGTATTCGCGCAGAGGCGTGAAGAAAACCACGTTCCTTTCCTCTTCGCGCTTGAAGAAGTCATACAGCTGCACAGGAGAACCAGCCACTCCGAGCCATGTCGCGTTCACGTCCTTCTTCATGAAGGAATAGTCGTAGAAGTTGTGGTTGAACGAAGTGTCGCTGTCCTGCTCCCGGAGGTTGTTGAGGTCGTTGAAATATCTGTCAAGCTGCCATGTCACGATGCGTTTGTACTGCATCGAATCCGGGAATGCGAATGTCTCGAGGATACGCGGAGTGGCTTCTATGATGCTGTCCCTTCTGGCCTTGATGCTGTCCTTGATCTCCTGCTTGCGAAGAGCGGCGGCAATGAGTCCCGGAAGCGCCTGCTCGGCATCATATTTCTTGCGTTCTCTTTTGCTGAGGGAGTTGTACCATGCATTGAATCTGGCCACAGCCACTTCTGTGGAGTCCTTTATATATAAGGAGTCCAGCTTCGCCAGCTCAAGTGTGTCTCCTGCCTGGATCAGCGAGTCCCTTACCTCTGCCCTTGTCAGCGAGTCCTTGACCGCTATATAATATTTATAGAAGAAAGGGTCCTTCTCCTTCAGTGAGTCAGGGATCACGATGGTGTCACGCGCATAGATGACCTTGACTGTGTCAAGTGTGTCAAGAAGAATGCTGTCCTTGCGGGCTGAATCCAGATCGAGCATGATTATGCTGTCATGAAGAGGGACTATGGCGCTGTCCTGTACCGGTTCGGATGCGGTCAGGGAGTCCTCCGTATGTGCGGATGACAAAGAATCCGAGAGCTTTCTCAGACCCATTGCTCTGGTCGCATCAATGCCGAAAGACTGCATGGCTGCAATCAGCACCAGCAGTGTCGGAACCCATATTTTAGCCAAAAAATTCTTCATAACAAGCCTGCAAAGGTACGAAAAAATATTGATTATTCAATACTTATGCCCTTTGAGGCCATTTCTGCAAGGGCCTTCATGTGTCCTTCGTGTTCCACATAGCCGATGCAGTCTTTCAGAAGATGTACCCTGAATCCTCCCTTGAGAAGGTCTTCACAGGTGTTGCGCACACAGTATTCCGTTGCAATACCGCATACGTAGACGTCTGTCGTGTCCAGAAGCTGCAGTATCTCCTCGAGAGACTGTTCTGCAGCATTCACGCCTTCGTAACCGGAATATTGCTCGACGGCCTTGTCACATCCCTTGTCGAATGTCAGCTCCTCCTTTACATAGGGGAGGAGGTCCTTGTGGATATCTCCGCCACGGGTGCCTGCGATGCAGTGCGGCGGCCATATGCCCCCTTGCTCCTTGAATGAACTGTGGTCAGCAGGATGGTGGTCACGGACGAAGAGGATAGGGTAGGTGTCGAGGATCTCATGCTCCTCACCTGACTGTCCACGTGTCTGTGAATCGATATATTTCAATGTCTCGCGGACTGCATTTTCCGCATTCTGACATGCAAGGCTCCCGTCTATGAAGTCATACAGCATGTCCACAACTACTAAAGCGCTGTTTCTCATCTGATCTGGTTTTGGGATTGCCGCAGCCAGGGCTGCGCAATGACGTTTAAGAAAATTTGTGTCAGCGGGTCTGGAAATCCCTGATTTCAGCATTAAGCCTGTTCAGGATTTCAATCTTCAGATTGTAGAGCCCGTCGGAAATGTCCACCTTGTAATAATGCGGATTGATCAGACGACGTTCGCTCGGGCTGAAACGGCTGAGAGTTTCGTTATAATATGCCTTCTTCTCATGCAGGGTATGGAACCCGACGCATCTTCTGCCGTTCTCCATCACTTTGTGCTGGAGAGGGAGTGCGGTGTATTCTCCTGCTTCGAAGGTCTTGTACTTGTAGCGGTCGTATTCGTCGCATACAGTGAAGCCTTCTCCTGCTTCGATCTTCATGCTGAGCTCGTCTCCGCGCAGACAGGTTACGTCCACCTTGTATATTTCGCCCTTCACAGGGTCGTTCTTCATGATTCTGTATGTGATCTGGAATCCCGGATTTATGAGCTTGATCTTGTCTTCGGAACGCTTGAGTACCGCCTGGCCGTCGATTTCCACCAGTTTATATACATTGCCGAAGCATGGATTGGCCTTGCTGGTGGCAATGGCATCGCCCACTCCATACGAGTCGATGCATGCTCCCTGACGTTCAAGGTCGGTGATGAGGTATTCGTCCAGGGAGTTGGTTGCGAAGATCCTGCATCCGGTCAGTCCGACTGCATCCAGCATGCTGCGGCATTCGACGGAAAGATATGCGAGGTCGCCGCTGTCAAGCCTGATGCCGTAGCCTGCCTCGTATGAATTGTCTATTCCGTTGGCCTTGAATGCATTTATAGCGTTGCGTATGCCGCATTTAAGGGTGTCGTAGGTGTCTATCAGAAGAATCAGCGGCTCTCCCTTATGGGTCTTGATATAAGTGTCGAATGCGTTGTATTCTCCCTGCACGCTGCAGCCGAAGGATGTTACGTAGCTATGAGCCATTGTCCCGGTGGAACCGTAGTCGTACATCGCCCCAGTGAGGATATTTGATGTGGCTGCGCATCCTGCAATGATTGCTGCCTTGGCACCGAATGTGGCCGCCCATGGGCCATGTGCCCTGCGTGAACCGAATTCACTGACTGGGCGATTAGTCGCGCGGCATACTCTTGATGCTTTCGTGGCAACGGCCATCTGGTGATTCATGATACATAATATAGGTGTCTCAAGCACCTGGGCCTCGATGAGCGGACCTTCAATTATTATTATGGGCTGGTTGGGGAATACTATCTCTCCCTCGCGCATTGCATATACGTTTCCTGTGAATTTCATGGCCGAAAGGTAGCCTCTGAAATCCCTGTATTCCTCTCCGGGAAGGAATTTCTCGAAGAATGAAGGCTCCATGTTGCCAAGGTTGCCTATCATCTCAAGCACTTCGTCCACTCCGCTGACCACAGCCCAGTTGTTGTTCTCCGGAGCTTTTCTGTAGAACATGTTGAAGACCGCGTGCTGATCCTTCATTCCACTGTCATAAAAGGATTTTCCCATAGTGTACTGGTACTTGTCCGAACAATAAGCGTAATTAAGCATAATTAAACCTTATCATTAATTTAAATCCTACAAATTTAATCTTTTTTATCTGACAATTTCTTAAATTCGCGAATAATTTAACCCTATGGAAAGAGTAAAGCAATTATATAAGGACATTTTTACGAAGGCCCCTTCCGGATGTGTGCCGCTTACGGGATCGGCCAGCAACAGAAAATATTTCCGTGTGGCGGATGAACAGGCCTCGTACGTAGGTGTCATCGGTACTGATGCTGCCGAAAACCGTGCCTTCGTGACCTTGGCGGAGCATTTCGCTTCCAAAGGAATCAGCGTTCCTTCGATTCTCGGCGTAAGCTCTGACTTCCAGACCTATCTCCAGGAAGACCTCGGGGATGATGTCCTCTTCACTATTTACATCAGGGCACGAAGAAGGGGAGAAGGTCTGGCCGAAGCTGAGGAGCTCCTGTGCAAGGCGGTATCGCAGCTTCCTAAAATCCAGTTCGAAGGTGCGGAAGGACTTGATTTCGGCATCTGCTATCCCCAGCCGTCCTTCGACAGACGGATGATAATGTTCGACCTGAACTACTTCAAATACTGTTTCCTCAAGCCGTCCGGCCTGGAATTCAACGAGGTGCTTCTTCAGGACGACTTCGAAAGGCTTGCCGATGACCTTCTGCTGGAGGACAGCGATACCTTCCTGTACCGCGACTTCAATTCCCGCAATGTAATGGTGAAGGATGGAAAACCGTATTTTATCGATTTCCAGGGAGGACGGCGCGGACCTGTATATTATGACGTGGCATCGTTTGTCTATCATTCCCGTGCGGATTATCCGCAGGAGCTCCAGCAGAGGATGCTTGAGTGCTATATCTCCGGACTGAGTGAATATAAGGATGTCGATAGGGAACATTTCGATACGATGCTCGGCCGTTTCCGTCTGTTCAGGCTCCTTCAGACTCTCGGAGCGTACGGATTCAGGGGGATGGTGGAGCAGAAGGCGGATTTTGTGGTTGCAATCCCGAATGCGTTGAGGGATCTCAAGTCTGTACTGGCTATGATATCGGACAGATATCCGTATATGAATGAGGTGCTTGGCAGGATGGCGGATCTGCCGAGGTTCGTGAGCAGAACGTCATCGGAGCAGGTGCTTGAGGTGAAGGTTATGAGTTTCTCCTTCAAGAAAGGCATTCCTGCGGATTCTTCCGGAAACGGGGGCGGATATGTGTTCGACTGTCGCGGAATGCATAATCCGGGAAGATATGCGCCTTACAAGGCTCTGACCGGAAGGGATGAGCCTGTTATCCGTTTTCTGGAGGATGACGGAGAGGTGTTCACTTTCCTGGAACATGTCTATGGAGTCGTGGACCCTCATGTGGAGTCGTTCGCCAGCCGTGGCTTCAACTCCCTTATGGTATGTTTCGGATGTACGGGAGGTCAGCACCGGTCGGTCTATTGTGCGGAGCGTCTCGCCGCCCACCTGAAGGAGAAATATCCGGATATATGTGTCACATTGAAGCATAGGGAACAGAATATATGAAAGCCATGATATTCGCAGCGGGGCTGGGCACCCGTCTGAGACCTTTGACGAACACCCTTCCTAAGGCGCTGGTGCCTGTCTGCGGCAAGCCTCTGATAGAGTATGTGTGCCGGAAACTGAAGTCGTGCGGCATAGATGAGGCAGTGGTGAATGTCCATCATTTTGCGGATATGGTGGAGGCCTGGGCGGCAGGACAGGATATCATGACGCTGAAGGTGAGCGACGAAAGGGAAAGACTTCTGGAGACCGGGGGTGCGGTCCTTCATGCCCGCCACTATCTCGACGGATGCGGCAGTTTCCTGATTCATAATGTGGATATCATCTCGGATCTGGATCTGAAATGGTTTTCCGCTCAGGTGGGTCAGAATTCAATGGCGACGCTTCTTGTAAGCCGTCGCGAAAGCTCACGTCAGCTTCTGTTCGACCCTGATACCATGAAGCTTCTAGGATGGCACAACCGTCAGACAGGGGAAGTGCGTTCTCCATACCATGACATTGACCCGGTGGATTGCCTCTCCCTCGCATTTTCGGGAATCCATATCATGTCCGACTCTGTGTTCGATGCACTTGAAGAATATGCATCGTCCCATGGGATGCTGCTTTCCGGTGCACCGGCCCGCTTCTCCATAATAGATTTCTATATATGGGCATGTGCCCGCCATGATATCCGTGGTGTGTGCGCAGAGAACCTGCATATGATGGATGTGGGAAAGATCGGCACCATAGAACAGGCAGAGGCCATGCTTGAAAACATTGCGTTATGAGTCAGGAAAAACATATGATCATTGTGGAATCCGGTGCTACAAAGAGCGCCTGGAGGATTCTTGATGCCGATGGTAACATCGTACGTGAGTTCTTTCGTATGGGGATGAATGTCTCCACGATGCGTATGGAGGACATTCTGAGGAATATTTCCGAGGCTTTCGGGACAGAGGACCTCGGTGCCTGTGACGGATTCTATCTATATACTGCAGGTGTGGTGACCGGGTCTATCAGAGAGGAAATCGTCTCTCATGTACATTCAATATCCGGTATCGGACCGATTGACGTGCAGGACGACCTTACGGGTGCTGCACGCGCGGTATGCGGCCATCAGCCGGGCATTGCGGCAATCCTCGGTACCGGCTCCAATGCATGCTTCTATGACGGGAAGTCTGTAAGCCGTAATGTGTATTCCGGAGGCTTCATCATCGGTGATGAAGGAAGTGCCGCCACTCTTGGAAAACTATTCCTTTCGGACTTCATAAAGAATCTTGTTCCGGCTGATGTGGCAGAGGATTTTTCCAAGGAATTCAAGTCCGATTATGCATCAATTGTGGAAGGCGTCTACAGGTCCGAGTCTCCGTCGGGCTATCTTGGAAGCCTCGCTCCTTTTATTGTCCGCCATAAGGATAATCCATATATAAGCGGCCTTATATATAGTAATTTTGAAGCCTTTGCCGATCGCATTCTTCTGAAGTATGACGTGGAGAACTATCCTGTAGGAGTAGTGGGCGGCTTTGGCTATGCCTGCAGGGAGATTGTGGAGCCACTCATGGCAGCGAAAGGTGTCCGCCTCTCCTGCATAATGAAAGCCCCTATTGAGGGGCTTTGCAAGTACCATTCTAAATAGACGGAGCTCCTTTACAGACTCTCCACCTTGTCGCATCCTCCGAGATTGCCTTCCTTGAAAGGTATAGCCCGGAATATTACCAGGGCGCTGGCTAAGATGAGGATGCATGCTGTGTAAGCTCCGGCATATGCCCACGGATTCATGATGCCCATGAATGTCTCTGCATCCTTGAAGACCGGAACCTGGCTGATCAGGGCAGCGAAGGTGTTGTTCACGCAGTGCATGAGCATAGTAAGCTTGAGGGATCCTGTCCTGTAATATACATATCCGAATAGCAGTCCGAGACAGAATGCCGGGATTGCCTGCCATGGATTCATGTGCAGGATGGCGAAGAAGGCTGCTGAGATGCTTATTGCTGCAGCCGGGCTCATCTTTCTGAGCAGGCCTCTGAGAACTATGCCTCTGCAGAGCCACTCTTCGAAGAGAGGTGCGAAGACAGATACCGAAAGCAGGGTGGCCCATAGAGGTGAACCTTCAAGCAGCTGCTTCATCACGCTTTCCAGCCACTGAGGCATCGGAGGGAGCAGGGCCGTCAGAGGCTCTGTCACGAATGCTGCGGCCAGAGTCGCTGCAGATGCAACCAAAGCCAGCCTGAATCCTCCGAGACGTCCGAAGTTGTTGCTGTCCAGCGCATAACCGGTCTCGAACATGTCATTCCTGCGGCTGTTTACCGAGGCATAGAGCATAGGCGGAATGAACATCATCGGGTAAGAGATGATGGTGCCGTAAGAAAGGACGAAATCCTTTGATAACAGCATGCCGAGCAGTTCTGTCGTGAGGCTTCCGAGAAGGGCTCCCAGAAGAAAGAGTACCAGAAGCAGAATCATGCCTCCCGTTCCCGGGAGGCAATGTGAATACCCTGCGAAAAGGTTGTACGACCCTCTCGATGAATGTCTTCTGAATTTTTTCATTATTTGTAAAGAGGTGTAGGGTAGATGCCCTTGTCAGCGAATTCCTGGAACTTTGCCACCACGCCTGGCCTGTCTTCCTTGAAGGTGACTCCGAACCAGCGTGAAGTGGTTGAGAGGAGCTCGGTCTTTCCTGTGCCGTCCTTGATCATGCAGTCCACAACGAAAGGAATGTAGAACTCGGCCTTTAGCTCGTTGATGCTCTTCTCGAGGAACTTTGTGAAGATGGCTTCGCTCTTAGCGAAATAGTCAGGGGTGAAGCCCCACATGTTCATGGAACAGAGTGACTTAGGCGCAAGCTGTACTGTCTCTCCGGTCTCGTTGTTGTTGCCGTAGATGATACCGTCTTCCGCCTTCGCGATCTTGTGGTGCTCTACCACGCTTGTAAGGAACCCGCTCTCGTCTGCCGTGCCGATTCCGCGGGATACGCTTCCTGATTCGGAAAGTGTGTTGTCAAGTTCAAAACCTACGAGGGCATATTCTCCTGTCTTGCCTTCGTGAGCTTTGAGCCAGTCACCGAGGATCTTGAATGAATCCTTACCATAATAGTCGTCACCGTTGATTACTGCAAAAGGCTCGTTGATGACGTCCTTTGCCATGAGTACGGCATGAGCGGTACCCCATGGCTTCTCACGCTCAGGGTTGAGAGTGAACTGCGATGGAATCTTGTTAAGTTCCTGGGTCACGAACTGGAACTCGAGAGGCTCTCCGTCTATGCATTTTACGTTGCCGTATTTTGCCTTGACGGCCTGTTCCATCTGTTCACGGAAGTATTCGCGTACTATATATACCACCTTGCCGAATCCTGCTTCCACAGCATCGTAGATAGAGTAGTCGATGATTGTTTCTCCGTTAGGACCAAGTCCGTCCATCTGCTTGAGTCCGCCGTAACGGCTGCCCATTCCGGCTGCAAGTACCAAAAGTGTAGGTTTCATGATAAGTTATGTTTTGAATTAAAATTTCAGGTATGTATGAAAATCTTTCAAAATTAGCTATTTTTGTCGAAAGATACAAAGATTGTCACACAACGCTCGCAATTACGGGCGAATATTGCCATTATCATGGGTAAATATTGTCATGACCATGTGTGTATATTGTGGCAGTCTCAGGAAATGAATCCTAATGATTACAGCTATGATGAAGAGTATATGGAATAGGATCAAGGCAGTCTTCAAGGGCGAGCACAGACGCTTCGCCTGGTTTGTCCTTATAGTGACCGGACTTTTTCTCATGTCATGGATAGTGGGGCCGGGCAACACATTCATCCACTGGGCCAAGGCCTCCATCGAGATCTCCCGTCAGGAGAAGATGATAGAGGATTATACACGCAGAAATGCGGAGCTGGACAGCCGTATAAATATGATCCGGACCGACAAGGATACATTGGAAAAATTCGCCAGAGAGCAATTTAAGTTTGCTGCCCCTGGCGAAGATGTGTATGTTATAGCGGAGTAGAGGTTTCTCGATTGCGTTCGAAATGACAATCCCTAGAATCCGGTGTAAGTCCAAGGAGTGATGACCCTCAGCTCTTCCTTCACGGACTCCGGCACATCGAGTGTCTCTATGAAGTCCGCTATCACTTCATGATTGATGCCCGCACCTGTACGTGTAAGAGCCTTGAGCGTCTCGTATGGGTTCGGGTAATTTTCTCTGCGGAGGATAGTCTGTATGGCCTCTGCAACAACTGCCCAGTTCCTTTCGAGGTCGGCACGGATGGCGTCCTCGTTGAGGATGAGCTTTCCAAGACCTTTCTTCAATGAGTTGAGCGAAATCATGGAGTGTGCGAGCGGCATTCCTATGTTTCTAAGGACCGTAGAGTCGGTAAGGTCGCGCTGAAGTCTTGAGATAGGGAGCTTAATCGAGAGGTGTGTGTAGAGTGCGTCTGCAACTCCGAAGTTACCCTCGGCATTCTCGAAGTCGATAGGGTTCACCTTGTGAGGCATGGCTGAAGAACCTACCTCTCCCGCCTTTACCTTCTGACGGAAATACTCCATTGATATATATGTCCAGATGTCGCGTGCGAAGTCTATGAGGATAGTGTTGATCCTGCGGAGGCAGTCGAAGAGGGATGCAAGGTTGTCGTAGTGCTCGATCTGTGTGGTAGGGAATGACCTCTTCAGGCCGAGGGATGCCACGAAATCATTTCCGAATGCGATCCAGTCGATGCCGGGATATGCAACCTTATGGGCGTTCATGTTGCCGGTAGCGCCGCCGAACTTTGCAGGATAAGTCAGGAGCTCGAACTGACGGATCTGCTCCTCGAGACGGACGACGAACACGTTGAACTCCTTGCCTACACGGGTAGGGGAGGCCGGCTGTCCGTGAGTCTTTGCCAGCATCGGGATTTCTGCCCAGTCAGCAGCCATTCCCTTGATGAGCCCGAGCACTTCCTTGAGAAGCGGCATGAAGCTGTCTTCGATGGCTTCCTTGAATGAAAGCGGCACTGAGGTATTGTTGATATCCTGGGAAGTGAGGCCGAAATGGACGAACTCGCCCCACTTAATGATATCCATCTCCTTGAAGCGGTCCTTGATGAAATACTCGACAGCCTTCACGTCATGGTTGGTAACCTTCTCGATTTCCTTCACCTTTGCGGCGTCCTCAGGAGTCATGTTCCTGTATATGTCCCTGAGTGCCTCGAACTTCGATGAATCGAAGTCTGCAAGCTGCGGAAGAGGTATCTGACAGAGTGCGATGAAATACTCTATCTCCACGCGAACGCGGTATTTAATGAGTGCATACTCGCTGAAATATTCCCTAAGAGGTTCAGTCTGACGCGAATAGCGTCCGTCGATAGGCGAAACCGCCAAAAGTGAATGATTGTCCATTACAGTCGTTTTAATTATTGTGCCGCAAAGATAGCAAAAAGATGTAAATAATGGTATAAGAGCCTGGGTCACATGAATAGTGATTGGAAAATTCGGAAAAAAGTTTATCTTTGCCGCGATATTCCGGAAACTGTTGAAAATACATAATTAACTTAATATCAATCAATGAAAAGTAATTTCTTTAAATTCCTCTCACTCATGGCGCTTTCTGCTGCCGTGTTCGGATTGTTCAGCTGCGAGCAGTCGCAGCCGGATCCAGACCCTCAGCTTAAGCCAGAAGAAGAGGACGTCGCAAGCCTTGAAGTCAAGGTGAATTCGACAACTCAGACCACTGCCGAGATCGGCATCAAAGCTACTTTGCTTGATGAGATCGCATACGTGGTCAAGACCGAGCAGTTTGAGCAGATCTTGCCAGCTGTAGTTTTTGCAGAAGGTACAGCAGTCGAGCTTTCAGCGCAGACCGTGTCTCTGAAGGAACTTGATGCGAACAAGTCATATTGGCTTTATTTTGCAGCAAAGACCAAGGGCAAGTTCTATGATGATGTTGTCGAGCTTGAAGTCAAGACCAAAGACTATGAATTCAACAAGATGCTTACCCTCGTTGATACAGAGTTTCAGGGCTATAAGGTCCGCATTACAGTTCCGGATGAGGTAAGAAATGAGCCTGAGAAGTATGCTATCCGCTACAACTTCGGATCGCTTCTGGATGTGCTCATGGCTAAATATGAGATGACTGGAGGTAGAACATGGGCAGTGAGCCTTATGGAGAACTGTCACAATTGTATGGGTTGGCAGGAGACCGTGAGGGATACCACTGTCTATATCCATCCATATAACGAGAACAGGCTTAATGAGGACGGATCGACTTACATTGACCCTGATACAGGCGAACCTGTCACTCTCCACCTTCCAATCGCACCGGCTGAGCCTTATATCTTCGAGGCCGGTCAATACAGATATGGACATCTTGACGAGACAGGCTGGGGATGGTCATACGGCTCGGAGGAAAAGGACTGGGGATATTATATCCCTATGTGGGATGAAGCTGGCTGGGTGGCCGAGACCGACGGATTCACACAGAAGTCGCTGCTTGAATTCGACCCTGCCACAGGAATCATCAACACTGGTGAGGAGAAGTATTGGGCAGACAATTCTTTCGGCAAGAATGGAACCTTCCAGGCTCTTTACTTCCAGACCAAGGCACCGGAGCTTCTTGAAACTGATTTCGAGATCATCATTGACAACGTTACTCCTATTGATGCCAGTGTAAGTTTCCTCGTTGACGATAACGTATATGTATACTCATATATGATCTGCAGCGATGCAACATACAAGACTCTCGTAAATGACCTTCTCCTTGGTCATGAGGAGTGGCTCCAGTGGCTTGTATCTTCGTACTATGGTATGCAGAACTTGGCTTTCCCTACACTCCAGGGCAATGCGACAGTGTCGGCAAGAGATTTCAACAGCGTAGCTCTTGATGCAGAGAACCTCTATCACGTATTCGTGAATGTCATCGGTGACGAGAATGGCTCTAAGCAGAAGTTCTACCATGAGACATTTGAGACAACCCAGAAGGTTCTCGGTGC
>CANBDX010000042.1 GCA_947367315.1 uncultured Bacteroidales bacterium | reverse complement strand
AAGATACGAGTTCCGCGATAGCGGGACGAAGTAGATTGTGGGAGGGGCCGGAGTGAGCGAAGCGAACGGAGTCCTCCACAATCACTATCATCCTCCCGGTGCAACCATATATAAATGAAAAAAGAGTGACTAATCAGTCATATCAGACTTTTTAGTCACCCTCTTTTTATTGGTGTTAATCTTCTTTATTTCTTGTACTTCTCCATCTTGCTGGTGACATTCTTTACGTAGTCACGGGTCTCGGCGTGAGGGAGTTTGCTCCTGAGGTGATTGTAGAGCTGGTCGTATGTCAGCTTGTTGATGTGAGGAATAGCCTTCTTGATGTTGGTGTTGCCTGTGAAGGCGCGGCTGACGTTTCCTGCACCTGTATTGTAGGCTGCGATTGCGCAGAGCATTCTGCACTGAGGGTCGGTCACGCCTGCAAAGTACCTTGTCATCAGAAGCTGGAGATATCCTGTTCCAAGCTGGATGTTGTTCTCTGGGTTATAGAGGAAGTCTGCTGTTGGGATCTTGTCCTGCTTATATACATAATTGTAAGCGTCGCGTCCGCCGGACTTAGGTACAAGCTGCATGAGACCATATGCCGGAACGTATGACTTTGCTGCAGGATTGAATGCAGACTCCTGTTCCATGATTGCGTATATCAGAGGCTCGTCCACCGCGAACTTATTGGAATGTGTCTTGATGATGCCCTTGAACTGCTCTGCTCTCTTAGGTATGTGGTCTTCTACGAGCTTCATCTCGATCTTAACGATCTTCTTCTCGCCTTCTACAGTCCTGACAGGGGTCGTTACAGGCTTCTCCTCCTTCACCACTGCCTTAGGTATCTCCTTTTCCTGTGGTTTGGTTGCTATCTGCTTCTGCTCCTTCTGTGGCTGGCTGGCAAGGGTAGAGCCGCCTTCTGATTTCTTTCCTTTATCATTACGCTTGAGATCAAGCGATGAGTATTTGCTGAAATCTATCTGATCCTTAAGGATAGGTTCCTCTGACAGAGGCTTTGTAGGGATGACCTTTGAATCGAAGTCCACGGTCTTTCCCTTACTGTTCATAAGGTCGCCGACAGCATTTTCGAGCTTCTGCTGGATTGTTTTTTCATCATCCTTAGGGTCTGCGAGCACTTCGATGGTTACGTCACCGTTCTCGAAGTCTACTGTAGTTCTGCTTGACTTGTCCTTGCCGTACTCGACCCACTTCTTCTGTGAACTTTCGACCATGGTCCTGTCGCCCCATTTCTCCATCACTTCCTTCTTGAAGGCTTCATACTCAGCCTTAAGCTGTTTTTCATAATTCTGATACTCTTCCAGACGCTGGTCTGCAAACTGCTTGAATTGATCAGCAGTCTGCTGCATTCCGGCCTGCTGCTGTTGCTTGAACTTCTCAAGGTCTTCCCTTGACTGGGCTGCTGCGCTGAAGGAAACTGCGCATGCAAGCGCTACCATTGCTATACGTTTCATGGTGATTATAGGTTATATCCATGCAAACATACATAAAAACACTTATAAATCAAAGAATATCTGCATGAACCGTCTGGTTCGGAGATTGAAGAATCTCTGAAATCTGGCTATATATATCAGAGGATATCTTAAATTTGTAGGTAAACTTTGAATACTATAGACATGTTTAACAGGATTGTGGTGGCTTCGGACTCTTTCAAAGGCTCTTTGTCGTCTTTGGAGGTGGCTGAGGCTGCAGCGGATGGTATCCATGAAGTTCTTCCTGATTGTAAGGTAGTGAAAGTCGATGTCGCTGACGGCGGAGAAGGTACCATGGATTCCCTTCGCCGTACCCTCGGCGGCGAAAAGATTTTCCTGACGGTATCGGATCCTCTCGGACGTCCGGTAGAGGCCTCTTATGTCATTCTTGACGACGGAGTCACGGCTGTGCTTGAAATGGCTGTCTCCAGCGGACTGCCGCTTCTGGCTCAGAATGAGCAAAATCCGTTGAGGACCTCCACATATGGTACGGGCGAACTGATTGCAGATGCCCTGGATAGAGGCTGCAGAAAATTTCTTGTAGGAATCGGAGGCAGCGCCACAAACGATGCCGGCATGGGCATGCTGGAAGCTCTCGGCATATGTTTCATGGATGCTGAGGGCAATATTCTGAAAGGTTGTGGTGCCTCTCTGGAGAAGGTAGAGGAGATATCTATGGAGAACGCCCATTCAGGCCTGAAGGAGGCAGAGTTTATAGTGGCCTGTGATGTTGATGCGCCATTGTATGGCCCTCGTGGAGCAGCATGTGTATTCGCGCCTCAGAAAGGGGCCGATGAGGCAATGGTGCGTCGTCTGGATGAGGGGCTGGAACATTTCTCGGAGACTGTCAGCCGCATATTGCATAAAGATGTTTCCGGTGTTCCGGGAGCAGGAGCTGCCGGTGGATTGGGAGGTGGATTCCTGGCATTCCTGAATGCCCGTCTGGAACGCGGGATTGAGATGGTGCTGGATGCCATAGGTTTTGATAGACTGATAGAAGGAGCTTCTCTTGTGATTACAGGTGAGGGAAAGATAGATTGCCAGACCCTTACAGGCAAGGCTCCGTATGGAGTCATGCTCCGTGCACGAAAGCAGGGAATTCCTGTAGTCGCCATAGGCGGAGCTGTCACCCTGAATCCGGATGATGCAGCCCAAGCCGGTTTTACGGAAGTATGCGCCGTGACCCCGGAAGGAATAACCCTCTCGGAAGCCATGAAGAAGGATATAGCCTCACTTAATGTCCGCAATACTGTCAGAAATCTGATTATTAAACTCGAAAACAATGAATAGTGCATTAGCTGCTGTGATCGGATTGGTCATAGCTATTCTTCTTATTGTAAAAAAGGTGTCTCCAGTCTATAGCCTTATGCTAGGTGCTCTTGCCGGCGGCCTTCTGGGCGGCATGGGACTGGAAGGTACGGTGAGTAATATGCTTTCAGGTGTAAAGGATATCACTCCGGCAATTCTAAGAATACTTGCTGCTGGAGTCCTGTCCGGTGCCCTCATAAAGACAGGTGCAGCCGCTTCCATTTCCCAGGCTGTGGTCCGCACTCTCGGACACAAACATGTTTATATGGCTGTAGCCCTGTCTGCTATGCTTCTTACTGGAGTCGGAGTGTTTGTGGATGTGGCGGTCATCACAGTAGCTCCTATAGCCCTTATGCTCGGCACCCGTCTGAGAATTCCTAAGATGAAACTTCTTCTTGCTATGATCGGTGGCGGCAAATGCGGAAACATCATTTCTCCTAACCCCAATACGATTATTGCGGCGGAGAACTATGATGCAGCCCTCCCTTCCGTCATGGGAGCCGGCGTCATTCCTGCCTTGGTGGGTCTTGTCGTTACAGTATATGTGATATTGCCATTGATGCGCAATGCCAAGGAGCAGCATGATGAATACGAATCTTCTGCCGATGCGGAAGAAAATAATCTTCCTCCGTTCTGGGCCAGCATCTGTGGTCCGTTGGCTGCCATAGTGTTCCTTGCTCTCCGCCCATTGTGCGGTATAGTGATAGATCCTATGCTAGCCCTTCCTGTGGGAGGTGTAGTCACGATACTTGCCACCCGTTCGTGGAAGAATACAGCCGAATGTCTTGTATTCGGACTGGAGAAGATGTCCGTAGTGGCGATTCTTCTTGTTGGAACGGGCACTATTGCCGGTATTATCAAAGCTTCCGAAATTAAGGATGTTCTCATTTCCCTTCTTTCAGGATGGGAGGCAGGAGGAATTCTGATGGCTCCGCTGTCTGCTGCTCTGATGTCCGCCGCTACGGCGTCAACCACGGCAGGAGCTACTATCGCCTCTGCATCATTTGCCCAGACAGTTTTAGGAGCTGGAGTTGCTGCAATGTGGGGTGCGGCTATGACAAATGCCGGCGCCACTGTCCTTGACCATCTGCCTCACGGCTCGTTTTTCCATGCAACCGGAGGCTCTGTGGGAATGTCCATCAAGGAACGCATGAAACTGATTCCTTATGAGTCGCTGATCGGACTGGTACTGACTCTGATGTCCCTTGCTTGCTGCCTTATCGGGAGATGAGACCGTTTTCGGTCATGTCCGTCCGGAATTCGGCTTCGATTTAGACCTCTGTCCTTGATGCTCCCGTCCGGGATTTGGCCTATTCCCCCGGATGAGTCCTTCATTTTACCTGCTCTTGTCCGGAAAATCCTGGCTTTTTACGGACAGGTCTCCCCCCCCATTTGTGCACAAGGGGTAAAACTTGTGCCGGGTGTGCACACGAATCCTCGTCTGAGAGTCTTTCAAGGCCTTCTGTTGTGCACATGGGGTAAGGAAAATGCCCCCTGTGCACATTTATATGCTTAGCAGAGAGTAGCCTTGATGAAGTCGATACGCTTTGCGAATTCCTTCTTGCCGATGAGGGTCACGATGTCGGCGATACCGAGGCCGTTGGATCCGCCTACAAGGGCGAGTCTGAGACAGTTCATCACTTTGCCCATAGGCCATTCGTTGCCGCGGATGTACTCCTCAAGCGGTCCTTCAAGGGATGCCTTGGTGAACTCTCCTTCGAAACCGAGGATGAAGTCTGCAACCTGGAGTGCGAGAGTGTAGTTCTCCTCCTTCCAGAACTTTGCAGCATCCTTCTCCACGAATGAGTCCGGAGCTACAAAAAGATATGGGGCGATGTCCCAGAAGTCGCTTACGAATGTAGCTCTTTCCTGAATCAGTGCCACGGCCCTTTCGACATACTGGCGTGAGAAGATTCCATTCTCGAAATCAGCTCCGGCAGCCGTCATTTCCGAGCCAGCAGTAAGCGCGCATGCAGGGCAGTCCACAATCTTAAGGCCGCGCTCTTCAAGCATAGGCACGTAAGCATCTGTAAGCTCTGCCGCATTCTTCATGCGGAGGTATTCCTTATTATACCACTTTGCCTTGTCTGCATTGAATCTTGCTCCAGACTTGATGACTCTCTCAAGGGAGAATGCTCCTACAAGCTCCTCAAGACTGAAGATCTCCTGGTCGTTGCCAGGGTTCCATCCCAGCATCGCGAGAAGATTTACGAATGCTTCAGGGAAGTATCCGTCCTCTCGGTATCCGCGTGAAACCTCGCCTTCTGCGTTCACCCACTTGAGAGGGAATACCGGGAATCCGAGGCGGTCTCCATCGCGCTTGCTGAGCTTGCCCTTTCCGTCCGGCTTCAGGAGAAGCGAGAGGTGAGCGAAACGTGGCTGAGTCTCGGTCCATCCGAAGGCCTCATACAGAAGATAATGCAAAGGAAGCGAAGGCAGCCACTCCTCTCCGCGGATAACCTCGGTAATCTCCATCAGATGGTCGTCCACGATGTTCGCCAGATGGTAGGTAGGAAGTTCGTCAGCCCTCTTCCAGAGCACCTTGTCGTCCAGTGTGGAAGTGTTTACCTCCACGTGTCCGCGGATAAGGTCGTCCATCTTCACGATGCGATTCTCCGGCATCTTGAAGCGGATTGTCCAGTCGGTGCGTGTCTCAAGCAGTTCCTTCCACTCTGCCTCAGGCATAGAAAGTGAGTTGCGCAGGCCCATGCGTGTGGTCTGACCATATATAAAGGTCTCTCCTGCGGCCTCCATCTCGGCTCTTCTTGCTCCGAGTTCCTCGGCTGTATCGAATGCATAGTAAGCGAAGCCGTCTGCCACGAGCTGCTCCGCGTACTGACGATAAATAGGCTTCCTCTGGCTCTGTCTATAAGGTGCATGAGGATGACGCTCTGAGGCAGTCTCTACAATGTTTCCGGAAGCATCCACTCCTTCGTCAGGGACGATGCCGCACCATCCGAGCGCCTCGATGATATATTTCTCTGCTCCAGGGACGAATCTCTGTGAGTCAGTATCCTCAATTCTTATGATGAAGTCACCGCCGTTCTGCTTGGCGAACAGATAATTGTACAGCGCAGTCCTTACGCCGCCCATGTGGAGCGGACCTGTAGGTGAGGGTGCAAACCTTACTCTTGTTTTCCTTGTCATATCGTTAATCTCTTAGAAGCTTCTTAAATATCCTCCGGACGGCCTTCCACAATGCCTATGAAAATCCGGCCTGCAAAAATAGTAAAAATTCCTATTCCTCCCTCTTCTGGCCGTTTGTCTTTCTGCGTATGGCAGCCGTGCTTTCCAATTCGCTTCTGCTCTGTCCTTCCTCCACGAGCAGAACCGGCTTCTGACCGTTCTCGAAGAGGTTTTTCTTCCTGACTGCGGCGCTGTTGTATCCGATCTTCTGGCTTCTTACCTCTGGAAGTTCTATACCCTCTTCGGTAGAAGCCGCATTCTTATCATACACGAAATCATTGTCTATCCATATGATGCTTCCCGGGTTGCCATTGGTCATATGGCTGATCATGCTCATCTTGAATCCGGTGGCAATGACGGTGATGTTCACCTTGTCTCCGAAGTCCGGATCGGCATCGAGCACGATTCCGCTCTTGAAGTTGTTGGCATTTCCGGTGTATTCGTTCACAAGCTTGTTGATCTCCTCGAGCTGCCTCATCTGGAGTCCGTTCTCGTTATCTCCTACTGTGATGTTGATCAGCACGTTCTTGGCGGTCTTCAGGTCGAAGTCATTCAGAAGAGGGGACTCCAGGGCATTCTTCACTGCATCCTGCAGTCGGGAAGCCCCTGTTCCGCTGCCACATCCCATCAAGGCCATTCCGCTGTTCTTCATCATGGTTTTGATGTCCTTGAAGTCCACGTTGATGTGTCCTCTTGTCTTTATGATGTCGGTGATGCCTCTCACTGCCGTTGCAAGCACTTCATCCGCCTTAGGGAAGGCGTCCTGGATAAGCAGGTCGCCGTAGAAGTCGTAAAGCTTCTCGTTGTTGATAATCAGGAGGCTATCCACATTCTTTTCAAGCTCGTTAATGCCGTCGATGGCCTTCGACATAGATTCCTGGCCTTCGCTCTTGAATGGTATGGTCACCACGCCTACTGTGAGGATGCCCTTCTTCTTTGCCATGGCTGCAATCACGGGAGCTGCACCGGTACCTGTTCCACCGCCCATTCCGGCAGTGATGAACAGCATCTCGGTGTTGCAGTCGATTACCTTCTCCATTATTTCGTCCTGTGAGTTAAGCGCCGCATTACGTCCCTCCGTAGGGTTGCATCCTGCGCCGAGACCTTCTCCGAGCTGAATCTTCAACGGCACGTCACAGCTGTTCAGAGCCTGAGCGTCCGTGTTGCAGACGATGAATGTGCATCCCTCGATCCGCTGGTTATACATGTAATTGACTGCGTTGCAGCCGCCTCCGCCCACTCCGAGCACCTTGATTATAGAGTTCTCCGGAATCCAGTCCGAAGGTGTTATCATTGTATCTTCCATGATTGCTTACACGTTTTCTTTGTCAATACCCTCAATGTCTTCATTTACGCTTGCATATAGCCCTCCGAAGAACTCATTGACCTTTGTCCAGGTCACCTTGAGCCCGCTGTCCTTATCCTTTGGCTTGCGAGGCTTCGGTGCCGGTTTGGGAGCCGGCTTCACTGTCTCCACCTGACCAGGACCAAATAGCTCACCACCAAAGTCCTGAGTTTCCTCTCCGACTGCCTCGGAGGCTGCCTGAGTCGCTTCGCCTGCCACCACGCAGTTCACTCCCTGGTCTTCCTTCGCTGCCATGATAAGTCCGATGGACGTAGTTGCCGAAGTGTCTGCCACTCCTTCGCATCCTTGGAATGAGAACATAGGCCTAGGGTATCCTGTGCGGCATCTGTAGCCTGAGAGATCATAGATGAAGTTGCCCAGATTGGCCATACCGGCGCATCCTCCGGTCACAACGATTCCGCTGCGCAGCATGTCGGCAAATCCGCTCTTGTCAATTTCATACAGGATAGCCATCATGATTTCTTCAACGCGTGCCGTGATAATTTCCGAGAGATATTTCACAGGCAGCTGCTTGTCCGGGTCTGCGCTGTTGCTGCGGATGTGGATTGTCTTCTCGCTGAGACTCTGCAGCTTGTCCGGCATGCATGCTCCGAAGGCCAGTTTGATGTTTTCAGCAAGTTCCTCCGATATCTGGCACTCGCTCTTGATATCGTTAGTGATGTTCTTTCCGCCGAATGGGATTGAGGCATAGTGACGCATGATGTTGCCATGGTATATCGATACTGATGTGCATCCGCCGCCGAAGTCTATCAATGCCACACCGTTCTCCATTTCAGCGTCGCTCAGAACCACCTTGGCAGTCGAATCGGCAGTAAAGTACTTCCTCATTGGAGAAATGCCCACCTTGTTCATCACGGTGTCGATCCTGTTGAGGTCGCTTTTCTTTCCGATGAATATCTTGAAATTGCCTTCAAGCACGTCGCTGGTCATGCCGATGATGTCATTCTCGATGATCTGGAAATTCTCGCCGTCCGAGAATGACTGGGCCACAGCTCCGTAGATGGCTTCCTTGGTAGGATCCGGAAGAGGGTAGAGCGACTGGGCAAAATCCTTCAGGTCCGCCACGTCCTCCGAGGTGATGTCTGTGTCCATGCCTCTGTCCTGCACCTTTCCTGTGCTGGTCTCCTGCCTTACGGAATATTTCGGCATGCCCACCACGGCCTGTGTGATCTTTATGCCCAGCTCCTCTTCCGCCATGCGGATGGCCCTGGAAAGAGGTTCTGCCACCTGGCTTGCGTTGAATACGCTGCTGTACCTTATTCCCGCAGACGGAGTCTCCTTATAATAGACTATCTGCACATCCTCTCCGTTTACCTTTGCGACCGTCACCGCGATTTTCGACGATCCGAGGTCAATCGCTACAATATGCTTTTCCATATTTATTTACAAACTATCTGTCCTTTATTCCTTAAATCGATGCATCTATATGCATCCTGTCCCTTTTCCGGGATGATGGTGGTGTAGTATGCCTCCATCTTGCTGAACTTTTCTTCGATCCCCACAGGTTGTCCGAATCTGAATCTCTCCTTTCCTTCCCTCGGCACCAGTATCAGCTCTCCCTTAGCATCCACCGAGATCTGCACTATCTTGTCTTTCCATATCCTGCTGCCTTCCATGTAATTGACAACTGCCATCACCCTCCGGAACCACATCAGCTCTTCAGGGTCTTCGATCGAGCCCTTGTAGCCGCTGTTCGCCGCCAGAGGTATGTTACCGTCTATTATCTGCACATGAGATGCATAGCTGTTCTGCAGCGGAAATATATATCCTTCCTCGTCGGCATAGAATCCGCCATCCTTCTTCTGGAATCTCACCACCGGCTTCCTCTGGCTCACCTTCAGATGCAGCACCCCGTCCTTGGTCACATAGGCATGGCTCTTCTTCACCGCGCTTCTGCCGTCCACGATCTTCTCCATCTTCACCAGGTCAAGACTGTCCAGCGGCTGCCCGACATATTCCCCGTAGCCCTTGTCGAGGTACATCTTCACGTCAGCCGGAGTCACGAAGCTGTTCTGCAGTGAATCTGCAATCTCCACTTCGAGCCTTTCGCATTTCAATGTCCTGCGCGACTCTACGCCGGCCGCATATGCAAAAGCAAATCCGACTGCAAGCAATGCGCCGCAGAAACCTATGATTATATATTTCCAGATCTTATTCATGTCTTTCCTTCAGCATTTCTCCGATCTGTTCCACAAAACGGTCGATGTCTCCCGCACCGAGGGTGACGAGCAGCTCCACCGGCTCGTCCTTGAGGTAATCCATCAGTTCCGCCCTTTTCAGCAGCACCTTCTCAGGTGCCGTCACATCATTGAATATTATCTCCGAGGTCACTCCCGGTATAGGTTCCTCCCTCGCCGGGTAGATGTCCAGCAGTATGAGCTTGTCGGCTGCGCTTAGCGCCTGTGCGAATTCCGGAGCGAAGTCGCGTGTCCTCGTATAGAGATGCGGCTGGAAAACGGCCGTCATCTTCATGTCTGGATATGACTCCCTTATTGAGCTGAGCGCTGCAGAAATCTCTCGTGGATGATGCGCGTAATCATCGATATATATGCATTTCTCTGTCTTTACCTGCATGTCGAACCTTCTCTTCACGCCAGCGAACGATGCCAGAGCCTCTTTTACCGCAGCCGGTTCGAGTCCGTATGTGAGGGCTATTGCTGCCGCTGCAGTGGCATTCTCCACATTGACCCATCCCGGTATTCCTACCACACAGTCCTCGATGACCCCGCCCGGCCAGTGGAGATTGAAATGCCCACGTTCAAGAGGTTCGGCCCAGAAGTCGGCCTCAGAATCTCCGAACGAATATGTCATCACTTTTGCTGCAGTGTCTTTCGATGTGATGTCCAGTCCGTGGCGTGCTATCACTGTGCCGCTCACCTGTGAGGCGAAGGTTTTGAATGCCTCCACTATATGTGCCTCGTCACCATAGATGTCCAGGTGGTCTGCATCCATCGACGTGATCACAGCAATCTCAGGGAAAAGCTGCAGGAACGATCTGTCGAACTCGTCAGCTTCCGCCACCACCACGTCATTGCCGCTGATGAGCAGGTTGCTGTTGTAATTCTTCGATATCCCTCCCAGAAATGCCGAGCATCCTTCTCCTGAAGCCATGAAAAGGTGGCTTACAAGTGTGCTTGTCGTGGTCTTTCCGTGTGTTCCGGCCACAGCCATGCATCTTTGTCCTCTGGAAATTTCTCCCAGCATCTTCGAACGCTTGATTACCCTGTATCCCTTCTCCTGCACATGCACCAGCTCTCCCATATCCTTCGGAATGGCCGGTGTGTATACCACCAGGGTACTTTCTATGTCCTGAGGGACATATGCTATATTATCTTCATAATGTACATCAATGCCTTCTTCCTCCAATGCCAGAGTAAGAGGTGAAGGGGTCTTGTCGTATCCGCTGACCTTATATCCCTTTGCATTGTAGTATCTTGCAATGGCGCTCATTCCGATGCCGCCGATGCCTATGAAGTATATGTGCCTGTATTCCATTATCTTGCTATTCTGTAAACTTCCTTTGCAATATCCATTGCCGCATCCGTCCTTGCAAGAAGGGCGATGTTCTTTTCGAGCTCTGCAATCCTGCTGCTGTCTGTGACAAGACGGCATGCTTCCCTCATCAGGCTCTCTGCTGCATCGGCGTCCTTCACCATCACCGCCGCATCCTTATTCACGAGTGCCATGGCATTGTGGGTCTGATGGTCTTCCGCCACATTTGGCGACGGCACGAATATGACTGCCTTATGAGCCGCGCAAAGCTCCGAAACCGAACTGGCTCCCGAGCGGGATATCACCACGTCTGCAGCCGCATATGCCAAGTCCATCCTCTTGATGAAATCCGAATACTGTATTCCTGCCACTATGTTTCCGGCCTCCTTCATGAAGCCGTCTATCTGCGGTTTGTAATATTTTCCGCACTGCCATATCACCTCCGCATCCTCTCCGCCAGGGCATCCGTCGGTTATCCATTTCTTCATCGCGTCGTTGAGGGTACCGCTTCCGAGGCTGCCTCCCACTATGAAAATATGCTTCTTGAGAGGGTCAAGACCATAGAACTTCATGGCCTCTGCTTTCATTGCCTCGTCTGCAGGCACAATCTCCTTCCTGATAGGGTTGCCGGTAAGCACTATCCTGTCGGCAGGGAAGAATTTCTCCATGTTCTCATAAGCCACGCATATGCTTCCTGCCTTCTTTCCCACTATCTTGTTGGTGAGTCCTGCATATCCGTTCTGTTCCTGTATCAGGGTAGGGATGCTGAGTCTTCCTGCCGCCCACAGAAGGGGTGCGCTTGCATATCCGCCCACTCCTATGGCGATGTCCGGACGGAATTCCTTCAGTATCTTCTTCGCCATCCTGATGCTCTTGAGGACCTTGAATGGAAGTGCCAGATTGGACAGAGTCAGTCTTCTCTGGAGACCGGCCATAGGCAGGCCGACTATTCTGTAGCCCGCAGCTGGCACCTTCTCCATTTCCATCCTTCCTTCCGCTCCCACAAAGAGGATTTCGGTTTCCGGGTTGAGTTCCCTCAGCTTCTCAGCGATAGAAAGGGCCGGGAAGATATGTCCTCCCGTGCCCCCTCCGCTTATGATAACTCTAAGTTTCCTGTATTCCATAAACAGTTTCTTATAAATCGTCTATCTGTTCCAGCACATCCATTGTGACCTGGATATCGTCCCTGTCGCTTTCGTACAGCGGTGCAGCTGCCTCCTCCTCTTCACGTATCTTGTTCCTTGCCATCCTGCTTATCGACAGTATGATTCCGAAGGCGCAGCAGAATACCAGAAAGGCAAAGCTTCCGTCACTGATCAGCGGCAGTGTCTGTCCTGTCATCGGGCCTATTCCCACATTTACGAACATATGCATGAATGCCTGCCCTGTTATGAGTATCGAAAGTCCTCCCACTGCGATCTTGGCGAATTCGTTGGTGCATAGCCGGGCTATCATTGATCCTCTAGCCAGCAGACTCACATACAGCAATATCACCAATATTCCTCCTATAAGTCCGTATTCCTCTACAAGGAAACTGAACATATAGTCTGAATATATATGCGTCACAACATATTTCTGAGTGCTGTTGCCGCTTCCTTTGCCTAGCAACCCACCTTCGTGGATGGCTATTCTAGCTGTGTATGGCTGCTTTATGGCGTCCCTCACCTTGTACCATTCCGCACTTTTGGCTGGAAGCTCCTTCAGCTGTTCCGGGCTATAGTCCGCTTGAATTCTGCTCACGAATGTTTCAAGACGCGGGAATATCTTGCCATCGCTGACTGTATGAAGCCCGAATCCTATTCCCAGAATGACTACGGCTCCTGCCATCGCTATGCCGATTTCCTTGAACGGAATGCCGCCGATAAGCAAAGTTGCAAGCATGATTCCTCCGATGAATATTGCGCTGGAATTACTTCCCCTCATCACAAGCACGCAGACAATGATCATCGGGATATACATATAGTATGTCCTTTTCCAGAAAGGCTTACCCATGAATTTGAAGAGTATTGTGCCCCCCAGTTTGTTCGCCGTTTTGAATGTTCTGCTTTTCTTCTTTTTTGCCAGATCTTCCTGATCCTGCTTATATGCATGCAAGGCCCAGGCGAGATACATCACCATCGCCACCTTGGTCACTTCGAATACATGCAGCTGAAACCCGAACACACTGAGAGTGCGCCATGCTCCGTTGATATATTGAGCTTTGATGAACCCGAAATCATGTCTTGAGGCCAGAAGTGCCAGAAGAACCAGCGACACTAAGAAGCCAAACTTCGATAGAATTCTGAACCACCCAATGCTTTTTATCCTATATAGAGCGAAAATAATGATGTAACCTATCAGTATGAATAAACTGTGCTCCCGTATGAGGTCGATTCTGTCCGACTTGGCGTCTGTAAGCTGCGATGTGGACGAGAATATGGCGAGCGCGGAAATCATGGTCAGCATGAATACGATGATCCACACGACCTTGTCTCCTTCAATTCTGTCGATGAAGTTCCAGAATCCGCCTTTGCCGGTCTGACTGTTCTTTCCGCTTCCGCTCATATCCGATTTATAGATTTCTTACGGCTTCCTTGAATTGTCTTCCTCTGTCCTCGTAGTTCTTGAAAAGATCGAAGCTTGCGCAGCAAGGTGACAGTAGCACCACGTCTCCTGAAGAAGCCAGGCGGCTTGCAAGCTGTACTGCATCCTGTGCGGAAGTCACATCATGCATCTCGGATACTATGTCTCCGAATGAGTCGTGGATCTTCCTGTTGTCCAGTCCCATGCAGATGATTGCCTTCACCTTCTCCTGCGCCAGAGGTCTGAGGCTGCTGTAGTCGTTGCCCTTGTCTGTGCCTCCTACAATCCACACTACAGGTCTTGTCTGGCATTCCAGAGCGTACCATGCAGCGTCCACGTTAGTTGCTTTGGAGTCGTTGATGTAGAGCACATCCTTGATGCTCAGCACCTTCTCCAGCCTATGCTCCACAGCCTGGAATGTAGCCAGACCTTCTCTGATAGCTGCATTATCGATATCCATTGCCTTGGCCGCAATCGCTGCTGCCATAGAGTTGTAGATGTTGTGCCGTCCACCCAGGGCAAGCTCCTGAAGATACATGTCGCATTCCTGGTCCTTGTAGCGGACAATCATTCTGTCGTTCTTTACGAATGCACCCTGCTCCACTTCTCCCTTCTGAGTGAACGGGAGCTTCTGTGCCTTAACCACGATCTGGTTGAGGTGGTTGATCGTGATTTCGTCATCTGAGCAGAAGATGAAGCAGTCGTCGCTTGACATATTTCTTGTGATGCGGAACTTGGCCTTCACATAGTTCTCCATGTTGTGTCCGTACCTGTCCAGGTGGTCCGGCGTGATGTTGGTGATGATGGCTATGTCTGCCTTGAAGTCGTACACGTTGTCCAGCTGGAAGCTGCTGAGCTCCAGCACGTAGATATCGTGGCTTTCAGTAGCTACCTGGTAGGCGTAGCTCTTTCCTATGTTTCCGCCGAGACCCACATTGAGGCCCGCCTGCTGGAGCAGGTGGAAGATCAGGGAGGTTGTGGTGGTCTTGCCGTTGCTTCCTGTGATGCACACCTTCTTTGCGGAATCATATCTTCCTGCAAACTCGATTTCGGAGATCACGTTGATGCCGCTCTCCTCGATCTTACGGACCATTGGAGCCGTGGAAGGTATGCCCGGGCTCTTGATCACCTCATCTGCATTGAGGATGAGCGCCTCGGAATGGCCTCCCTGCTCGAAAGGAATCTCCCATTTCTCGAGCATTGCCTTGTAATCATCAGAAATGTTTCCCATGTCTGAGAGAAAGACGTCAAAACCTTTAACCTTTGCGAGCACTGCAGATCCTACTCCGCTTTCGCCGCCACCTAAAACTACTATTCTGGACATTTGTGTATGTGTGTTATCTTACCTTTAACAATGCTATTGTGATTACGCCGAGGATCATTCCTACGATCCAGAACCTTGACACTATCTTTGCTTCCGGAAGCGCCTTTGCAGGGCACTTTATCAGTGCCGGAATGTCTTCCTTCTGGAAATGGTGATGGAGCGGAGCCATTTTGAAGATTCTTCTGCCCTCACCGTATTTTTTCTTGGTATATCGGAACCAGCCTCTCTGCAGGAGCACCGACACGCTTTCGGCGAAGAACACTCCGCACAGAATCGGGATAAGGAGTTCCTTTCTGATTAGCACAGCTGTCACGCCTATGATTCCTCCGAGCATCAGGCTGCCGGTGTCACCCATGAACACCTGTGCAGGATATGTGTTGTACCACAGGAATCCGATGAGTGCGCCTACAAGAGCCGACATGAAAACGGCAATGTCTCCGCTGCCCGGGATATACATAATATTGAGATATTCCGCATTCACAATGTTGCCTCCGAGCCATGCGAAAAGTCCGAGGACCACTCCCACAATTGCTGATGTACCGGCAGCAAGACCGTCCATTCCGTCAGTGAGATTCACTCCGTTAGAGCATGCGGTGATGACGATGATAATCATCAGCACATATATGATCCATTTGCAGTACCAGCCCCATGTGCCTTTGAAAGGGGAGAGCCACTTATAGTCAAACTCGTGGTTCTTCACAAACGGGATTGTTGTCTTTGTGCTCTTGATAACGTCATGCCTTTCCGTCTGTTCCATCACGGCAAGTCCTGAAGCTTCATCCGCACCTTCTTCATATACTGCTGTCATGGTCTCTGTCACAGTCACGTTCTCCCTTACGACGATATCGTCGCTGAAGCACACCGCAAGGCCTATTGCCAATGCCATCACTCCCTGTGCCGCGAGTTTTCCCTTCTCGCTCATGCCTTCCTTGTTCCTTTTGAACACCTTGATGTAGTCATCGGTAAATCCTATCAGGAAGAACCACACTGTGCTTATGAGCAGGAGGATGTTGTATATGTTGTAGAAATCTCCCACCAGCACCATCGGAACGACGAGGGCGATGAATATGATGATGCCTCCCATGGTAGGGGTGCCTTTCTTCTGCATCTGACCTTCGAGTCCGAGATCGCGGATGGTCTCTCCGATCTGTTTCTTCTGGAGCCAGCCTATTATCCTCTTTCCTGCGAAGATGGATATCAAGAGAGCTAATGTAAAAGCGGCAATCGCCCTGAACGAAAGATATCCGAACAGGCCGAGTCCCGGGATGTCTATACCCGATGCCTTGAAGTATTCTGCAAGATGATACAGCATTTCCAAACTTTAATTTAATGTGCTGAACACTTCAGCAACTATTTCCTTTTCATCAAAATGTCTTTTCTCTGAGCCCGTGATCTGATAGGTCTCATGTCCTTTTCCGGCAAGGAGTACGGTGGCTCCCTGTCCCGCGATCATAAGCGCTGTCCTGATGGCTTCTTCGCGGTCCTCGATGAACAGCGAACGCGC
This sequence comes from uncultured Bacteroidales bacterium, assembly GCA_947367315.1. GTDB lineage: Bacteria > Bacteroidota > Bacteroidia > Bacteroidales > UBA932 > Cryptobacteroides. The sequence continues at coordinate 8,301 of CANBDX010000042.1, read as the reverse complement.
TCTTCCGCTCAAATCGAATCCCTCTTTTATGTCCGCCATTATGTCCGAAGTCTTCTCAGTGCGGCTGTTGTCTGACGTCACTATGATCCTGTCGGCATATTTCTGGGCGATGGCGGCCATCTCAGGTCTTTTGGTCCTGTCTCTGTCACCTCCGCATCCGAACAGGCAAATCAGCTCTCTGTCCGGGGCGATTGCCCTGAGGGTCTTGAGCACATTTTCAAGTGCGTCAGGAGTGTGGGCGTAGTCGATCACTGCAGATATGTCTTTCGGCCCTCTCATGTTTTCAAGCCTTCCCGGTGCCGGCCTCAATGTGCTGAGCGCCACAAGCACTTCCTCCGGCTTTGCTCCGAGAACCACAGCCGTCGTGTAGATCGCGAGAAGATTATATGCGTTGTGCTGGCCGATGAGCGGGCTCCAGCTTTCCGTTCCGTCTATCTTCAGCAGCATTCCCTCGAAGCTCTGCTCCATCACCCTGCATGTGTGGTCGGCGATGCTTCTGCATGAATAAGTCACCACCTGAGCCTTTGTGTTCTGCATCATTACCATACCGTTGCGGTCGTCGATGTTGGTGATGGCATAGGCATCCTTCGGAAGATTGTCGAAGAACAGCTTCTTGCACCTGAGATACTCCGCGAAGGTCTTGTGGTAGTCCAGATGATCGTGGGTCAGGTTCGAGAAGATTCCGGCCTTGAACTGAAGTCCGGAGATTCTTTCCTGCTCCACACCTATCGAACTCACCTCCATGAAGCAGTATTCACATCCTGTATCCACCATCTGGCTCATAAGCGAGTTGATTGTCAGAGGGTCTGATGTGGTGTTCACTGCCTCCGTGCCCTTGGTGCCCACGTAATTGGCTATGGTGGAGAGCAGTCCGCAGCTGTATCCCATAGCGGTGAACATTCTGTGCAGGAGAGTCACCGTAGTGGTCTTTCCGTTGGTGCCGGTGATTCCCACGAGTGTGAGCTTGCGTGAAGGGTTGTCATAGAAGTTGGCGGCCATTATCGCAAGACTGTGTCTTGTGGATGCAGCCTTTAAAAGGGTGATGCCCTCGATGTCCAGTGACTGTAGTTGCTTTTCTGCCGCCTCCGCATCTTCATACACGATGATCCTGGCGCCCTTGCCTACTGCGGCCGAGATGTAGTCGTGTCCGTCGCTGGCAAAGCCCTTTACGGCAATGAACATGCTTCCAAAGCTCACCTTCCTGGAGTCACTGCAAATTGCGCTGACCTCGATGGATGTGCTTCCGCAGATTACCTCAGCTCCGCTGTCGCGTATGATTCTGTCGAGTCTCATTCAAGTACAAGTCTTATGGTTTCACCCTTGCTGTATTTCTGTCCCGGCATGTGGCTCTGTCTGACCACATGTCCGATTCCTTCATATTCGCATCTGTATCCGTTGTTTTCCAACGCGTAAATTGCATCCTTGAGTCCCATTCCCGTCACGTCAGGCACAGGGGCTCCTCCCTTGCGTGTACCTATGTACTGGGCCTTCATATCAGGCACGTCGGACCTCTTTCCGAGTTTTTTCCCCCAGTTGGTGTCCAGAGCCCAGATATCGTCCACAATTTCCTTGAAGGTCATCGCAGGAAGGCTTCCTCCTCCGATGCTCGTGCTGCGGAGCTTTGTGTAGACGCAGACGATGGCCGTATAGAGAGGCTTCTCAGCCGGGAAGAATCCCACGAAAGTAGCCTGGTACTTCCTTCTGCCGTCCTGTGTCTCGTAGTTCTTGATGTCTTCAAGATATACCCTTGCTGTTCCCGTCTTTCCTGCCACCACGCATTTGGCGTTCTTGAGTCTTGCTCCCGTTCCTTCTAGAGTCACCATCGTGAGGGCCTTTGTGAGCGAGTCTGCTGTTGCCTTCGAACATATCGATCCGTTCAGTATTACCGGTTCGAACTTCTTTGTCACCTGTCCGTTCTTCTCATACGCATCGATCAGATATGGCTTCATCATTTTTCCACCGTTAGCGATTGCGTTGTAGAATGCCGCGATGTTCAGCGGAGTCTCCTTAACGTTGTAGCCGATCGCAGTCACCAGCAGATCGTATTTGCCCATCCTGTTGCTTACCTTCGGCAGTTCCGGCAGCGTGCCGCCCTTCTCCTTGAGGTCGAACTTGTATGCATCGTGCAGATTGTATTCGTAAAGCCTGCTTATGAACCTGTCAGGACAGTCCTGATAGTGGTCGGCTACAAGTCTCTGGAATACGTAGTTCGATGATACCCTCAGTCCGTCGCCGACGGTTATCGTCTTCTTGCCTGTCTTCCTTTCATATCTGAGAGTCTCCTGGCAAGGCTTGATCTTGGAGAAATCGTTCAGTTTGCCTCCATTTGTCGGCATTGTGTGACTTAGTGTGGTCTTTCCGTCTTCCAGAAGTGTCATCAGAGTGGCTGTCTTGAAAACCGACCCAGGCTCTCCGGAACGTCCCACCGCCATGTTGAAGTTCTCCGCCAGTATTCCGTTCTTATTGTCCCTCTGGAGATTTACCATAGCTCTCACTGCGCCTGTCTTTACATCCATTACTACCACGCATCCTCCTTCAATCTCCTCGTCAGGCTCGATCATCTTTCTCAGCGACCTGTCTGCGATGTCCTGTATGTCGATGTCAAGGGTTGTCCTGATGTCCGCCCCATGCTCTACATTCACCACGGTGCTGTCCGGATCGAGCACCGTTCCCTTGTCGGTCTCCTTCATCCACTGTTCTCCCTCCTTTCCGTGCAGAATGTAATCGTATTCTCCCTCCACTCCGATGAACCTGTTGCGCTGGGGTTCGTCGGGATCGATCCTGATGTCACCTATCACCCTTGCCGCAAGTCCTTCGTACGGGTACTTTCTTGCATCGGTCTTGCTTTCCTTCATTCCGCTGATGTACTTTCCTTCGCGGAAAAGCGGAAGCTGCCTGAGCTTCTCGAGGGTGCTGTGGTCAATATCCTTAACAAGCAGCATGTTCCTTCTGCCCTTCTTTTTGCGCGAGTCTCTGTTTACTATGATGGAATCATAATAAGAGATCGCGTCTCTCCCTTCGTTAAGTATTGCCGGAAGCTCCTGACACATCTCGCGAGCCATCTTTCTCCAGTCCGACTCTCCAAGCGAGTCCTTTCTGCCCCAGAGCTTTATCTTGCCTCCTGCCATGTCTCTCTTGAGAATCTGGCAGTCCATGTGGATGGTGTATAGCGGGGTAGAGGTGGCCAGCAGCTTGCCGTTGCGGTCGGTGATGGTGCCTCTTTCCGGCTTGACCGTGCTCTTGTAATTGTTTGGAAGGAATTCGTTGATGGTACTGCTGTCTGGCTCCCAGAAATACTGCAGATATACGACCTTCGCGATGATTGCCACTGAGGCAAGCAGGAATATACAATACAGAAACCACAGGATCTTGCTGATCCTGTGTCTGTCCTCTGTCTGTATGTCTTTCCTTGCTGCCATTATCTCTTTATTATATCCGCCGGCTTGTCTGGTGCTTTCACTTCCGATCCCGCCTCAAGAAGCATTCTCTCCACCGTGCTTATCCTTGTGAGCCCCACTATCTCGCACGTCTTCTTGGCGTTGTCTATCTTAAGGTTTTCTATTATCTGCTTGTTGGTCTCCACTCTGTACATCGTCTGGTCGGCCTTGTAGCTGAGCCATATGCTCGTAAGCGCCAGAGCGAATGTGTAGAGGATGAACGGAAAGAGTTTATCGACGCGCATTCTCAGCAGGATATCGCCGCGTCCTATCGACCTCAGGGTCTCGAGCGCCGCGTTTCCCACTGCCTTCCAGTCTATTCCTTTCCACCTTACCATGTTATGCCTTTTCTGCTATTCTGAGTTTTGCGCTCCTCGCGCGCGTGTTTATTGATATCTCTTCTTCCTGAGGAAGTATCGGCTTCCTGTTCACAGCCTTCAGGGGAGCTGTCGTATTTCCGAAAAAGTCCTTCTCCACCTTGCCCTCTATGTTTCCTGCCTTTATGAAATTCTTCACCATTCTGTCTTCAAGCGAGTGGTAGGTTATCACCACCAGCCTTCCGCCGCTCTTGAGCGATCTGGCCGCTCCGCTGAGGAACTTTTCCAGAGACTTCATTTCCTGATTCACCTCAATCCTCAGAGCCTGGTATACTTTTGCCAGGAACTTGTGCTCCGCAAATTTCGGAAGCGCACTTTCGATGGCCTTTCCCAGTTCTCCGGTCGTTCCGATTTCCGCCGTCTCCCTTGCCTTGCATATCAGCTGAGCTATCCTCCTGCTGTTGTCCACCTCTCCGTATAGTCTCAGTATCCTCTCGATGTCCTCCTGCTCGTAGCCGTTCACTATATCCTTTGCAGTAAGCTGCGCCTCCTGATTCATCCTCATGTCCAGCGGGGCCTCGTATCTGAAGGAAAATCCTCTTTCCGCAGTGTCGAACTGATGTGAAGAAACGCCCAGATCTGCGAGCACTCCGTCGATCCCTTCCGAGTATCCCTGGTGGAGAATGTGGTTGTGGATCCATCTGAAGTCGCTCCTTATCAAAGTGAGCCTGTCGTCATCCGGCCTGTTAGCTATCGCGTCGCTGTCACGGTCGAATGAAATAAGCCTTCCTTCCGGGGAAAGTCTTCCGAGAATCTCTTTGGAGTGTCCTCCTCCGCCAAATGTAGCGTCTGCGTATGTTCCTGAGAGTGAGCTGATTAAAGCGGAAACGCTTTCGTCAAGCAAAACGGGGATATGGTATTCGGACATGTTTCGACCTCCTATGTTATTCGCGTCCTGAGATCTTTCTGCCCAACTTGCGGAACTCGTCTGCCGAGAGACGTCCGCCTTCGATTTCTTCTTTTGCCCAGATCTCCACCTTGTAGTCCACACCGAGGAATACGACTTCCTTTCCGATGCCGGCCTTGTCAAGGATTTCTCTTGGGATGGTGATTCTTCCGAGCTTTGCATCAGGGACTACTGTCACCGTGTCGCTCATGTATGTTCTCCAATATCTGATGTGGTCCTCATCGAATGCGAGGTCCAGCTTTGACCTTACGGCCTGCGACATGTTTGCCCATTCCTGCCATGTGTACATCTCCAGGCAGTTTGAGTACATGTCCTTTCTGATGACGAACTGCATCTGGTCAGCAGGTACGACACACTTGATGGCAGAGGGAATCACAAGTCTTCCCTTGTCATCGATCTTAGCCGTATGCTTTCCAAAAAATCCGGTCATTTCAGTTCAGTTTTTAGAGTGATGCAAAAGTAAGAACTTTTTTCCACTTTCTTCCATATTTTCCCATTTTTTTCCACAGTTTTTTCAACATTTGAAATCCGTCCTGTACACAGGAGGTAAAATGTTATACCCCTGTGCACAGGAACATGCCTCAGACTGCCCTCAGAGCCATACTATCGTGCACACCCGGTACCGTTTTTACCCCATGTGCACAGATTCTGCAATTGTGATATTTTTATGTATATTTGCCCCGCAAACATATGAAGATGAAGAAACTGTATATATTGATCGCCGTTTTTTGTGCGGCTGCCGCATGCGCCGGTCCTCAGCAGGAAGCGGTGCTTGACCCGGAATCCGAGGCTGTATGTGAAGAAGTGTCCGATCCTCTGGGGTTCTGCCCGGATTCTCTTGAGTCTGTGTCCGGGAAAGTGAAGAAAGGGCAGTTCTTTGCCAATCTTCTTTCTGACCTGGGCATGAGCGCCAAGGAAGCTTACGACCTTACACAGGCCTGTACTGAAGTCTTTGATGTCAAGTCTCTTAGAGTCGGCAATGCATATACGGCATATTATGGGGCATCTCATAGCGAGGAGGATGGATCGGGAAGTGGCAATCTCCTATATCTGGTCTACGAACGCGACCGCTCCAGCAGCATAGTCTTCGACTGCATACCTCCATACGGCGCCCGTATCTATGAAAAACCGGTGACCGTGGAAAGCCGATATGCGGACGTTACCATCAATACATCCCTCTGGAATGATATGCTTTCTCAGGGCGTGTCACCGCTTCTTATCCTCAGTCTGTCAGATATTTATGCATGGACCATAGACTTTTTCGGGCTTCAGAAAGGCGATCGTTTCCAGGTACTTTATGACGAGAAGATCTGCGATGGGGAAGTGATGGCTATAGAAAATGTCAGATATGCGGTTTTCTCCCATGCCGGACAGACTCTTCCAATGGTGATGTTCGACCAGGGCGACGGCGGGAATGTGTGGTGGAATGAAAAGGGAGAAAGTATGAGGAAGGCCTTCCTCAAGGCTCCATTGAAATACTCACGTATCAGTTCCGGATTTTCATATTCAAGAAGGCATCCTGTAACAAGACGCGTCCAGCCTCATACAGGAGTGGATTATGCAGCTCCGACAGGCACTCCGGTCATGACTATCGGAGACGGCACCGTCACCAGTGTGAAACATGAAGGTGCGGGTGGCAAGACAGTGAGGATCAAACATAATTCGGTATATTCCACCGCTTATCTGCATCTCTCGAAATATGCTAAAGGGTTGAAAGCCGGCCAGCGTGTCCGTCAGGGTGAAGTGATAGGTTGTGTCGGTTCTACGGGCCGCTCGACCGGGCCGCATCTCGATTTCCGCGTATGGAAGAACGGATCGCCTATCAACCCGCTTAAAATGGATTCTCCCCCTGCAGAGCCGCTGAAGGAGGAGAACCGTGAGGCGTTTGCTGCCGCCCATATGTCATACCGTGCACAGATCGACACCATTGCAGCCGGATCTGTGGTTGAATCGATTCTTAAAGTTCTGTAATGTCTTCATCGACCCTCTTGCATATGAGGGTTGCCGAAGTCACGGATTCAACTTCCACAAAGCAGTAGTCGCCGGCCTTTTCGCCTAACGAAGGGAATACGCACATCTTGTTGTTGCTTGCCCTTCCGCACAACTGCTCCGGATTCTTTTTGGAAGGCCCTTCTACAAGCACCTTGTGTATCTTTCCTATCTCTTTCTCATTGCTTCTGAGGCTCATCCGTCCCTGTAGGGCAATGATCTCGTTAAGCCTTTCCGTCTTAAGCTCGTATGTGATATCGTCCGGATATTTCTTCGATGCGAGTGTGCCCGGCCTTTCGGAGTATGCGAACATGAATGCGGAGTCGAACACCACTTTCTCCATCAGTGAGAGTGTGTCCTTGTGGTCCTGCTCAGTCTCACCGCTGAATCCGGCGATGACGTCAGTCGTGAGGCCACAGTCCGGAATCACGCTCCTGATCTTGGCGACTCTCTCAAGATACCATTCCCTGTTGTACTTGCGTCTCATCTTCTCGAGCATGGTGCTGCTTCCGGACTGTACTGGCAGGTGGATATGCTTGCAGATGTTCTCATACATCGCCATGGTATAAATGACCTCATCGCTGATGTCCTTAGGGTGCGATGTCGAGAATCTTACGCGCAGTTCCGGACTTATCTGTGCCACCATTTCGAGCAGCTGTGCGAAATTCACATTGCGGTCCATGTCGTCCTCGTCCTCCCACATGTATGAATCTACATTCTGTCCCAGAAGAGTGACTTCCTTGTAGCCGTTGTCGAACAGCTCCTGAGCCTCCGCCACGATGGTCTGCGGGTCGCGACTTCTTTCAGCACCTCTTGTGTATGGCACTACGCAATAAGAACACACGTTGTTGCAGCCTCTCATGATGGATATGAATGCCGACACGCCGTTTCTGTCCAGTCTGACGGGCGCTATGTCCGCATATGTCTCCTCATGCGAGAGGAGGACGTTGATCTGGGGGCTGTCTGGCCTTACTGCCTCAATCATTTCCGGGAGGGTCCTGTATGAGTCCGGCCCTGCCACGAGGTCCACTTTCTCAAGCAGCTTGTCCTTAAGCCTTTCTGCCATACATCCCACGATGCCTATCACCACTCCGTCGCGTTTTCTCTTCTGGAGTCTGAACTGGTCTATCCTGCCCCATATCCTCTGCTCGGCATTGTCCCTGATGGAGCATGTGTTTGCAAGAATGATGGAAGCTTCGTCCATGTCCTCCGTAAGTACATATCCCGCATCCTGAAGGATGGATAGTATCACTTCGCTGTCGTTCACATTCATCTGGCAGCCATAGGTCTCGATGTAAACCTTCGGCTTGTCAGGGTCCTGTATAGGTCTGATATTGCGCATTGTCATATTAAATTCTAAAATCTCATTTCCTCGCATCCGCTCCTGCGACTGCGGAAGAATCTCCAAATCCGACTGCAAAGATAGGATTTTTCATTGATATTTCTGAAAAATTACGAAAATTGCCCTAGTGCTATTGCAGTTTTAAAAACTTTCCGTATCTTTGCAGTCCTTAAAACCAACATGGTGCCCATAGTTCAGTTGGTTAGAGCGTCAGATTGTGGTTCTGAATGTCGTGGGTTCGAATCCCAC
>CANBDX010000041.1 GCA_947367315.1 uncultured Bacteroidales bacterium | reverse complement strand
TGGCTATATGCTTCCCGTCATTAGGGCGCATTAGGGACTTTCACCCGTTAGAACATGCCCGTGCTGGGCGTACAAAGAAATGTGGCCCACAGATACCTGTAAGCCACATTTTTGCGGAGAGTGAGGTTTCGTCAGAAAACGCCACTGAGTGGCTTGTGTGGGCGATTTTCCGAATTAAGGTCACAACTGACTTATTGTCGGTTTAGACATCATGACTACTTGAGTAGTCATCGGTTACTTTTGCCCTTCTGTTTTACGGATTCTTACCCCTCTGATAATACAAGGTTCGTCATCGACGAAGTCGCTTGAGCGAAGCGAAAGAATCCCTAAAACCTCCGTTAATTTCCGTATTCAAAGGAGCTCTACGCTCATTTTTGTCAAATAACTTATCGTTTGGTTACAACTTTTTGCCTTCTGTCATCTGCTGTCAAAGAACTCTTGCTTCGAGTGCAAGCAATGGTGCAAGCCGAACGCAGAGCCAAACTTGTTTGAGCTATGCTGAGGCGCAGCCCATTGAATGCAACGTAGTTGTAAATGAGGTATCTTTATTTGGAACGTGCAAGCTAATTCGGATTTATCTTTCGGCTTTAAAATCTTGGTATAATGCTACTGGACCGAGATGCCATGCCTTTGTAGATTCATTCTCTAACCTTGCATATAGTTCAGAAGAGTAAAGCAACTTCATAGCATCGACGATACTGATGCCATTATCCTCTGCAAGCATATTTGCCATCCAGCTCATTTTGGATGGAAGCAGAAGATGTACGTTCTGTTGAGTAATTGTCAGATTCATAATACAATCTCCTTTGCCTCTACAAACTTAATATATTCAAGAGCCTCAGATGTATGAAACAAGTACTGATCCACCAGTGTGTAGGTCTTAAGTTCAGAAATCAAAGTTTTCTTATCTATCAAACCACCTTCGTATAATGCGAATGCAGCATATACTTTATCATTGGCTACCGGACCATATACGAGGTCGTATTCATGTACAAAACCTTTTTGAGTACGATTCTGCATCACGAAATCGACCCACTCATCAGTAGGAGTCTCAAACACAAGAGCCTTCAGATTATGCAATGCAGCTTCATCAAACTCATATTCACAAACATATCCCTTAGAGACTTTCCTCTCACCCATTCTGCGTTTTACCCAATCCTCCGCCTGCTTGTAAGATGTAGTCGTATAGAAACCTCGACCATAGTCAAGTGTACGATTTGACTCTCTGATCTCCGGACTCTCAACTTTGTCTATACTTCCATGATAGATTTTCATACTTCTTCTTTTCTCGCTCTTATAAATTCATCAATATCTTCTATGATCCACTGACGACTCTGCGTGTGCAATATCTCCCAATGCTCAGCTAGATATTCCAGAACTCCATACTCGGACAATAAAGCTATTGCCTCACCACCGCTGATTCCTTTTTCATTCTTATACTGCTCAATACAAAAAGAAATAAAATAAGCTATGTCCTGTTTCTTCTTATCCATATGACAACGTTTTTAAGCATCAGCACAAATTACATTCCGCTGTCTTCACTGCGAAGATAATGAGAATATTGTAAACTTGTACTGCACTATGTAATTATTACAATTAATCAAACTATCATTTTTACCTCAACTTGCTGTTTTCAAACATGTTATTTATGTTTGCCGATGCACTTAAAACAACAAAAATGAAATACATCGAAATAAAATCCGAAGGTTATACCTTCCGCTACGACTTCGAGCCCATTCAGAACTCAACTGAAACATTCAACCCTAACATCATCGTCCCAACAGAGAATCACAGCACGGCTTCTGAGTCACTCGACATTTGTCTCGACCTCCTTTCATGCATCTTCGGAAGGGATGAAGTCAGAAAAGCACTCAAAGATGCAGAGGTCTAATTGAATCGCTCAAAAAGATTCATCAATTCTATTGAAGCCTCCTCAGACAGGAAGTCCTCCGGCTGATAATCGTTAATCTTTTCTCCTCTGAGGAACTCTATCATATCGTTCTTTACGAAGATCGATCCTTTTACCAGTGTAAAGACATAGAAGCAACAGTCGTCAACAGCATGCAAATGGCTCTTTTCCTCAACGAAGTAGGCTGCATCGTAGTCGCCCACAGCTATACAGTGCATCAGATACAGCTTTGCATTGTTGCCATTCCTACGCATGAACACCACCTTGTCTCCTTTCTCTGGCAGAGTTCGCTCCCATGGTGGGAAGCCACCATATCTGGCGTAATAACATCCATTGGACTTTAAAGAATCTATGAACTCCTCGTGCTGTTCATAGTCAAATTCCATAACACGCAGTAGGTTGCTTGTATCGACCACCGTCTCCTCCTCATCCTTGCTGACTATATATATCTTCATATGAAGACTGCCTTTGTATGAATTGCTACCTTTCATCTGGCTCAACTCACACTCAAAAGCCTCATTCCAGCCCATATCCATCATCTTGGCAAGTTCCTCATTCTCCGTGCGAGGAACATAGCCAAGAATCAGATTGAAGTCAAAATCGTCCAGATCGCCATCATAATCATCAGCTAAAGCTACTGCAATAGCATATTCATCATGCTCATTATCCTTCTGGCGAATCAATGCCAATTCTGCACCTACATATAATTCATCCCAAACATCCGAAAGGTCATGGAATGTTATACCTGCAATCTGACACTCTTTGTACAAGGTACGCTTCTTCCTTAACTTGATAAATGGTGAAGATGTCTCTCCCATAAGTGGAACCATACCTTCCTCCATCGCTATAAACTCTGATGATTCGTCAAGACCGAAATCCTTAAGGGCATCGACAAAGACCGCATTTATATCAACCTGCGACAAGCCTTTTTCGTCCAACTGCCGTTGAAGATCGACTAGCTCTGCATCACACTTTGGGCATGTGCCAAGACAGTCTCCCTCATGAGTACATTCTGTCGGGCAGAAAGAGAGTCCGTATTTTTCTGCTATATGCTGCCGTATCTTCTTCAGCAGTTCGCATTTCTCTTTACCTGTGTTCATTGCCAGTGGTTTTATCGGTTTATAACTTTATATGTTGTCTTGACTACATCAGTGAATCCAAATTTTTGTTTGATCGAACCCATATCCGCATCAAGATCTCGATCTTCGTTGAAGTCCGGAATGGCAGGAACTTTTATGGTTACCTTTTCATTCGGCACGAGCTTCTGAAGCCTACTCAAATTTTGCGATACTCCAGATGGTCGCCCAGTGTACCTTTCATAAATTGCAGAGTCCATAGACTTCACATCCACAATCCAATGATCAACTACATCCTTCAGCATTTCGAGGTCATCGAATGAGCACGCAAGCGAAGTCTCAAGAGTTATTTTCCATTTGTCACCGCAAACCTGCCGAAACGCCTTGATGAAGTTGGCATACATTGTTGGCTCACCACCTCCGAAACATATACCGCCTCCTGTCGTCTGAAAGTAAATATTGTCTATCTTAACAAGGTCGTATAGTCCCTGCGGAGTGAGCATCATAATATCATCACCCTCTTTTATAGGCTCATGACACTTCGGATTCAGACAATATCGGCACTTGAGTGAACATCCCATAAAAGCCACCAGTGTCGAAATTCCCGACCCATCAGTATTCATACGCAGTCGACTGACTGCGAAGATTGGGGCTTTTATGGTCGTCTTAGTCATGCTTATAATCTACTTAAACATCTCATCGTTCCAGACTAATTCAATGAGATCTCCAAACAAGATACTTCTCTTCTCTATTTCTGCCTTTCCAAATTTATTATACGGCTCAAATTTCAGTGAGTGAGCTTTTATAAATTTGTTAAACTGTGGATTATTCTGATATGCATTATTTCCTAATGATGCCGTATATATATTGCCCTCATTTGAGGTGTACTTACCCAGCTTATATCCGTACAGTTGATCATTCAGACTTGCATTAATTGATTTATGCAGAAGTAGCAATCCTCCGATATTGTTTCTCCATCTTTTGAAATCTTCTGCATCAGTATATTCTCCAGAGTCGGCAAACCATTCATAATGATCACAAAGGATATGCTCTATCTCAAAAGGATTTCTGTTTTTAGGCTTAGGATCAATATAGCTACAATAGTTTGGAGTCACACCTATACTCTCTTCTATAAAACTGGTCACACGAGCGAGCATGTGGCGTATGTACATCTTTGTAAAAGAATTTAGACCAAATCCAGACATCCTATCTGCAACAGTAAACTTCTCTTTTGAGAATGTATCCAACAGTTTGACCTTAAGATCATCTACAGACGCATTGCGAATCTCCTTTGTGAGATTGAAGGCATAATTCTTAATAGTATTATAATCTACTGATCGATAGTTTGTCACACGCGAAATAATCAGCAGGTCGATAAAGCGTGATACAAGATTAAGCTTAGTATTTATGGTCTCCTCTGTATCATCAAAGTTAATTGCAGACAACAAGAGCATTGGCTGATGAGTGAAGGACACCTTTGCATTGTAATAAATGTACCTTAACTTATCATCAAATGTGGTTTCGACTTTCTTTATTTTCAAGAATACATCTGCGTATTTAGCAAAATGCCTAATAAATGCTTCATAATCATCTGAACAATCAAGTCCTATCTTCTCTCTCTCATCACGCACCCACTTATGGAATGCACCTCCGATTAAGTCAAAATCCTTATTTACAGCACCTGCTTTTGTTTCACGAATTGTCTCTGCGTACTGTGCTCTTAGCCATACCTTAATGAAATATTCATCCCCTTTCTCATCATCTCTCTTCAGTTCAAGCACTTTACTCTTCCACAAATCATTCATCTTCTCTCTCACATCATCACTCTTAATTTCAGAGAGCAGATAACCCTTCAGCATTTCTGTCGAGGTCAAACTTAAACCACGGTCATTCATTGTAACGAACACCTTATGGGCATCTTGTTCGGTTGTTGCAACGATCTCAATAAAGAAAACCTTTTCTATAAGCCAATCACAGAAATACAGCAAAGCATCATCGCCAATCTCTTCTGCAGGGAAAATCTCGACAATGTCATTATATCTTGCTTGCAGATTTGCTACGGACTCACTAATATCTACAGCGTCATATTGCTTACCATTATAGATTGCATTCATGCAATCATCTCTTTCGGGTACATTAATATTGAATGATTTTGAGCCAAAGGCTTCTGAGAATATCATAGCCTCAACTACATCATATTTCTTTCCAGCTGCATGAAGCCTATTATTAAGATACATCAGCAGCAAGGTCATTGAGGTAAAACGCTGCTGGCCATCAATAATTGCATTTTCTCGCCCAGCAAGCACCACTGAGCCCATAAAATATGCACCATAATCTGCCACGTGCATTCTCTGATGACTTGGATCGTAATACTCCAGAAATTCTGAAGTCAAGTCATCTATGAGTTCTTCTATATGCTTTCGCTGCCACATATACTCCCTCTGATAATAATGAATGGAGTATTTTGTGTTTTGCAATAACTGTTTTAGATTTTTAGGCGAGCCGTCTATCTTCTTCATGTTATCTCCGACTAAAATTATTTGTACTCGGTTACATCTTTTGTCGTAGTGGTCATACCATTAACGGTACTGCGAATCTTCCAAGTAGTCGTTTGTTCCTTTCCATTATACTCAACTGCAACTTTTACATCGCCAGCATCATAGCCTGCATAACGACCATCTGCATCGTATATATATTCTGTCTTAGATTTCTGTGCACCAGATTCATTATAATCAGTAATACTCTTTATCGGTGATGCACAGAATCCGCTTCTATTAAACCACAGACCATCAATGCAGAATTCACCACAACCAGAATTAGTTTCAGTTCCGGCACTATTTTCCAATTTCTGCACCATTGACTTCAACTCATTAACTTCTTGCTTGAGAGCATCAATTGCTGCCCACAGCTCCTCAGTGGAGGCATCTCCACGGGTCGTATTATAATTGTCCGGATCTGCACATGAATTATGAATGCTTATACCAAGACAGAAAGCAATCGCAATTGCTCCAAGATTCAAGATTGACTTTTTCATAACAGTTTTTTCTTCACTCATGCAAATGTACAAAATTATCATAACTAGTAACTGCTCGCTCCTGCTATGAAATACAAATGATAATTTAGGGTCGATGGCAAAGCAACTCTATGACTATTGGTTCGTGCAGTTTGACTTCCCAGACGAGAACGGTAAGCCGTATAAGTCAAGTGGAGGAAAGATGGTTTGGAATGATAAGCTGAAGAGGGAAATTCCTGAAGGTTGGAGTTGTGGCACATTGCTTGACATTTACCTTTCTGGATTAAGAAAATCGTCTTGAATGTGCTTTTCTGACTTGCCTTCATCTTTTCTGTTTTTATAAGTGACACAAAGTTATGAAGCCTTGTCCGCTCGACAGCAAAGATGGAGAAGTCAAAAGTAGTCGCTTTTTAGACACTTGTAGTCATGGTATCCGTTGGTTACGGCAATGACTACTATGGGTTACGAATTGGTTATAAAAGGAGGTCTAAACTTGACTATTCGCAAATGCTCTGTAACCCTCTAGGGCTGGGTTTGCAGTAGTCATGATTAGACAAGTTCTGGAGCACAATATTTTGCAACTCAAAACTTTAGCGACATAATATATTGAAAAAGAGGAAGTTACTTTTGTTGTAACTTCCTCTTATCAGCGGAGAGAGAGGCTCTCGAACCTACATATTCAAGAAATATCATAAAATTGCAGATCATTGATAATCACACACCATCTGGAGTACATGGTAAATCTAAATCTTTCTGAATATCTTTTGCTATTCCAAATATTGGGTGTATATTTGGGTGTAGAATTTCTAACACACCCAATTATGAATATCAAGCGAAACATCATTTTTGCATTGGAAAGCCGGAAAAAGAACGGTGTGCCAATCGTGGAGAACGTGCCTATCCGTATGCGTGTCATATACGCAAGCCAGCGCATTGAGTTTACAACGGGTTACCGCATTGATGTAGCCAAGTGGGATGCTGACAAGCAGCGAGTGAAGAACGGGTGTACCAACAAATTAAAGCAAAGTGCATCTGAAATCAATGCCGATCTTCTGAAATACTATACCGAAATTCAAAATGTGTTCAAGGAATTTGAGGTACAGGAAACTATGCCCACTACCCAACAGCTAAAGGACGCATTCAACCTGCGGATGAAAGATACAAGTGAAGACCAGGAAGACGTAAAGATAAGTTTTTGGGAGGTATTCGATGAGTTCGTTAAGGAATGTGGCAATCAGAACAACTGGACTGAATCCACATACGAAAAGTTTGCAGCCGTAAAAAATCACCTTAAAGAGTTCAAGGAAGACGTAATCTTTGAGTATTTCGATGAGTTCGGACTGAACGAGTATGTCAATTTCCTGCGTGACAAGAAAGACATGAGGAACAGCACCATTGGCAAGCAAATGGGATTCCTCAAATGGTTCTTGCGCTGGAGTTTCAAGAAAGGTTATAACCAAAATATCGCATACGATACATTCAAACCTAAACTGAAAACCACTTCCAAGAAAGTAATCTTCTTGACATGGGACGAATTGAACAAGCTGAAAGATTATCAGATACCCAAAGACAAACAATATCTGGAACGTGTCCGGGATGTTTTCCTGTTCTGTTGCTTTACCAGTCTGCGTTATTCAGATGTTCGTAACCTAAAACGAAGTGATGTCAAGTCCGACCATATAGAAGTTACAACCGTTAAAACGGCAGACAGTCTGAGTATTGAGCTTAACAAGTACAGTAAAGCCATACTTGAAAAATACAAGGACATCCATTTTGAAAACCACATGGCATTGCCTGTTATCAGCAATCAGAAAATGAATGATTATCTGAAAGAACTGGGAGAACTGGCAGAAATTAACGAACCTGTACGTGAAACCTACTACAAAGGAAATGAACGTATAGATGAAGTTACACCGAAATACGCATTGCTCAGCACACATGTAGGAAGAAGGACATTCATCTGTAATGCGCTGGCTCTCGGTATTCCTGCGCAGGTTGTAATGAAATGGACAGGGCACAGTGATTATAAAGCCATGAAGCCCTACATTGACATAGCCGATGATATTAAGGCTAATGCAATGAACAAGTTTAACCAACTATAAAAGTATCAATCAGTTTCATAGATTATCATTATTAAAGTTATCTTTGTCAGAACAAGATTTATTAATATGGAAAGTAACAATAATCATAATATAGATAAAAGGAATTTTGACGCTTTTGTCCATGCTGTCGGTTCGGAAATAGAACAGGCGCAAGTCCGTCTCATTACAGCTGCCAATGCCCAGATGTTGTTCCATTACTGGAAAATGGGCAATTATATACTGTACCAGCAAAACCTGCATGGCTGGGGTGGTAAAATTATCAAGAAGTTGGCACAGGCAATCCGGTTCAACTATCCTGAAAAGAAAGGATATTCGGAGCGTAATCTTACTTATATGTGCCAGTTTGCCCGTTTATATCCGTTAAATGTACTTCGTAGCTTTATTGAAGCAGATTCAATACTGTCAGTTCCAAATATTCAAAACATTACTAATGAGCTCCTTAAACTCAATAGCGGACAATTTATGCAGGAACTTACTGCGCAAATACAATCAGCTGATAACCAATCTTTAGAAATTACGCAGGAGGTTCCTGCGCAAATTCAGAATGTAGCAAAAACAGTAGCAACTATCTATAAAATAAAAATAGAGGATATAGAAGATTTATTCTTGGCGTCACCGATTGCAAGAATAAATTGGGCAAGCCATATGGTCATACTCAATAATCCGCTACCATTGGGCGTAAGGTATTGGTATATGAAACAATCTGTAGAAATGGGTTGGAGCAGTAATGTGTTGAAAATGCAGATTGAAAGCAATCTGTATGACAGACAAATCAAGAGTAACAAGGTAAACAACTTCACTGCCACACTTCCGGCACCTCAAAGTGACCTTGCCAATTATCTGTTAAAAGATCCGTATATCTTTGACTTGTCAGGAGCAAAGGAAAAGGCTGACGAAAGGGATATAGAAGAACAGTTGGTAAAGCATGTAACCCGTTACTTGCTGGAAATGGGTAACGGCTTTGCTTTTGTTGCCAGACAGAAACATTTCCAGATTGGGGACAGTGACTTTTTCGCCGACCTGATTCTATATAATATCAAGCTTCACGCCTATGTTGTCGTGGAATTGAAAGCAACACCATTCAAACCGGAATATGCAGGGCAGTTAAATTTCTATATCAATGTTGTAGATGATAAACTGAGGGGAGAAAATGATAACAAGACCATCGGTCTTTTGCTGTGCAGGGGTAAGGATGAGGTCGTGGCACAATATGCCTTGGCTGGATATGACCAGCCGATAGGTATCAGCGACTATCAATTGAGCAAGGCAGTACCCGAAAATCTGAAATCTGCCCTACCGAGTATAGAAGAAGTGGAAGAAGAACTGACCTTATTCCTTGACAAGGACAAGAACCCTTAATATTAAAGTATATGGCAGGAAAGATACAGACGATGATTCCCCGATACGGAGAACTCAACAGAATATACAGAGACTATATAGATAATTACGCTTTCTCTTTTGACAGGCAGAAATTCATATCGGATTTCTATCAGGAGTATAATGACATGAAATCTTTTGAAGCCGCCATACTTGAACTGGTACTTGACAGGCAAAAAGAGCAATACACCTTGATACTAAACAGCCTGAAAACTGAAATAGAAAAGAGCATACAGGCTTATGAGATACGCCCGTTAAGTGACAGAGCCATAGAACGTGCTTGCTATCAGCACATGGAAAGGTATTCTCAGGAAATTGAAGCCCAGCTGGATGTTACAAGAAGTCTGAGCAAGCCGCTGAATGAAGCCAACAACAGGTATGATTCCATTGGTTACAGGGAGCATACAGCCGAAGAGGAAAAACAGGCAGAGAAAGAATATGAACGCTGCAAGGCTGAATATGACAGGGAAAAAGCCAAACTGAACAAACTCTATGACCAGCAAAAGGCTGCAAGAACAGAGGCATTCCAATATATGAAGAACTGTTGTTCGGACATATACCGTCAAAGCAGCCTTTTTCTGGATATATTAAAGAAATACATTCCTGACGGGAAGCAGCAGGACGAACCGGGCAAACCAATCAGTCAGCAGGAAACAACAGAAGAACAACAGGAATATTTCAGCATGAAATTACTTTCGCTCATTCATGAGGTGTGCATAGGAGAACAGTTCGAAGAAATTTCCGCACCGGATTTCTATGCCAATATGAATCTTCACCCCTGCAACTGTAAGCTGAAAATAAAACCGAGAGAGAAAATACGTGTATGCTATCTGATATTTCTGATGAGCGAGAAACTCTCCAAGCAGGACAGGGACAAATGGAAAGACAGAATACTGAAACTGCTGGATATTGACGACAGCTACTACAAATCCAAGTACAAGGAGCCTGTTTCAGATTTCCCCAGTGACAGCAACCAAAATTTCGCCAAGGAAATGGAACATATATTCAGATAATCCATGATATATCCTGATACTTTACGAAAGTTCCACTTTTACCACTCAAAATAATTTTTGAGTGGTATTTTTATTTTCTGATATTCAATAAGATACAATGATATTCAGTTTATACCATCCCCATCCTTACCACTCATAACCCTACCTAATTTTGCATCGTTCGAGAACAGAAATAACAGCCAGTGCGCAGGGCTGATTGTTTAACGACTAAATAGATTGGACGATGACAAATATCCAAGAATTATTATCAAAACCCGTCTGGCAGATGACAGGCGAAGAATTCATATTCCTGAGTAAGCACGCTTCAGGTCAGACCGAAGCATTGCCGCAACCCGTTACAGACACGGAAAAGAAGTATGTGTACGGAATACTCGGTATAGCCAAACTGTTCGGGTGCAGTCTGCCCACAGCCAACCGCATAAAGAAAAGCGGTAAGATAGACAAGGCTATTACCCAGATAGGGCGCAAGATTATCGTAGATGCAGAATTGGCTCTTGAACTTGCCGGGAAGAAAACAGGAGGACGGAAATAATGGGAGGTATGCTTATGGACTATATGAAAGAAATAAAGGAGATTTCGGCAGAACAGGCAATAATCCTTTGGCAAGCTTCACGCCTGAGCCTGTCGAAAATCTACGAGAAAGCACCTGAGATTCTAAAAGTGCAAGGTTCGGTCATTGGTACACTGGGCAATTTCAGTGCATCCATCGGCAAAGCCAAGAGTAAAAAGACTTTCAATGTATCGGCTATCGTAGCCGCCGCATTGAAAAACGGTACGGTACTGCGGTATGTTGCGGAACTACCGGAAGAAAAAAGAAAGATTCTTTATGTGGACACAGAACAAAGCCATTATCACTGTCTGAAAGTCATGAAACGTATTTTACGGCTTGCTGGTCTTCCTGATGACAGGGACAATGAACATCTGGAGTTTCTCGCTTTGAGGAAATACACGCCCGAACAGCGTATCAGGATTGTCGAACAGGCTATCTATAATACACCGGACATAGGGCTTGTAATCATAGACGGCATCCGTGATATGGTATATGACATCAACAGTCCGGGAGAATCGACACGCATTATATCCAAACTGATGCAGTGGACGGATGACAGGCAGATACACATCCATACGATACTCCACCAGAATAAGGGCGATGAAAACGCAAGAGGGCATATCGGTACGGAACTGAATAATAAGGCGGAAACCGTTGTTCTCGTGGAAAAGGACAAAAGCAACGGGGAAATAAGCAATGTTTCGGCCATGCACATCCGTGCAATGGATTTCGAGCCTTTCGTATTCCGTATCAACGACAATGCATTGCCTGAACTCATAGAGGGGTACAGACCCGAAGCGAAGAAACCCGGAAGACCGGAAGAGGAAAAGTTTGACCCTTACAGACATATTAGCGAACAGCAGCACCGCATAGCACTGGAAGCGGCTTTCGGACTGAAAGAGGAATACGGCTACAAGGATCTGGAAACCGCCTTAATCAAGTCATATATGTCGGTAGGTGTAAAACTGAACCATCAAAAGGCGGTATCACTTATCACCATGCTCCGGAACAAACGGATGATAGTACAGGAGAACGGCAGGAAATACACGTTCAAGCCGGACTTTCACTATTAGACCGTATAACCTGTAATCACTTCACTTTATTTGTCAGGTCTATATATTAAGGATAAAGCGAAGTGGTTGCAGAGAATGTAAAACCGCTTCACTTTATTACCGTATCTTATATATACGAAAATAAAGTGAAGTGATTATACAGACCGTACTTCATAAAAAGGTACGGGCGAAAAGAGAAATAAATATTCCAACCATTATTCAAGCACTCATCTTATTATGGATATACAAACAGCAAAACAAATCAGGATAGCGGATTTTCTGTACAGTTTGGGACATACTCCCGTCAAGCAGCAAGGTATCAACCTATGGTATAAATCCCCACTAAGGGAAGAAACAGAACCTTCGTTCAAAGTAAATACCGAGCGCAACCAATGGTATGATTTCGCAATCGGTAAAGGTGGAAATATCATTGCACTGGCACAGGAACTTTACTGTTCCGACTATGTGCCTTATCTTCTACAGAAAATCGAGGAACAGACACCACACATACATCCCGTGTCTTTCTCTTTTGGCAAGCAATCATTTTCCGAACCGAGTTTTCAGCAATTGGACATTGTGCTGCTGGCTTCTCCTTCCCTGCTTGCCTATTTACAGGAAAGAGGGATAAACACCGCACTGGCGAAAAGAGAATGCAGTGAGGCACACTTCACCAACAACGGCAAACGGTATTTCGCCATCGCCTTTCCGAACATATCGGGCGGATATGAAATCCGCAACCGATATTTCAAGGGCTGCATCGCACCGAAGGAAATATCCCATATCAGGAAGTCGGGAGAGCCGAGGGAAACCTGCTACATTTTTGAGGGGTTCATGGACTATCTTTCCTTTCTGACCTTAAGGCTGGAAAGCTGTCCGCAATCACCCGACTTCGACAAACAGGATTACATAGTTCTTAATTCCGTAGCCAATGTTCCCAAGGCACTCTATCCGTTGGGAAGCTATGAGCGCATCCACTGTTTCTTTGACAATGACCGTGCAGGAATGGAAGCAATACAGCAAATCCGAAAGGAGTATGATGCTACCCGGTATATACGTGACGCCTCGCAAATCTACGGTGGATGTAAAGATCTGAACGAATATTTACAGAAACGAATAGCCAATAGGAAAGAGCAAGCGCAATCTGTCAAAAAGAGGAATGATACACTATCCAAGAAACCGAAAGGCTTCCGGTTATAGCCCACTATAACTACACGCTTCGCTTACGTATTTGTGGGCTCTCCCGAGGGGATTAGAGCTTTGCCCTAATAACCCACTCAGGGCGTTTCTCCCCTGAGAACCCCGAGCAAAGAGTGACCCTCTCTTTGCAATCTCCGCTTATGGGTTACACCCCTAAGAACCCTGTGCGGTTATGAGCGGACATCAGCTAACAACTTTAGTCAGACAACCAGAATCAAAATTTAAGAATATGGCAACAAAGTCAAGCATACATATCAAGCCCTGCAGAGTTACATCAAGTGGGGCTCATAACCGGAGAACTGCCGAGTATATGCGCAATATCGGCGAGTCCAGAATCTACATTGTACCCGAACTGACTTCCAATAACGAGCAGTGGATAAACCCGGGCTTCGGCAGTCCTAACCTGCAGACGCACTATGAAAACATCAAACGGATGGTCAAGGAAAAGACCGGACGAGCGATGCAGGAAAAGGAGCGTGAACGCAAGGGAAAGAATGGGAAGATTATAAAAGTAGCTGGATGCTCACCAATCCGTGAGGGAGTATTACTCATCAGACCGGATACGACACTGGCAGACGTGCGTAAATTCGGTGAGGAATGCCAAAGACGCTGGGGTATCACACCGCTGCAAATCTTCCTGCACAAGGACGAGGGACACTGGCTTAGTGGACAACCCGAAGCCGGGGATAGGGAGAGTTTCCAAGTCGGTGAAAAGTGGTTCAAGCCGAATTACCATGCACATATCGTTTTCGACTGGATGAACCATGACACAGGCAAGAGCCGCAAACTCAATGACGAGGATATGACAGAAATGCAGAGTTTGGCATCCGACATTCTCCTGATGGAGCGTGGGCAGTCAAAGGTTATTACAGGCAAGGAACATCTGGAGCGAAACGATTTCATCATTGAGAAACAGAAAGCCGAACTGCAACGCATGGATGCTGCAAAACGGCACAAAGAAGAACAGATAGGTCTTGCTGAACAGGAACTTAAACAGGTGAAATCAGAAATACGCACTGACAGGCTAAAGAAGTCAGCCACCAATGCAGTCACCGCCATAGCAAGCGGTGTCGGTTCTCTTTTCGGCAGTGGGAAATTGAAAGATTTGGAACAAGCCAATGAAAAATTGCGTCAGGAAGTTGCCAAGCGTGATAAAGGCATTGATGAATTAAAAGCCAAGATGCAACAAATGCAGGAACAGCACGGCAAACAAATACGTAATCTTCAAGGAATACACAATCAAGAGCTTGAAGCCAAAGACAGGGAAATTTCCCGGCTTAACACCTTGCTTGAAAAGGCATTCAAGTGGTTTCCGATGCTTAAAGAGATGCTGAGAATGGAAAAATTGTGTGCTGCCATCGGATTCACCAAAGAAATGATAGAGAGCCTTCTTACAAAGAAAGAGGCTATCAGATGCAATGGTAGGATTTATTCCGAAGAACACAGACGTAAGTTTGACATCAAGAATGATATTTTCAAGGTGGAAAAGAATCCAACCGATGATAGCCAACTGATACTGACCATAAACAGACAGCCGATAGGTGAATGGTTCAGGAAACAATGGGAGAAGATACAGGAAGGATTACGAAAAACAGAAGAGCCAAGAAAAAATAGAGGATTTAGGTTATAAATTCTGTCCTCTATATCGCAAAACATCAATAAAATAACTAATTTTGTATTCGGATTGGGCTAACCCTCTCCATGACATAAGAAAAAGAAGAAGCGTTATGTTTATCTTATAGGTGAAAACGTAGGAAATTTTCAAACTGATACAAGAGATAGCATAGTGGTTCTCACGCATATAGCGTGGGCTGCTATTGTTACATCTGTATCA
Organism: uncultured Bacteroidales bacterium; assembly: GCA_947367315.1. Classification (GTDB taxonomy): domain Bacteria; phylum Bacteroidota; class Bacteroidia; order Bacteroidales; family UBA932; genus Cryptobacteroides. The sequence continues at coordinate 9,739 of CANBDX010000041.1, read as the reverse complement.
GAGGTTTCCTACGACCTTCACTTAGACGTGGCATAGTTGGCTCACGTTTTTTCAATATAAATTTAATAGCCCAATAGAGCCAATAGGGAATTATACGAATATGAATAAGCTTATTATTCCGTTTCTTTTAATCACTGCCTTCCTTGCAGTGGGTTGCAGCGATGATGAGCCAAAAGATGTTGTCAATGAAATCAAGATGTCCGTTTCTGCCGAAACAGGTACGTACATACCATGGGGTAATGATACTCCTGTAGAGTGTATGCTTGTTATGTCTGAAGACAATCCCGGAGTATGGGAGCCACTTGGCTTTAATAGTATTAAATGGTTTACATTCGAAAGAGGACATGAATATTACCTTTCGGTGGAGCGGACCATTCTCGCAAATCCTCCCATGGATGCTCCAGACCGTACCTATTCGCTGTTGAGAATCCTTCAAGACCGTATTGTTACAGAGCCGGAGATACCTGTAGATAAAGAAATCAATTCGGAGGAAGACATTGAGTACTATGATATGTGCCCCTTTAACAAGTATGCCATAGAAAAGGAAATCATTGTCAATGAGAATGGAGAAATTTCCTATTCCGACGGTCACAACCTTCCGTCTTATGATAATGCCCGCATTTGGTTAGAGTGTATTCTTGATAAGGCAGATCCGAATTGGATAAAATTCAATAAAATACCCTATATGGCAATCTATTCATTTGTATTGTCACCGCTTACGGATGAAATACGGCTGGTGCGCAACGAATCATACGGTCCGATGTTCAAGGAGGTCATTCCGGAAAGTGAGTTTGTCCATATCACCCAATCCATGAAGCCGGGCGAAGAACTCCGTTACGCCCTCATTCTTGCCAATGTCTATAAGAAGGGACTTCAGAAACTGGAATTTACGATAAAGAAACAATAGCACATAGCCATGATGAATAAACTTATCAACCCGATTCTTTTCATCATGTGTCTGTTTGTTACAGCTTGTAGTGATGATAATAACGGAAATGAACCTATTACTCCATTCAGTCTTGATAAGACCTATTACGAAGTAAGATTGGAGCGAAGTTCAACTACCATTCATGTAACAAACGGTAGCGGCGACATCAGTTTGAGCATAGAAGATGAAAAAATATTGAACGCCAAGTATGAGGGTGGATTGTTTGCAGATGACTTAAGAGGTGTCATTTACCTGTATGGACTGCAAAAAGGAAGCACGACATTGACTATTACCGACAATGTCACCAAGGATGTGGAAACCATTGAAGTGAAGGTGACGGATTGTTATCTTGCATATGTGATCAATGACAGCAACCACCCGGTATTGCCGGCAGGCACCACACTCTTTTTAGTGAACAATCAAGCGAAGGATTACTATCTGTTCGACCAAGATAACATATATAACAAGCCTATACTAAAAGACAACGGTTAAGAGTTCTTCATTACGTTTGATGCCGGCACAGGTGCAGCACCCGCCAACTACGCTATTCCCAACTTACGCTTATACAAGCACAATCCCGCTGATGCTGGAACTACTACATCGGAGTTCTACGATTTTGAAATAGAAATGTATGGCGAAAATGTAAGTTCTTCAAATGTAGTACAAGCCATTCAAAACTATTTAGGCGTGGATTGGGAGAAACTTATTGGTAATGCTTTGACAAAATCACCTGCCCCCGTAGATATGACAATGATAATGACTGTACCAGATACAGACTATCGAATTAGAGGAGTATTAAGTACAGTATCCATTCCAGAACACATATTAGAGTAAAAGTAAGTGGTTGAACCAACATATCTTACAAAGCGAACGAAAAGAATACTCAAGTTTTCTCTTTTCGTTTGCTTTATTTTTTATCCATTTCCCCTCTCGTTTCATCAATTTCCCTCACGAACAAAGATGATTCTCTTAAATAATAAAAAACACCCAACTTTACATTTTTTGGGTGTAAAATTGGGTGTTTGTTTTGCAAAATATTGATTTTCAATATTAATTGCGGAGAGTGAGGGATTCGAACCCCCGGACCCGTTAAGATCAACGGTTTTCAAGACCGCCGCATTCGACCACTCTGCCAACTCTCCAATATGTTTTGATGTGGGATTTGCTTCCTTTGGTCGCATTTCCCTCTCAAAAGGGATTGCAAAGATAGGGATAAATTCCGAATCTGCAAATTTTTATTAACTTTTTTTACATTGAGATTGCCACGGCCCTTCGGGCCTCGCAATGACGTATCGGCAAAATACCTCGCAATGACGTGTCAGGATTTTTCTTCTTTTGAGAAGAACTTATACTGAAAGAGCAGGAGATAGATTGCTCCGCATGTGACACAGCTGTCGGCGAAGTTGAAGACGGCACCGAAGAAGATTTCCGGACGGGCCATCCACGGCAGCTGGTACTCGAAAAGCGGGAAATAGAACATATCCACCACCTGACCGAACATAAAGGCGAACGGAGCGCCCGGCATGACGGTTTCCGGCCAAATGAGACCGTAGAAGAAGCAGTCGATGATGTTACCCATTGCTCCGGCTGTGATCATGGTAAGTCCCACAAGGACTCCTACAGGGGTGCCAGGCTTCTTGGCCAGTTTACCAATCCACCAGCAGAGTCCTCCGAAAAGGACAATGCGGAAAAGCGACAGGAGGACCTTGCCCCAGACGCCTCCGAAAGCCATTCCGAAAGCCATTCCCTTGTTGAGGACGAAGTGGAGCTTGAACCAGTCCCCTATTACATCAATGGTCTCGCCAAGATCCATGTTGGTCTTGACGAGAACCTTGATAATCTGGTCGATGACTACCAGGAGTGCACCGAGGACGAACAGGCGTGTTCCCTTTGAAATCTTCATAAAGGATTACTTATTCTTGTTCATCATCTCCTTAGCCTCCACAGTGAGTGTTGCATGAGGCACAAGACGAAGTCTTTCCTTAGGGATCAGCTTGCCTGTCATACGGCATACGCCATATGTCTTGTTTTCGATCCTGATGAGCGCAGCCTCCAGATTCTGGATGAACTTGTACTGACGCTGCGCAAGTGCGCCGGCCTCCTCCTTTGAAAGAGCTGTAGCACCTTCCTCCATCACCTTGAATGTAGGTGATGTGTCCTCGATGTCATTGCTTGAGTCATGGGTAATGATATCACGAAGGGTCTTGTATTCCTTTTTAGCCTTCTCAAGCATCTCAAGGATGATGGCCTTGAACTCCTGTAGCTCCTCATCACTGTAACGCACCTTCACCTCTGGTGTGTTCTTTACTTCTTCTGCCATAGTCTTTATAGTTTTATAGTTATTAAATTCTATTTTTTTGAGATTGCCACGACCCTTCGGGCCTCGCAATGACGTATCAGCAAACTGTTCCGCAATGACGTGTCAGCACTTTGTCACCTTGATGCGGATAGTGCCTTCGTTCCATTCCACCTCAGGCGCATCTCCTGCTTCTGCAAGAGGAGCAGCAGCAACTGAAAGGGCGAGAGTCTGCGCAGCCACATAATCAGCAAAGTTGGCAAGTGACGCCTCAATCTCCGAAAGATCGGTTCCATCTGCATATATGCATACTGTCACCTTGTCGGTCACATCAAATCCGCTGGTCTTGCGCAGATTCTGTATACGGTTGATAAGCTCGCGGGCCACACCCTCCTGACGGAGTTCTTCAGTGATGGTAACGTCCAAGGCAATGGTCATCGCTCCTTCTGTAGCCACGAGCCATCCCGGCATATCCTCTGAAGATATTTCATAGTCTCCCTTGTTCAGAGTCACGTCTCCTGAAGGCAGGTTCAAGACATATCCCGTGCCAGAGGCCTCTGCAGCCTGGATTTCTGAAATCACCTCCTGAGAGAGTGTTCCGAATGCAGCGGCGATTTCCTTCATCTGCTTGCCGTAAATCTTACCGAGGGTCTTGAAGTTAGGTTTGATCTTCTTGGTGATAAGACCTGTAGTGTCGGAGATAAACTCAGCCTCCTTAACGTTCACTTCACTGAGGATGAGGTCCTTCACTTTCTCAAGCTGCTCCTTCACACGCGCATCAAGCACAGGGATGATCACCTTGGAGAGAGGCTTGCGGACATTGATCTCAGCCTTGCGTCTCAATGCCAACACCATCGATGTAGCCCTCTGGGCTAGAGCCATACGCTCCTCAAGATCCTTGTCGATCACAGACTCGTCGCATACCGGCATAGCCACATAGTGCACAGACTCCGACTCTCCCTCCACGAGGTCGAGATACATGCGGTCCATGAAGAACGGAGCGATTGGCGCAGCGAGCTTCGACACAGCCACGAGCACCTGATATAGGGTCTGGTAAGCCGAGAGCTTGTCTGTGTCCATTGTACCGCCCCAGAATCTCTTTCTGCCCAGGCGCACGTACCAGTTGCTGACATGGTCGCATACGAAGTCCTGGATGAGACGGCCTGCCGTGGTGATATCGTAGTCCTCGTAAGCAGCAACGACCTCCTTCACGAGAGTGTTGAGCAGAGAGATCACCCATCTGTCGATCTCCGGGCGCTCCTCCATCGGCACCGCCTCAGCCTTAGGGTCGAAGCCGTCGATATTTGCGTAGAGCGCGAAGAACGAATATGTATTGTAAAGTGTTCCGAAGAATTTGCGGCGAACCTCGTCCACACCGTTCACATCGAAACGGAGGTTGTCCCAAGGCTGCGCATTTGTAAGCATGTACCATCTGAGGGCATCGGCGCCATATGTATCAAGGGCCCAGAAAGGATCCACCGCATTGCCGAGACGCTTGCTCATCTTGTTGCCGTCCTTATCAAGGACAAGACCGTTGGAGATGACCCTCCTGAATGCGCACTTGTCGCTTACCATGGTGTTGATTGCATGGAGGGTATAGAACCATCCGCGTGTCTGGTCCACTCCCTCTGCAATGAAGTCGGCAGTACATCCGAACTTAGCGGAATCGATGCCGCGGAGACCTTCCTGCGCGTAAGGCATCGCACCGGAGTCGAACCACACGTCGATAAGGTCGAGTTCACGCACCATCTTCCTGCCGCTGTCTGAAACGAGGAAGATATTGTCCACGTACGGACGGTGGATGTCGATCTTGTCGTAGTTCTCCTTAGACATGTCTGCCGGATCGAAACCCTTGGCAGCGAAAGGATTCTCTGTCATGAAACCTGCGGCTACAGCCTTGTCGATCTCAGCATAAAGCTCTGCAATAGAGCCTATGCACTTGGCCTCCTTGCCGTCCTCTGTCAGCCAGATCGGAAGAGGTGTACCCCAGTAGCGGCTTCTTGAGAGATTCCAGTCCTGGATATTCTCAAGCCACTTTCCGAAACGGCCTGTACCGGTAGATTCCGGCTTCCACATGATCTGCTCGTTGAGCTCCATCATCCTCTCGCGAACAGCAGTGGTCTTTATAAACCATGAGTTGAGAGGATAGTAGAGCACCGGCTTGTCCGTGCGCCAGCAGTGAGGATAGTTATGTGTATGCTTCTCTATTCTGAAAGCCTTGTTCTGCTGCTTGAGCATCACGCAGATGTCCACGTCAAGGGTGGGAGCATCCGCAGGGAGCGAAGCGTCATATGCGTTTTTCACATAGCGACCTGCCCACTCGGCATATTCTGGAGCCATATTTGCGGCAGCGTATGTAGGGTCGAGGTCCTCGACGCAGAAGAAACGTCCGCGGAGGTCCACCTGCGCCTGAAGGTCACCGTTCTTATCTACCACCTGGAGACCTGGGACACCGGCAAGACGCGCAACCTTGGCGTCATCGGCACCGAAAGTAGGTGCGATATGCACGATACCAGTACCGTCCTCAGTGGTAACGTAGTCACCAGGAATCACCTTGAATGCACCATCACCAGGGTTGAACCAAGGGATGAGCTGCTCGTAGCGGATACCGGTGAGTTCGCTTCCCTTGAGTGTACCTTCAAGCACCTTGAAAGGCACGAGCTTGTCGCCCGGTTTGTAGTCATCGAAAGCCACCTCGGCAGCCTTGGCATTGAAATGTGCGCCCACCAGAGCCTGAGCCACAACATAAAGAGCCGGCTGGCCTGTATATGGATTGAATGAAAGCACGCGCACATAGTCGATATTCGGACCTACGCAGAGAGCTGTGTTTGAAGGGAGAGTCCAAGGCGTGGTGGTCCATGCAAGGAAATATGCAGGCACGCCCTCGCTGAAGAGGAACTCCGACTTCTCGTCACGGATCACAGCGAACTGAGCCACAGCAGTGGTATCCTTCACATCGCGGTAACAGCCTGGCTGGTTGAGCTCATGTGTACTCAGACCTGTACCTGCAGCAGGCGAATATGGCTGGATGGACTTGCCCTTATAAAGAAGACCCTTGTCGTAGATCTTCTTCAGGAGATACCAGAGAGTCTCGATGTAGCGGTTGTCGTAGGTGATGTACGGATCGTCCATATCCACCCAGTAACCCACGCGCTCGGTCATGTTCACCCACTCGGCGGTGTACTTCATCACCTCCTTGCGGCATGCGTCGTTATACTCCTCCACAGAAATCTTCGTACCGATATCCTCCTTGGTGATGCCCAGCATCTTCTCCACACCGAGCTCCACAGGAAGTCCGTGAGTGTCCCATCCTGCACGACGGTTCACCTTATATCCGCTCTGGGTCTTGTAGCGGCAGATGGCATCCTTGATCGAGCGGGCCATCACATGGTGGATACCCGGCATACCGTTGGCAGAAGGCGGACCCTCGAAGAATATGAACTCCGGAGCACCTTCCCTCAATTCAAGCGACTTCTCGAACGCATGGTTCTTCTTCCATCTTTCAAGCACCTCGTTGCCTGCCGCAACAAGATCAAGACCTTTATACTCTTTAAATGCCATACTTTTGAAAATATTTATCTATTTTTGCACTCAGGACATAAGCCCCGAAAATTTCAATCCGCAAATATACTAAATTTAAGAGTATTATGAACATTCTGGATATCATTATTTTGATATGCCTCATACCGGCAATCATCCAGGGCCTCAAGAAAGGTTTCATCTCACAGGTAATCTCAATTGCGTCAATCATCCTCGGAATCTGGCTCTCATCACAGTTCGCCAATGTAGTGGGAGAATGGATAGCACAATACATCAGTGTGTCCGCTCAGGCACTGAAGCTGATTTCGTTTGCCATCATCCTCGTGGGAGTGTCGCTTGCGCTTTCAGCACTCGGCAAACTTATCGAGTCCCTTCTGGGAGCCATCATGATGGGATGGGTGAACAAGCTTCTCGGGCTCGTGTTCGCGCTGGCAAAGACAATCCTGCTTCTTGCGCTTGTATCCATGCTTTTCCAGTCGGTACTGACAACATTCCAGATTGCACAGCCCGCAATAGTGACGGAATCTGTTCTTTACCCTTACCTTAAGGATATTTCCGACACGGTGTTCCCTTTCATACAGTATATGTTCTCATAATCCATGAAGATGGAAAGAATCATTTTGATAGAGACATCCACAGCCCTGTGTTCTGTAGCGCTGGCAGAGAACGGGGCTGTAACTGCATATCGCGAGAGTTCCGCACCCAAGGCCCATGCCTCCCTTACTGCTGTATTCGTGCAGGAAGTTCTGGCAGAGCGCGGGATATCGCTCTCGGACTGTGATGCCGTGTGTGTGAGCATGGGACCCGGATCATACACCGGGCTCCGTGTGGGAGTTTCCACCGCAAAAGGTCTCTGCTTCGGAAGCGGCAAGCCTCTTCTGGCCGTCGGCACTCTCGACACACTTGTCGCCCAGGCACAGATGACCGGGAACGAAGGGAGCTACAGATTCATCATCCCGATGATAGACGCACGCCGCATGGAAGTCTATGCTGCTGTATTCGCCGTTACTGTCACGTCTGACAGCTCGAATGTCTTGCCGGACGTAGCAGAAGCAGCCCCGGCCCCGACATTCGTCCAGATTACAGAAACAGCTCCGGTAATAATCGACGAAAACAGCTTCTCGGAATATCTGGCTCAGGGCCCATGTCTCTTCATAGGAGACGGAGCCGGCAAATGCTCCGACGTGCTGAAGCACCCCAACGCGCACTTCTGTCAGTGTCACCCTAAGGCATCATCAATGACGGTCCCGGCCCAGGAAGCCCTCCGCAAAGGTGATTTCAAGGACGTGGCCTACTTCGAGCCATTCTATCTCAAGGAATTCGTCGCTACCGTCAGCAAAAAGAAACTATTCTAAGAGGATACATGACGAAACCACCGTGCATCGGATTATAAAAAAAAGAAAAAGTTATAAAAAAGAGAAAAATCTTGTATAAGAAAAAGAAAAAACTGCATGTACACATTGTATTCATGCAGTTTTTTTTGCACATTTGTGGGGACATGAAGGGGAGATAGACATAAAAGTTTTTTTAAAAGCCGAAATAGGCACATATGAAACATTTAAATTTAAGCTATTATGTCGTACCTTTTCAAGTATGCTGACCTCCTTGACGATGATGTGTTCAAGTTGGTCTTTGGACAAGAGTCCAGTAAAGATGTGATGATTGAGTTCCTGAATCAGGTCATAACCGACAGGAATATTGTAGACCTCGACTTCATGGACAAGGAGATGCACGCAATGCAGCGGGACCGCAAGCGTTCTGTCTATGACATGTTCTGCAAGACAGACGATGGTTCCAGAATTATAGTGGAGGTCCAAAGAAGGAAGCAACCTTTTTATCCTGAAAGAGCGATATATTATTCGACCTTTCAGATACAAAGACAAGTGGATGCCGGGGCAGAGTATTATGGATTCCTGCCTGTATACGTTATCAACATTCTCGATTTCGAGATGGACGAGACGAAGGGAAATCCTGCTGTAAAAACCACCTTTAGGCTTTATGAAGAGCAACAGCATACTCTGCTGACAGATAAGGTTACATACATCTTTATTGAACTGGGGAAATTCAAGAAGACAATAGAAGAACTCGATGGCAATATTCTTGATGGGATGTACTTTTGCTTCAAGAATATGTCAATTTTGAAAGAGAGACCGGAGGCTCTTGAGCATGATATATTCATAAAGATATTCAAGATATCCGAGCTCTATAATATGGATGAAGACACACGCTCTAAAGTATTAGAAAAGATGACAACTGAAAGGGACTTAAGAAATCAGATGGCATATGCCAAGCAGATGGCTATCGAAGAAGGGCTTGCCGAGGGTAGAGCCGAGGGTAGAGCCGAGGGTAGAGCCGAGGGTAGAGCCGAGGGTATAGCCAAAGGAAGAGCTGAGGGTAGAGCCGAGGGTATAATTGCCGGAGAGAGAGCAAAGGCTATAGAAATTGCCGTTAAGCTGACCGCTACTGGAATGTCCAGAGCTGAGGCTGCTGCATTTGTCGGCATTTCAGAAGCTGACATGGAGGCGGCAAAGTGATTTCTTCGGAGGCTTACACTGCAAGTAAGCATCCGACGAAGTACATATTGACCAATTAGCCGCCATTACTGAGGTAGTTCCCGGTAGTGGCGGCTAGCAGTTGGTAGTAACTGGTTATTTCCTGCTATTAGCGGGTAGTACCTGCCAGTTGCAAGGTACTAGCTGGTCAACGTTCTTTTCTGTAGGGATTCTTCTGAGTGTATCCTCCAGCCACGATCGAACATCAACATCATGTGCCTTACAGCTGCTGAAGAGTGAGTATACGATGGCTGCTCTGACCGCTGCGTCATGGTTTCCGCAGAAGAGGTAGTTCTTTCTTCCGATGGCGAGAGGGCGGATTGCATTCTCGACTCCGTTGTTGTCAATGTTATATCTGCCGTCAAGGACATAACGACTCAAGCGTGGGAGAAGAGTATAGGTGTAGACCAGAGCCTTTCCCAT
>CANBDX010000040.1 GCA_947367315.1 uncultured Bacteroidales bacterium | reverse complement strand
GCCGTGAAGCCTACCGATTTCAGAGGTCTCGTACCGAAGCTTCTGGTAAGGGAAGGCGACAAGGTCCTCGCAGGTACACCCGTACTGGCAGACAAGATGTCTCAGAACATCCTCTTCGCATCTCCGGTAAGCGGAACTGTAGCTGAGGTGGTCAGAGGCGAAAAGAGAAAGTTGCTTGAGGTCCGCATCAAGGCTGATGCAGAGCAGGAGTATGTAGATTTCGGAGTGAAGAAAGTGTCCGAGATGACTGCAGAGCAGATCAAGGAGGCGCTTCTTGCTGCCGGTCTCTGGCCAGCACTCACTCAGAGGCCTTACGGAATCATCGCAAATCCTGAAGTAAAGCCTAAGGCGATCTTCGTATCAGCTTTCACAACAGCTCCTCTAGCAGCAAATCCTGAATATGCTCTCAGGGAAGACCTCGAGCACATCCAGACCGCCATCAACGCTCTTGGAAAGCTTACTGACGGAGGCGTTCACTTCTCCCTCAATGCAGACAACTACTCAGGCACTCCTTTCCACAGAGTGGAGAATGTTATCCAGCACACTTTCACAGGAAAGCATCCTGCAGGAAACGTCGGTGTTCAGATTCACCACATTTCCCCTATCCGCAAGGGTGAGACTGTCTGGACAGTATCTCTCCTGATGCTTGCAGCCATCGGAAAGCTTTTCAATACCGGAAAGTACGACCTCAAACGCAAGATTGCTGTCACCGGTCCTAAGGCTATCAACCCTGCATATGTTGAGGGATATCCCGGCATCGCGGTCAAGGATGTGGCAGAGTTCTACAATGCCGGTGAAAACCTCCGTTTCGTAAGCGGAGATGTCCTCACAGGCAAGAACATCGGAGCTGAGGGCTACCTCGGATTCTTCGACAACCAGATAACAATCCTCGAGGAAGGAGACAAGTACGAGCTTCTCGGATGGGCAAAGCCTGTAAGATGCAGCCAGTTCAGTGCATCACGCACATATTTCTCATGGCTGACTCCTAAGAAGAAGTACGACATGGATACAAACCTCCACGGAGGTCCGCGTGCATTCGTGGTGAACGACACCTACAGCAAGGTGCTCCCTATGGATCTCTATCCAGTATATCTCCTCAAGGCATGCCTTGCAAACGACATCGACAAGATGGAGAAGTTCGGCATTTATGAAGTGCTTGAAGAGGATTTCGCCCTCTGCGAGTATGTATGTCCGTCAAAGATCTACATCCAGCAGATCATCACCGACGGCATCGCCCTCATGTTGAAAGAAATGTGCTAAAAGCTTAGAATTATGAACGGATTAAGAAATTTTGTAGATAAGATCAAGCCGACCTTTGAGAAAGGCGGCAAGCTCGGATTCCTTCATTCGACATTCGACGCTTTTGAGACATTCCTCTTCGTTCCGAACACAGTGACCACCAAAGGTGCACATGTAAGGGACTGCGTCGATCTGAAGAGAGTCATGATCATGGTAGTGCTCGCCCTTGTTCCTGCAATGCTTTTCGGCATCTGGAACACAGGTTACCAGCACAGCCTTGCATTCGGCCTCGAGTGGGGCTTCTGGGACATCGTTCTTTACGGTCTCATCAAGGTGCTCCCTCTCTATATCGTATCATACCTCGTGGGTCTCGGCATCGAGTTCGTTTCGGCCCAGATCCAGGGTCATGAAGTAAACGAAGGATACCTCGTTTCAGGTATGCTCATTCCACTCATCGTTCCTGTGGACGTTCCTCTCTGGACGCTCGCCATCGCTGTAGCATTTGCTGTAATCATCGGCAAGGAGGTGTTCGGCGGCACAGGTATGAACATCTGGAACCCTGCACTCCTCACACGTGCATTCCTCTTCTTCTCTTATCCTAGCAAGATGTCAGGTGATACCGTATGGGTAGGCGGACTTGGAAAGGACGCAGCTCAGGTAGTGGACGGATTCACCGGAGCGACACCTCTCGCAGTTCCTTCAATCGACGGACTCAACTCCGCTGGCTACAGCCTCTGCGACATGATCATCGGTACCATTCCGGGATCAGTGGGTGAGACCTCAGTGATCGCCATCCTCCTCGGAGCTGTCCTTCTCATATGGACAGGCGTAGCAAGCTGGAAGATCATGTTCTCATCTGTTGTAGGAGGTCTTGCAATCGGATATCTCGGATATGCAGTCGGAGCCACAGACCTTCCTGGCTACTATCAGCTTGTGATGGGAGGTTTCCTCTTCGGTACCGTATTCATGGCAACTGACCCAGTGACTTCAGCTCAGACAGAGTGCGGAAAGTGGATCTACGGATTCCTCGTGGGTGCCCTTGCAGTGACCGTACGCATCTGGAACCCAGGTTATCCTGAGGGAATGATGCTTGCGATCCTCCTCATGAACACATTCGCACCGCTCATCGACCATTATGTGATCGAAGGTTCGATCAAGAGAAGGGCAAAAAAGGTAACAATCGCTTAATATATATAAGGTATGAATACAAACAGTAATACATATACGGTAATATATTCGATTATCCTCGTTGTGATAGTCGCAGCGGTTCTTGCCTTTGCGGCAATGTTCCTCAAGCCAACCCAGGACGCTAACGTAAAGAAGGACACTATCGGTCAGATTCTTACTGCAGCTACTGTAACAGGCGACGACATCCTCGCTGCATATCAGCAGGAAATCGAATCGGCAATCCTCGTGGACATCAACGGCGAGGAAGTGGGCACACTCAATATCGAGGAGTGCGAAGTCTATGGAAACTCAGACCTCAAGAGACAGATTGCAGCTGAGCAGAAGGCGCTTCCTGTATATATCTTCAAGAACGGCATCACAGTAGTACCATGCTACGGTGCAGGACTTTGGGGACCTATCTGGGGTTATGTAGGATTTGACAAGGACCTCAAGACCATCAAGGCTGTACGTTTCGGCCATAAGGGCGAGACTCCGGGCCTTGGAGCAAAGATCGCTGACGAGCCATGGTTCGCAGAGGCATTTACAGGCAAGACCGTAGGAGAGGGTGAAATTCTCTTTGAGGTTGCAAAGCCGGCAAACCGTCAGACAGAGAACAATGGTGTGGATGCCATCTCAGGTGCTACAATCACATCACAGGCTCTCGGAAAGACACTCGACCAGTGGTTCGGTTTCTACAAGAACTATTTCACAAAGAACGGCATCACCGCAGAAACAGTCATTGACGCTGTCATCGACATGACCGGTGAACTTGAGCCTGTTGTTGAATCAGCAAACTAAGTGGAGGATTAAGAAATGGGAAATATTAAAGAAGCATTTTTGACACCGATTTTCAAGGGCAACCCTATCTCTGTCCTTGTCCTCGGTATCTGTTCTTCACTTGCTGTTACAGTACAGCTGAAGGGCGCATTCGTGATGGGTCTCTCAGTAATGATCGTCACAGGACTTTCCAGCCTCGTATGTTCACTTTTGAGAAACACCATTCCTAACCGTATCCGCATCATCGTGCAGCTCGTAGTGGTTGCCCTCATGGTAATCCTCGTGGATCAGGTGCTCAAGGCATACGCATACAGCGTCAGCAAGACTCTCTCCGTGTATATCGGCCTTATCATCACCAACTGTATCGTGATGGGACGTATCGAGGCTTATGCTCTCGGAAACAAGCCTTTCGCATCACTCATGGACGGTCTTGGAAACGGTCTCGGATATGCAATGATCCTTGTGATCGTAGCATTCTTCCGTGAGCTGTTCGGAAGCGGCACTCTCTTCGGATTCCAGGTGATCCCACAGGCATTCTTCGATGCAGGATATATGAACAACGGTCTGATGATCCTCCCTCCGATGGCGCTCATCCTTCTCGGATGCATCATCTGGATTCAGAGATCTATCCAGAAAGACCTTCAGGAGAAATAACACATAACTAAAGAAAACTATGGCAGATTATATTAGCTTATTTGTAAAGTCGATCTTCATCGACAATATGATATTCGCCTACTTCCTTGGTATGTGTTCATACCTGGCGGTATCCAAGAACGTGAAGACAGCCAACGGTCTCGGCATTGCCGTTATCGCTGTGCTCCTCATCACACTCCCTGTGAACTATCTCCTTAACGAGTACGTCCTGAAGCCAGGCGCTCTCTCATGGATGGGTGAGCAATATGCAAGCCTTGACCTGAGCTTCCTCAGCTTCATCATCTTCATCGCCGTGATCGCAGCTATCGTGCAGATTGTGGAAATGGTTGTGGAGAAGTTCCTTCCGAACCTCTACTCTCAGCTCGGAATCTTCCTTCCGCTCATCGCTGTAAACTGCGCGATCCTCGGAGGCTCGCTCTTCATGCAGGAGAGGGATTTCGTAAGTTTCGGAGAACCTGTCGTTTATGCGCTTGGTTCAGGTATCGGCTGGTGGCTCGCTATCGTGGCTCTGGCCGCAATCCGCGAAAAGATGTCATACTCACACGTTCCAGCAGCCCTCAAGGGTCTCGGCATCACATTCATCACCGTAGGTCTGATGGGTATTGCATTCATGACATTCATGGGTATTCAGCTTTAATATAGGAGGACAAGAATATGCAGATGACTATAATTTTTGCTGTGATCGTCTTCGTGATAGTCACACTCATCCTGGTTGCGCTTCTCCTCTTCATCAAGACGAAGCTGACACCTTCAGGAACAGTCAAGATCAACATCAACGAGGGAAGCAAGATCGTCGAGGTAACACCTGGCGGAAACCTTCTCTCTACACTCGCAGAGCAGAAGATATTCCTTCCATCAGCTTGTGGAGGTAAGGGTGCATGCGGACAGTGCAAGTGCCGCGTGACCGAGGGCGGCGGAGAGATCCTCCCTACCGAGGTCGGCTTCTTCAACCGCAAGCAGATCGCAGCAAACTGGCGTCTCGGATGCCAGGTGAAGATCAAGGAAGACATGTCAATCGAAGTACCTGCTTCAGCGCTCAGCGTGAAGAAGTGGGAGTGCGAGGTAGTTTCCAACCACAACGTGGCTACATTCATCAAGGAATTCGTGGTGAAACTTCCTGAAGGAGAACACCTCAACTTCCAGTCAGGTGGATACATCCAGATCGACGTACCTGCAGTAACCGTGGATTACAAGGATATCGATGTGGACGAGCAGTATCAGGCAGATTGGGAGAAGATGGGTCTCAGAACCCTCAAGATGGTGAACCCTACCCCTACCGTACGTGCTTACTCGATGGCCTGCTACCCTGCTGAGGGTGACATCATCAAGCTCAACGTACGTATCGCAACCCCTCCGTTCGACAGAGCTGCGGGCAAGTGGGTGGATGTAAACCCTGGTATATGCTCATCATATATCTACTCTCTCAAGCCAGGCGACAAGATCACTATCTCCGGTCCTTACGGAGAGTTCTTCCTTCCAAAGGATCTCTCACCTG
Organism: uncultured Bacteroidales bacterium; assembly: GCA_947367315.1. Taxonomy (GTDB): domain Bacteria; phylum Bacteroidota; class Bacteroidia; order Bacteroidales; family UBA932; genus Cryptobacteroides. Next base: position 19,857 of record CANBDX010000040.1, on the reverse strand, counting down.
AGACTGAGCTTATCTTTGTCGGCGGTGGTGCAGGTATGGCTCCAATGCGAAGCCACATCATGCATCTGTTCCGCACTGAAAAGACAGACCGCAAGGTGAACTTCTTCTATGGAGCACGTGCGCTTAAGGAGGCATTCTACCTTGATGACTATCACGCAATCGAGAAGGAATTCCCTAACTTCAAGTTCCACCTCGCCCTCGACAGACCAGACCCTGAGGCTGATGCAGCAGGAGTACCATATGTTGCTGGCTTCGTACACAACGTGATGTTCGAGACCTACCTCAAGCAGCATGAGGCACCGGAGGATGCACTTTATCTCATGTGCGGACCTCCTATGATGGTCGGAGCAGTTGTGAATCTCCTTGACTCACTTGGAGTTCCACCTGAGAACATTCTCTACGACAACTTCGGAGCATAATATCCAAGGGAGGGGTGCATCTGCCCCTCCCTTTTTAGAATCTAAAATATGTACAACAGATTCAGAATCAGAATGAGGTATCTGCGCAAGATGCGCAAATGGCTTGACTTCGACAATCCCAGGACTTTCAATGAGAAGCTGCAATGGCTGAAGGCATATGACCATAATCCTATGTACACAGACATCGTGGACAAGTATGCCGTAAAGGCAATAATCGCGGACAAGCTTGGCCCGGAATATCTCATACCGACACTTGCCATATATGACAGTCCTTCGGATATCGAATGGGATAATCTCCCGGACAGGTTCGTATTGAAGTGCACACATGACAGCGGCGGAGTAGTTGTATGTCAGGACAAGGCAAGTCTGGACAAGGAGGCGGCACTGCGCAAACTCTGGAAGCACTACAGGAGGAACTATTACTACAACAAGCGCGAATGGCCTTACAAGAACATCAAGCCGCGCATTCTGGCCGAGCAATATATGGAAGACAGGCAGGGCGACGGAGAACTGAAGGACTATAAGTTCTTCTGTTTCGACGGTGAGCCGAAACTGCTTTTCGTAGCATCCGACAGGCACAGGAAGACGGAGACCAAATTTGACTTCTTCGACATGGATTATAACCACCTGCCTATCAGAAACGGGCATCCGAACTCAGATGTTCCACCGGCAAAGCCGGCAACATTCGAACAGATGAAGGAGATAGCGGCCAAGCTGTCGGAAGGTTTCCCTCACGTAAGGGTGGACCTTTATGAAATTGAAGGAAGGATCTACTTCGGAGAGCTCACGCTGTACCATTACAGCGGCACGACACCGTTCGAGCCGGCGTCATGGGACGAGAAACTGGGAGACTGGCTTAAGCTCCCGCAGTTGCAACAGCAGCACTAAAGGGAAATACGCTCGAAAGGTATAGCGTTTACCTTGGCAGCATACATCGGAAATTCGGACTTGTACATCTCTGATGTGGCAAGTCCGTATATTTTCTGACTGCCTGCAAGCATATAGAAATCTACAAACGACTTCAGATAGGTATCATAAGTCTCACCACCCTTCGATCCGACATGGACTACCTTTCCAGGAATTGTATGGACTCCTTCCAATGAAGATGCCCTTTCCAGGAAGGTGACGCTGTCAGAGGTCACGAGCACGGGCATTCCAGGATGATTATTCTGAAGTTCACGGATGCCATCAAGACATCTGGATATTATCTCTTCCTTCTTCCTCATGTCTTCCTCGGCCTTGAAATGATACTCCTCGAAATCCCCGAGAAGATTCTGGAAACGGAATACAGCTGAAAAATAAGGAGCACCTATGCCTTTCTGAAGGGCCTCTACTTTCTCTTTCAAAACGTCACATGGCTTGAACAAAGATCTGAACAGGTCTCCCCATGTATATGCATTACCATAATGGGCATTGATAGCCGGAAGGACATCCATATTTCCATAATAATGGATCTGCCTGGATGTATCCAAAGCAATGAGCCTGCGGCCATGCTCCCCTCTGGCATACATTACACGAGTGTCGAAGATGTTTGAAGAAAACTCCCCTTCCTTCAGCATCCAGTCATGAGAGGCAGGCACAAGATAGTCAGAAAGTTCGAACGGGAAACTGTATCTGATCTTGAAATCGATACCGTTACATAGAGACCAGGCATAGGCAGATACGGCACCTTTGAACCTGTCAGCAAGTCCACCGGTATAAAAGCCGCTGTCATCTACCATAAAGACAAGCATCTGATGGTCAGGAGCCGGTCTACGACGGATCCACTCATATTTCTTCAAGGCATGGAAAGACTCCGAAAAGATATGGGAGAGTTCCACAACCCTTTTATTCTTTACCTTCATTACACTATATCCTTAAAACGTTCCGGTATTGAGACTACAATCTTGAGATTGAACATGGCAGGCTTGTTCCATGCGTACGGAGGTCTGACCGTATTCTGTACCCTCCGTGCAAACGGGATCCATCGTTCCCAATTCCGTGCCTTTGATGAACTTACTGTAAATATGGTCTTGGCACGCTTCTTTAGATGTCTCGACCAACCTGTTGCCAGCTTATCCTTATCCGAAAACCTGGCTTCGAGCCTCTTGAGGTCCACACAGCCGAAATGAAAAAGGTAAAGATTCTTGACTATATGAAAATTACCGTTACGTATACGATGGAAACCAGACCCCCATGAAATCGGCTTAGTAATCACGGAAGCCTTGCTGTATCTGGTTGAAAGGACCGCATGACGTCTCTGCTGCAGAAACGGTCTTGCAGCATCTATCTCCGACTCAAGCTCCGTATGCTGACCGACATCTATTCCAAGACCTGAATATGAAGTGCGGGGAGGAAGCGATGACAGGAAATCCGCAAGACCGGTTCCGAGGGCAGGATCGACCACAAGGAATTCATCCACATCGGTACCGATTACCATATCATAGCGGTCAAGCAGGTCTGCAGCCTGGGAGGACAAGAAATCTATACGTCCTCTGTCAGCTGCAGCCACCAGCCCCGGGACACGTTCGCGGGCCATGACATTCACCTCCGGACACCAGTCAGGCAAAGGCTGGTCTGTTCCATCCAGATACACATACAGATTTTCACGGCCTAACTCAGCCCCATAATAAGCCACCCATTTACGGAGAAAGAACTCATCGTTCCTGACCATAGTGACTGCGCATATCCTTTTGCTCATATAAATCCGAATATAGTCATGCACTTAAGTACATTTAACAAATATAGTTATTTTTCCTTTACTAACTTGACAATTTATTTACAAACATCTATATTCGCCAAAATTTAAACAGCTTCTTGAAATCATGCACTCTCCCTCATCAGTCGAGCCTGTAGATTTCGTCATCTCATGGGTGGATGGCAACGACCCGGCACACCGGCAGAAACTTGCACGCTACACCTCAAAGGTAAAGGACGCATCATGTGACGATGTGGCCGGGGACACGCGTTTCGCCAATATCGGTGAAATCAATTATTGTGTGGCATCTATCCACAGGTTCGCAAGATTCGCGAGGCAGATATTCATAATAACAGACAATCAGAATCCGCATCTGGAAGAGTTCCTGAGCCAGCATTTCGACGACCTTATTCCAATACGGATCATTGACCATTCAGTCATATTCAAAGGTTATGAGGAATACCTCCCGACCTTCAATTCAAGAGCGATTGAAGCCATGATGTGGAGGATACCGGGGCTAAGCGAAAGATTCGTCTACCTCAATGACGACTTCCTGTTCGTCGCGCCATGTACGGTAAAGGACTTCTTCGAAGGAGACAGCACAGTCTGCTATGCCGACTGGTATCCGACATATTTCGCTAAGTTCCTCAGATTCATAAAGCCAAAGAAGAACGGGCACAAGCCTGTTGGATTCAAGGACTCCATGCTCAATGCCATATCAATAACCGGCAGCTGCTTCAGATTCCTTTATCTTGCCCACACTCCAAGGGCTTTGAGACGCAGTTTCTTCGAGAAATTCTTCAATGAAAACCCGGACGTGCTCATCAGGAACATCAGGCACAAGTTCAGAGACGCGGAACAATACAATTCACAGGAACTGTTCTATATGACTGAGCACAGGAGCGGAAGATGTCTGGTACGTTCTCCCAAGACCTTCGGCCTCTACCTCAAGCCGAGAAAGGGCGGAGACTACGTAAGGAACAAGCTCGAAAGATTCGACAGGAATCACCGGGCTCTGTTCTGCTGCTTCAACTCGCTTGACCAGGCTTGCATCGAAGACCGGAAGCTGGTAATGGAGTGGATCAATAGACGTATCTCGTTGTAATCGTCCTGACCGTCTGCCAGATTCTTCCCAAGGTCAAGAAATCCCATATAATACCATAAAAATGGTATAAAAGTGCAGCATAATGCTCTCAAAGGGCATTATAAAATTTATTTTAATGCACTAAAATTTATTTTATAAAATAAAAAAAAGAAAAACTTCATTTATTTTTTTTATAATCCTGCAATAGATCCAAACCTCCACAATAGATTTGCCGAAAAAAGATGTGGAGGATTTACATGGCTGTAATTGCATTTTCATTCATCACAGACTGCTACGGACAGACCGGCAGCAGAAACATATCGGCATCACGCTCGGACATATTCATGGACATAGGCTCCATCATCTATATGAACACGGCAAGCATCAGCATAGGCCATCAGTTCGGACAGAGGTGGTCAGCCTATTCATGCGCCCATATTCAGATGTCGTACAGGCCCATCGACAAACATAGCGAAGAATACATCCATCGCGCCGAGACGGATCCTGAGTACGGCAAGAATACAGAAACCATAAGGAAAGGAAGTGCAATCGAAGCCGGCATAAGATTCTGGCCCGACAGTACATACAAAGGAATCTATATATCTCTGGGATATCTCCACGAACTTCCGGCTGCCCCCGCCTGTACCATTGGCACAGGCTTATACATCCCGATTTGGAAGGGAATCGCTGCCGAAATAGCATACGCTAAGACAATCTACGACATAAAAAAGATGTCAGACAGGCTGAAGATAGGAGTAGGCTATATATTCTGACATAAAGGAAATGCGCCGGGCAATTCCTATCACTCTAATCACTACAGTTATATGATCTGTTCTAAATCACACAAAAAACCACTGCCGGTTCTCGGCCTATTGCTCTTTATTGTCCCGGCCATACCATACGGATGTTCTGATGTAAATCCGGTACCTTGTCAATATCCCGCCTCATCAGGACAGTCCGCAACCAAGACAGTGCTGTCCCTGTCCGGAAGCGTCTCTACGGACGGGGCCTGTCTTGACATCTTCACATTCAATGACGACGCTCTGCAGAGACTCGATTCATATACAAGGATAGAGGATTTCCGAGGGGGAAGCATCCCAGTTACCTCACAGTCCGGTGATAAGATAATATTCATATGCGCCAATGCCAGGAAAGACAGATATGACTGGGCGGATATTTCCTCGTTCAGTTCCATCCGGTCTATGACCGTAAATCTGGAACAGGAATCGGAGGAAAGCCTGACCATGACGGCAGAATGCAGGAGGGCAGCAGGAAGTGAACATGGAGAGGTCAGCATGGTCCCTGTAGCCAGCGAAGTGGTTCTCCACACCATCGGATGTGACTTTTCAGGTCTCCCTTATGCAGGAAAAGATATTTACGATGTGAAGGCATATCTGACAAACGTGAATGCCGAGACACATTTATATGACGGTGCACATGACCGGCCGCTGAGGTTCATCAATATGAGCATGCTTAATCCTGATGACATGAAGGGATTCATGCAGCCCGGGCTTGTCGCCCGGAAGGTTGCAGACAGGATAGGCAGCGCCACCCTGATTCCGGACCTGCACTTCCTGTGTTACCCCAATCATGCGGAGACAGAAGGACCGGGCACACCCTTCACAAGACTGGTAGTGGAAGGGAAAATAGATGGAGACACCTACTACTGGCCCATCAATATCAACAGGCAGAAAGGAGGGACAGGCATCGGCAGGAACTGCATGTATGTCTTCGAACTGATGATACGAAGAAAAGGGACCACCGATCCGGACATACCTGTGAAACACGAAGATATGGAAACCACATTGGAAATAAAGCCATGGAAGGAAATTCAGGAAGAACGTATAGAATTCTGACGCTCTGCACGATGCTGATGGCCGGATGTTCGTTTCCGGACCTCGGCAGATTGTCAGAAGAGTTCGCGGAAGAAGTGCCGGTCACTATCGAAATAGACTGGAACCGCTATGCTGTAAAAGCATCCATGCCGGACGAAGAGAAGGTCACCGACATCAGCCTGATGGTCTTTGACGAGATGGGGCATCTTGAAAGGGATATGTACATGACTGCAGGTCGTGACACCTGGAAAGGCAATATCACAGCCGGGATATCCCTGCTCAGCGGCATGAAATACACTATATGCGCATGCGCCAACTTCGGATACAAGGTCTCTGCAGCGGATATCGGGGATCTCAATGGCATCAGATACCACATGGCATATCCTGACGAGTACAGGGAAGGTATGCCGATGTATGCATTCATGGAAGATGTGGAGATTGTCGAAGGGAAGACTGTGAGGATAGGCTTGGAAAGGCTTATGGCCCGGATTGATGTCAGTCTCGACAGAAGCATGCTCTCTGAAGATGTGATGCTGGAAGTGACCGGAATCAGGATCGGAAACTGCCCCAGGAATATAGCTGTATTCCGGAACAGCCGGGCAGAAGACGAGAGTTCATGCTTTGCAGCAGGGTTCTCCCATAAAGGTGACGGATGCAGTCCGTTGAACAGGATCAGATATGACGGAACAAGCGACGCTCTGTCCCTATATATGCTGGAAAACATGCAGGGCACATTCAGTTCCACACCGATAACCAGCCATGTCCAGAAGGTCTTCAGGGACAATGATCCCAGAAGCAGGATATGCTCTTATATAGAGATGGACATGGAATATTCCTCGGACACGAGGTACAGTGCATCAGCTCCGCTGACATACCGGTTCTATCTCGGAGACGGGCCCAACAACCTGGATGTGGAACGCAACTGCCTGTACAGAATCACTGTCACTCCCCAGGATGACGGATTGAAAGGAAGCGGATGGAGGGTGGACAAAAGCGGGATTTCATACAAGGGAACTCCCCATCTGTATGCCTACCCATCCGGATACATCAGAGGGAATATCGGAGATGAAGTCCATATATGGTGCGATGTATGGCCTCCGGACACTCCGTTTGACATAGGCCTGGAATATATGCTCGACGACAAGAAGGACGGCATATATGACTTCCGGATAGACGAGGACGGACATGGAGCTGTACTCACGCTCAAGAGTCCCGGCTCCGGACTCATATACATGGAAGCGGGCGAGCCGGTGAACGATGCGGCACTGTTCGTAATAGAAGTTAACCTACCTCAGGTATCGGGAAGTGTATGATGCATCGCAGGAAAGCAGGTCAGACGGCGTGCCGGCGAACACCACATTTCCCCCTTCGTCTCCAGCCTCTGGCCCGAGGTCGATGATCCAGTCCGCTGCACGGATTACGTCCGGATTATGCTCCACCACAATGATGGAATGTCCTTTGGCAAGAAGGGCGTCAAACGACTTGAGCAGTTTCTCCACATCGTAGAAATGCAGACCGGTCGTCGGCTCGTCGAAGATGAAGAGTATTCTCTGAGGCTTCGACTTGGAGCCTGCATCATTCATGGACAGGAAGTATGCAAGCTTAATTCGCTGGCTTTCGCCACCCGACAATGTGCTGCTGCTCTGTCCGAGCTTGATATATGAAAGTCCTACATCCACAAGAGGCTGAAGCCTTTCAGCAATCCTCTTCGCCACAGGGTCTTCCTGAGAGCCGAAGAATGCAATGGCTTCCTCGACACTGAGATTGAGGATGTCGTCTATGTTCATGCCCTTGAAACGAACCTCAAGGATTTCCGGTTTGAATCTCCTTCCGCCGCATGACTCGCAGACCATGCTCACATCGGCCATGAACTGCATTCCTATCTTCACAAATCCCTCTCCCTGGCATTCAGGACAGCGACCGCCATCGATGTTGAATGAGAAATGCGAAGGGGTGAATCCGTTCATCCTGGCATACTGCTGGTCGGAAAGCAGTTTGCGGATGTCGTCATAGACCTTAAGATAAGTGACCGCATTGGAACGGGAACTCTTTCCGATAGGGTTCTGGTCCACATATTCAACCTGGGTTATCCTGTCCAGGCTTCCAGAAAGGCCTCTGAACGTACCAGGAGCCGAACCGGTCTGGTTGATATGGCGGTAAAGTGCCGGATAAAGAATATCTCCGACAAGGGATGACTTGCCGCTGCCGCTGACTCCTGTGACTACAGTCAGGGTACCCAGAGGGAAGGTTACATCTATATCCTTCAGATTATGCTCCATAGCACCTTCGAGCCTTATTGAATAGTTCCAGCTCCGTGGCTTTCTGACGTAACGCTGACGCTCCCCTCCCAGATACTGCAAAGTCAGCGACCTGTCCTTTTCCTCAGCGGATGCATCTCCGCCGAGATGTCCCTTGAAGACGATTTCGCCACCATTGATGCCGGCTTTAGGACCGATATCTATCAAAAGGTCGGCAGCCTTCATTATCTCCTCGTCATGCTCCACGACCACGACGGTGTTTCCTATGTCGCGAAGACGTTTCAGCACAGAGATAAGTCTCTCTGTATCACGAGGATGCAGCCCTATGCTAGGTTCATCGAGAATATACAGGGAGCCGACGAGGGAACTTCCGAGGGCAGTGACAAGATTGATTCTCTGGCTCTCACCTCCGGAAAGTGTATTGGAGGCACGGTTAAGTGTCAGGTATCCCAGTCCGACATCCTCGATATATCTGAGTCTGTCGGTGATTTCTTCTATTGCCTTATATACGATGCTCCGCTCGTGGTCTGTAATCTGGATATTGTTGAAGAAATCCAGCAGTTCCGACACATTCATGCATAGGAGTTCGTGGATGTTCTTCCCGCCTACCTTCACGTACATGGCCTCACGCCTTAGACGGCTTCCCCCGCATTCCTGACACACAGTCTTGCCGGAATACCTTCCAAGCATGTATTTGTACTGGATTTTATATCGATTGGACTCCACCCACCGGAAGAACTCATTGATTCCTACTATGGAATCCTCCTCAGTGTCAGCAGTATATCCCTTCCATATGAGGTCCTTGACTTCCTGTGACAGATTGCAGTACGGCTCGAAGATAGGTATGCCGTACTTTACGGAATTGCGCACCAGCTGGTCCTTGAACCAACCCATCTTGTCTCCCCTCCAGCAGGCGATGGCGCCGTCATATATGGTCTTGCTCTTGTCCGGAACGACCAGGTCTTCACTGATGCCTATTATCTTACCAAGTCCACCGCAGACCTTACATGCTCCCAGCGGACTGTTGAAACTGAAAAGATACTCATCCGGTTTCTCGAATGTCATACCATCAGCCTCGAAGCGGTTGATGAACTTCTTCAGGGTTACTTCGGATTCAGCGGACCCGGCTACAGACCGTTCTTTCCTTATATATATGATTCCGGAACCCTTTTCAAATGCTATATCGACAGAAGAATGAAGACGCGTGCGCAAGTCTTCAAGCTCCTCTTCCGAAGACTGTCTCATCTTCACACGGTCCACCAGCAGGAACAGTTCGTCAGGATAAGTCCCATCTTCGGAAAGCTTCATCACGTCCTCTATCCTCACTACCCTGTCGGTAAAGAATCGGGAATATCCCTCCTCCTTCAGCTGAAGCATCAGCTCCACCTTATCCTCACGCTCAGCCCATCCGAGGTCAGCAAGCACATATGCTGCCGATGCATCTCCTTCGAAAAGGTATTCCATCACATCATTTGCAGTGTGGCATCTCACCTCCTCACCCGTGACAGGAGAATATGTGCGTCCGATGCGGGCAAATATAATCCTCAGGTAGTCATATATTTCAGTACTTGTAGCAATAGTAGAACGAGGGTTGCGGGTATTCACCTTCTGTTCGATGGCAATCGCAGGAGGAATACCTTCTATGGCCTCGACATCCGGCTTGGACATTCTTCCGAGAAACTGACGTGCATAGGAAGAAAGGCTCTCCGCAAAGCGTCTCTGCCCCTCGGCGAACAGCGTATCGAAGGCCAGTGAAGACTTACCCGATCCTGAAATGCCTGTGATGACAACAAACTTTCCACGCGGAATCTCCACGGTCACATCCTTCAGATTATTGACCTTGGCTCCTTTTACTATGATATTCCCTTCTTCTGCCATCTTTGATAGTTTTTTGCTGAAGCTGTAGATTTATCATTTAAACAGCTTCCTGTTATATTATCAGAGCCTACAAAAATACAAAAAAATGCCCGAACTCGTAAGTCCGGGCATCTATTATTTAAAGAGATTGATTAAAGTCTCGCTTTAAGAGCCTCAGCCTGCTCCTCGTATCCTGGCTTGCCGAGGAGGGCGAACATGTTCTTCTTATATGCCTCCACGCCGGGCTGGTCGAACGGATTCACGCCAAGGATATAGCCGCTGATTCCGCATGCCTTCTCGAAGAAATAGAAGAGGGCTCCGAGATTGTACTCGTTGATGCGCTCTATAGAAAGCGAAAGCTGTGGCACACCGCCATCGATATGAGCGAGCTTGGTACCGAGTTCAGCCATCGCGTTACACTCTTCTACATGCTTGCCTGTGAGGAAGTTAAGACCGTCGAGGTTCTGAGGATCGTTCTCGATGAGCATAGAGCGGTTGCTGTTCTCTACAGTTACAACAGTCTCCATAAGGGTACGCTCTCCGTCCTGGATGTACTGGCCCATAGAGTGAAGGTCTGTGGTGAAGTTCACGGAAGCCGGGAAGATTCCGAGGCCGTCCTTGCCCTCCGATTCTCCGTAGAGCTGCTTCCACCACTCGCCGAGGTATGTAAGCTTAGGGTTGTATGCCACGAGAATCTCAATCTTCTTGCCCTGAGCATAGAGAGCGTTACGCATTGCAGCATACTGGATCGCAGGGTTGCACTCGCCGCATGGCTTGGCGCAGAGTTCCTCCATAGCAAGAGCACCTTCAAGCATTGCCTTCATATCGAAGCCGGCAAGCACTATAGGGAGAATTCCCACAGGAGTAAGGACAGAGAAACGTCCTCCCACGTTATCCTCGATCACGAATGTCTTGTAGCCTTCCTGAGTAGAAAGCGACTTGAGGGCTCCGCGTGCCTTGTCTGTAACTGCCACGATGCGCTCTGCAGCCTCTGCCTTGCCGTATGTATCCTCAAGATACTTCTTCACGAGACGGAATGCGACTGCAGGCTCTGTAGTAGTGCCTGACTTGGAAATGACAACGCATGCTGCGTTTCTCTCCTGAACGAGATCCATGAGCTCGCACATGTACTCCTCTGAAAGGTTCTGGCCTGCGAAAACGATTTCAGGGGCGTCGCCCTTGGTCTTGAGCTGCTTTGCAAACTGATGTGAAAGGGCCTCGAGAGCACACTTTGCCCCAAGGTATGAACCTCCGATACCGATAACGACAACGAGGTCGATGTTCTTAGCCTTCCAGGCGTCCCTTACTGCCTCACATTCTGCTACAAGACCGCTTGCAAGCGTCTCTGAAGGAAGGTGCTTCCATCCGAGGAAGTCATTACCCTTTCCTGTCTCGTTCTCAAGGACTTCAAGAGCGGCAACAGCCTTCTCTACATAAGCCTTATAATCTGCATCTTTTACAAAGGAGCTGCAGCCTCCAAGATTTACCTTTACCATAATATTCTGTTTAATTAATTTCCTGACAAATGGTTCAGTGCACCCTGATAGCCACCTTAATCGTTCAAATCAAGCGCACATCTTGGCAAAGTTAGCAATTTTTAGAAAATAACGAACCGATTTGATTATCTTTGTGCCAATATGGCAGGGCTTATAAATGATATAAGGGAATTTCTGGCATTCCATGGATTCGAATCATCGCTTCAGGTACGGAACGGGCTTGAAGTGCTGGCGACGTCTGCCCGCAGCAGCGGGGAATCAAGGTTGATTCTGCCATTGAGCTTGGATGCTGAGAGTCTGGAAGAGGCCGATAAGCAAAGCGAGGCAGCATATGAAGCAGCCTGCTCCCTCAGCGAGACAGACGAATACCCTCTGATAATAACTGAAGACCGCTGGATCAATCAGAAAGAAATGATGCAGCAGCGCCTTCTGGCCCACCTGGAAGTATTCATACCGATATATGCCAGAAACTGCGAGGTAAGGCGGATAGACAAGAGCACGGCTGCAAAGTTCCTAAGCAGGACACACAGCTACGGAGACGCATCGTGCAGATACAGATACGGGCTATTCCTCAAGAGATACACCGGAGCACGCAAGATGCATCAGGGAGAAGGTCCCCTGCCGGGAGAACTTGTCGCCGTGGCCACGTTTTCCAATGCGCGGAGATGGAACAAGGAAGGCAAGGAGATTCGTTCACATGAATGGACCAGATATGCCTCTCTTCCGGGAGTGCGCATCAACGGAGGCATGGGAAAGCTTCTCAAGGAATTCATCAGGGAAGCTGAGCCGGACGACATAATGACATATGCAGATCTGGAATGGTCGAAGGGTGATGTATATATGCGTCTGGGGTTCACCTTGGAAGGACACAAGGCACCTGTCATCTTCGAGGTGGATGATCAGTGGAAGAGATTCCCGGTCAAGCCGGGAATGACGGTATCGACCGGCAACCTCTATTTCCGCAACTTCGGCAGCAACAAATTCCGCCTCAAACTGACAGACTACGAATAAAAATCACTATCTTCGCGACCGAAAATAAAACCGTATATAAAATGGAAGCAATTGTAAAGACCGATTTCAACTTTCCAGGTCAGACTGCACACTATGTAGGCAAAGTCCGTGACGTTTACAGCATCAATGACGAATATCTCGTGATGGTCGTATCAGACCGTATCTCAGCATTTGACGTGGTACTCCCTAAGGGCATTCCTTTCAAGGGCCAGGTGCTCAACCAGATTGCAGCGAAATTCCTCGATGCAACATCCGACATCCTCCCTAACTGGAAGATTGCAGTTCCGGACCCGATGGTTACAGTCGGCCACAAGTGCGAGCCGTTCAAGGTGGAAATGGTAATCCGCGGCTATCTCTCAGGACATGCATGGAGAGAGTACAAGGCCGGAAAGCGCACCATCTGCGGAGTGGAGATGCCTGAAGGAATGGTCGAGAACCAGAAGTTCCCTCAGCCTATCATAACCCCTACAACAAAGGCTGCCGAGGGACATGACGAAGACATTTCCAAGGAAGATATCATCGCTCAGGGCATCGTGAGCCGCGAGGACTACGAGCAGCTTGAGGCCTACACAAGAGCAATCTTCCAGAGAGGAACAGAAATAGCGGCCAAGATGGGTCTCATCCTCGTAGATACAAAATACGAGTTCGGCAAGAAGGACGGCAAGATCTACCTCATGGACGAAATCCACACTCCGGACTCTTCACGCTACTTCTATGCGGAAGGTTACGAGGAGCGCCTTGCAAACGGTGACAAGCAGAAGCAGCTCTCGAAGGAGTTCGTACGCGAATGGCTCATGGCAAACGGCTTCCAGGGCCAGGACGGCCAGCAGGTTCCTGAAATGACAGAGGACATCGTCAGCGGCATCACCGAGCGCTACATCGAGCTCTACGAGAACATCATCGGGGAGAAGTTCGAAAAGGCAGAAGGCTCGGATGTAGCTGCGCGAATCGAAAAGAACGTCACTGACTTCCTCGCCACACTCTAAGACTTTCATCTCGGCCACAAATTCAGCCTTATTTGTGGCCGCCCTTAACAAAATATCAAAGCTGGCCACAAATTCGGTTCGAAATGTGGCCAGCTTTGATTTATCAAGGTTTCAGCACTAGATACGGGAAAGCCGTTCCTGCACCTTGTTTCCAAGCGCGGATTTAATCCTGATGTGCTCCTTCACCGACATGACGAACGGATTTGACTCGAATAAAGAACCGCGGACCTGCATGAAGTCTTCCTTGCGGACATTCTCGTCGCCATCGGCTCCGAAACTTGTCATAGCACTGAGCGAGAATTCTTTTCGGGCGTCTTCATAGACAAGATTGTCCAGTCCCACCACCGAGGTCTTCCATCTTTCAACCAGAGAGCATAGCTCTTCTTTGGTAATATTATGAAGATCGACGCCATAATAATCCTCAATCACCTCATATGCCCAATGCCATTCATAGTCATAATAGTTTGCATGAATGTCCGCAAAACGCGCATTGATTCCATCCACATCCGCAAGCATGCCGCTCTGAATATCATCCAGCAGGGCAGATACAGCTTTCTTAGGAGCAATCATTCCTGCGAGATCCACCCAGGCACCCTCGCCATATGCCGACACAGGCACAAGAGCCTGGCGAAGTTCCGCCAATGTCGAGAATTCCGACTTCATTATCCTTGTTATCAATGAGTTGCCCAGGAACTTGTCTATGGCCATACCATAATACCTCAACCCGTTCAAAAGCGAAGAACGCTTGATTTTCCCGCTCTGATAGGTATATGCATCCGAGTGTTCTCCGGAAAGTTTCTGCAGTTCCTTGAGAATCTTCACCCCATTAAGCATCTTGTGGATAACATATGGGCTGAGAAGGTTGCAGTTTATCTGGTCAAGCCTGTCCGGATCTTTTCTGCCGTCACGCACAGGCCATTTCTTCGCATCACGTATCGTGCCTACACTCTTAAGATTGGCTCCCGGCATGATAAAAGAAGTGTTCTGCTGTTCGATCAGATATGAGAAAGGAAAATCCGAAGTATCCTGATGACTGACGTGCCTTCCCATTACCAGTGAGAACGCTCCGACTTTTGCAGGCCATAGGATGTACGAATCGGAGGCTGTCTTGGCACCTCGCTCCATTATTCCCTGATGAATAGGGCCAAGCTTGTACATGTGATTGCTCTGATTAGAGCCTGAGCCGGCATTCATGAATGAAAACATGCCGGCAATCAGAAGAGTGGACTTGTGGTGAGTCACGGTAAACGGTCCCGCAAATATCGCACATGCCTCACCGTTTTCACCCTGGCAGTTTCCGAAGAAAAGAGAATCGGAGGCAGAATAATTGTGTCCCAGCCTACACGACTGCCCGATGAAGCATCTCGAGAATGTCACTCCATCCTCGATGGCGGAGCCGCTGGATATTATGAAGTCGTCCCCGATGACATTCACACCCACATGCACAGGAGCATGCCGATTACTGTTTATACTGCCGTTCTTCAGACGTGATGTACCTTCTATCTTACAGCAGTCCCCTACCTTAACATTCTTTATATATCCGGAATCCACAATAAAGACATCTGCCCCTATACACCCCACATCAGAGGTTACTTCCTCCACATACCTGCAGATTATCTCACGAAGCCTGGACACCATTTCTGGACGATGTCTGTATAGAGCCATAACATATGCGGTCTGAGCCGACAGCCTGTCGAATATCATTACCTCACGGCCACCAGTCTCATTCAGCACCGATACTTCGACTCCGTTTCCGAAGCTTGATCTGCCGTCCGTCAAAATGATATCGACATTTTCAATGAACGTACGCTGGCCTATCACATAATTGGCTATATAGTTCTTGACATTCTTGATATAGCAGTCGTCTCCTACAGTCACATTATGGAGAGTTGCATAATGGATTCCAGAATGCTCACGGATACCTCCGGCAAGCTCAAAATCCTTTCTGAAGGCTCCAAGACGAACCTTTCCTGAAAAACGCGTATGACGAACATAATCTGCAGAAAAGTCTTCCGCCACTTCCACATCATCCCAACACTCAGCTGCACACATCTGCCCTTTCAGCTGCATCACTTCATCCGAAGTCAATTTTCTATAATTCCTCATATGCACGCATTAGTTTCTCAACAACTACTGAAACCTCATCATATCCGTATCCCCTGCCAAGCCCGAAACGCAACATCTTAAGCCTGCACTGAGGATCATCCTTCAAGGAACGGTACTTGGCTGTCATCAACTTTTCCAGACGCTCATCCGCCTTTCCGCGGTCCACCTCCTTCAGAGCGTCGTCAATAATCCCACGCTCGACTCCCTTCGCCGCAAGCGCGTGTCTTATCTTTATGCTCCCCCAGCCTGAAATAGAGGCCTTGTCACGCGCAAAAGCAGATGCATAACGCATATCATCGACATACCGGTCCTTAACCAGAGAATCGATCACTTCCCGAACTGCCTCCATATCCCCTTCCAGGATTTCGGCCAGTTTACGTCTTATATCAGCAATGCAATACTCCCTTCTGGAGCATAGCCTGCGCATCCTGTCCGCAGCCTTGTTCTTTACTGCATCCTCAATCATGACATCAGAAATTAAATCCCACACTCATGTAAAGACCAAGTTTCTTGGAAATGTTCGACCAGCTGACATTTGCAGAAAGTGGACCGAAGATGGTATCGTATGAATATTCAGCACCCACTCCGACATTACCAAGCCCATCAAGATAGTCCGAAAAGAAATTACAGTCTCTTGCATAATTGACCACACCTGTAAGATAATGGTTCTTGAGAATCCTGAAACGGAAATCCATTCTTACCATCGTGAGGATATTCTTCATCGCAACGACATGGTTCACACCCATGAAAGGCACCTGCTGATCCATATACCTTCCCGGAAGGGAGCCGCCCACTGCATTGAAATATGCCACAGGCACATCATTCCCGAAAAGACAACGCATATAGAAGGATGGGATGAACGAAAAGAACTCTTCTCCATTCAGAACACCTTTCACATCCATATGAAGCGCATGGAACGGATTCACGACATACGGGAAGCCGGCAAAAGTCCATGCATAGGAAAGACCAGCAGTCATACCCTTCTTAGGGAAATATCCATCATCAAAAGTATCCATACGACCTTCTGCAAACAGCGACATATAGTCATTACCAAGGTGGACCATATCATAGTCTCCCATAATTTGAGAAGACTTCACGTCCCTGATGTCGAAAATATCGTTCCTCAAGCCGGCACGGACATCGAAATTGCTCCATTTCAGATTGGAGACATAGAATTCCTGCTTGGCATGAAAAAAACTCAAGCTGAGAGAATTTTCCCAGAAATTCAACATATTCAGGTCTGTCCATCTTATGGAAGCAGTAGCATTCAGCGTAGGAACTTTCGGAATGTCATATGTCCAGCGGAACTGGAAATACGGATTCGCACTGATTTTTCCAGTCAAGTCGAAAGTATGACCGTATAGCCTGTGGACATAGAATCCTACATTCAAGAGCACGGACACAATCTCTTCCGTATCAGCCCTTACACCTATGCCGAGCTGATGTACAGGCCCCTTACGGCAGGTCAGCACAAGTTCGAACGGCTCGCTGTCACCAAGAAGCTCATATGTAACATAGTCATAGGCCTGTGTGCCATAGATCTTGGCCACTACATGATCCAGATCCTTTCTGCTGAGTTTCTGACCGAACTTTATATCAAGCTTCTCCTTCAGAAGTTCCTTCTCACGAGGCAGCACTCCCTTGATGTCCACATAGGAAATCACAAGGGAATCAGCATGGAAATCATAGGCCTTAGGCTTCCTTCCGACAGCATATTTCCCGGACGTCTTCCTTGCGACTTCCCTGAGCAGCGAATCCTGAGCCAACGCGGCATTGCGTCCTCTCACGATAATGGTATCTATGCTCTGACGACTGAAGCTCAGCATATTATACTCCTTCAGGTCCGGCTTTATCCTGACATCCGGAATCGTCACATTCTTCTCGAACGCCTCGTTTCCAAGCATATTGATACCCTGGCTGATAATATCCCCTATATTGTTCACCTGCCCGTAAGTGCGCCTTGCATCGGACAGGTCCACGCCGATGATGATATCAGCTCCCATATCACGCGCCAGAGCAGTAGGATAATTGTCCCTGAGGCCCCCATCAACCAGCACCATTCCATCCACCTTCACCGGAGCGAATATGCCCGGGATGGACATTGTTGAACGCATCGCATCATTGATCTTGCCGCTGTGCCATACCTTTGCCTTGCCGGTTACCATATCGGCTGCGATGCATGCGAAAGGTACCGGCAGTTCCTGGAAACTGATCGAATCCTGATAACCGATGGTAAGGGAACTTATAAGATTGCTGACATTCTGACCGTATATATATCCGGATGGCAGGCTTCCGAGAAGATTATCCTTAAGCATTGCTGTCCCCATCTCATTATCCGCTCCGATGTCAAGCACATCCTTCCGCATTCCCGGATTGAAACGGTTTTCATCAGCACGCTTCATCTTGAAATAGTCCGCCTCGTAATAGAACGGAATCGAAATCATATACTTTTCCTTATACTTAAGATCTGTATATGATATGTATTCACGTGACAGACGGTCACTGAATGCCCAGCCCCAATCCATATTGCGGACAAGGTCGTTCATCTCATCGGTAGTATATCCTAAGGCATAAAGACCGCCGATAAGGCCTCCCATACTTGTACCCAGCACCATATCGACAGGTATCCCAAGCTTCTCGATATGTTCGATGACTCCAATATGGGCTGCTCCCTTGGCCCCTCCGCCACTCAGCACAAGAGCCACCGTAGGACGATACCTCCTGATCTGCTCCATACGCTTGCGCATGGACTCGACCGCCAGCGAATCAGCCTTAAGGTCGATTCCACGTGCCTGTGCACCTGAGGCAGCAAGCATGACAAACATTATGAGAGCCAGTATCCTTTTCATAAATTCTTCTCCTTATGTTCTCCGGCAAGCATGCCGCATGCCGCAAGTATGTCCTCTCCACGCGAGGCACGTATGGTGGTCATTATGCCGGAGTTGTTCAGGCGTGTCTTGAAGTTCTCCATAATCACATCAGGGGAAGTTTCATAAGGGAAATCCGGTATCTTATGGAAACGTATGAGATTCATGCGGCATTCCAGGCCACGGAGCATCCTTATCAGAGCGTCCGCATGCGCCTTCGTGTCGTTGAATCCTGCAAACATCGTATATTCGAAGCTCACACGCCGCTGTCCGGTAAAGTCATATTTCCTTATCAGGTCTATCACATCCTGCACCGGCCATGACTTCTGTGCCGGCATCACGCTGAGTCTTTCCTCAGCAAAAGGATTATGGAGGCTCACAGCCAGATGACACCTGCACTCGTCAAGATAACGCTTAAGGGTCGGTATCACACCTATAGTCGAAAGAGTTATCCTCTTGGGGCTCCATGCGAATCCCCAGTCTGCAGTAAGGATTTCTATCGCACGCATGACGTTATCGTAGTTGTCAAGCGGTTCTCCCATCCCCATGAACACTGCATTGGTCAGTCTGTCGGACTCATCAACAGCAATGAACTGGGAAATAATATCCGCAGCCGACATATGTCCATGGAATCCCTGACGTCCTGTCATGCAGAAACGGCAGCCCATGCGACATCCTGACTGGGATGACACACACAGGGTGGCACGGTCCTCATCAGGAATCATCACTGCCTCGATGGCCCCGTCCTCAAGGTCTGTCTCCGGCGCTCCTGCATGAAGCCCGCGCTTATGGGAACACTTAACCGGGAAAAGATATTTCTTAGTGCCGTCGCCCGAAACCTGAAGACCGGCATATGGAGTCACGCCGACTTCATATTTCTCTGCCAGTTTGGCCCTGGCGGTCTTGGACAGGTTGGTCATGTCGTCTATCGACCGAACCTTCTTCACATACAGCCACTGGGCTATCTGCTTTGCAGTAAACCCGGGCAGTCCCTCCTCTGCGACCAACGCTTTGAGCTCCTCAAGATTCTTTCCTATAAGTTTTTCTTTCATATTCGCCCTCCTTCTCAAATAACATACAAAAATAACGATTTTTATCTGCTGAGGCTTGGTAATCCGAACTTTTTTGAAAAGAAAGAATAATTATCCGTTATCCGTGCAATAACTTCCATAACATATTCATCAAGTCTGCTGTTCGCCTACCGCTTGTGCGACTTCTGCCCCAAACATGCACAAGGTGTGCTGCAATTCTTACAAATACT
>CANBDX010000039.1 GCA_947367315.1 uncultured Bacteroidales bacterium | reverse complement strand
TCCCGGATGGGACGGGACAATCCGATGGGTCTATCCGGAATTTGGGCCTGTTTCCCGGACGAGAGAGCATTTCAGAGAGGGCATATCCGTAATTCAGGCATCTTTCCCGGATGGGACGGGACAATCCGATGGGTCTATCCGGAATTTGGGCCTGTTTCCCGGACGAGAGAGCATTTCAGAGGTGATCTGTCCGGAAAAATGCAGGGTCTTGCATGTGCGCCCTTATACCCCTTTCCATGAAGACGGCACGGGAGCTTCGATTGTGAGGGGCTCCTTCTTTACAGGATGGATGAAGGTTATACGACGGGCATGGAGTGAAATACCGCCGTCAGGGTTGGAGCGTGATGCTCCATATTTCAGGTCGCCCTTGATAGGACAGCCGAGATTTGAAAGCTGACAACGTATCTGATGGTGACGTCCAGTCAGAAGTTCCACCTCTACCAGAGAATATCTGTCAGTGTTTTTCAGAAGTCTGTAGTTCAGCTTTGCGAGTTTGGCATCCTTGCGTGCCGAACCGGGACGGCAGATATAAGATTTATTCTGCCTCTCGTTGCGCCACATCATATCTTCGAGATGTCCTTCAGAAGGTTTTGGTTCTGCACATACAAGAGCCCAATAAAATTTACGGACATCCGAGTCTCGGAACATGGCGTTCAGACGCTCGAGAGACTTTGATGTCTTGGCCAGCACCACTATACCGCTGACAGGGCGGTCCAGACGATGAGGCAGCCCCATGAACACCTGCCCAGGTTTGTTATCACGCTGTGCGATAAACGCCTTATATGTCTCTGTCAGAGGTTCGTCCGAGGT
The DNA here is from genome assembly GCA_947367315.1 of uncultured Bacteroidales bacterium. Classification (GTDB taxonomy): domain Bacteria; phylum Bacteroidota; class Bacteroidia; order Bacteroidales; family UBA932; genus Cryptobacteroides. The sequence continues at coordinate 25,014 of CANBDX010000039.1, read as the reverse complement.
CTTGTCTCCCTGGACGATCTCCCCTACCTTCTTGTTCACCACAAGAAGATGATTGTCTTCGTAAAGTATCCTTGATGCGAGGTCATTAAACTCGCCTGATGAAAGTTCCCTGTAAATCATGTCACAAAAATAGCAAATATGTCATTATGTAGGGCATGGTGGCAGACAAAAACTGACATTTTGGCATATATTTTCACGACCGGGGCATTGGCACAAGTTTCGTTATTATCATGGCGTCGTGAAAAAAAGATTCCCACGTCGGACTTTCGTCCTCCTCGGAATGACGCTTCACGGGACAAGACCGGAGGAACAACGACAATTGAAAAGAATAAGTTAAAATATAAAAATTATACAGTTATGGGAAAAATCATTGGTATTGACCTTGGAACCACAAACTCATGTGTGGCAGTGATGGAAGGTAATGAGCCTACCGTCATCATCAACAACGAAGGACAGAGAACAACCCCTTCAGTGGTGGCATTCACTGACGGAGGCGAAAGAAAGATAGGTAATCCTGCAAAGCGTCAGGCAATCACCAACCCTCACAAGACCGTGTTCTCAATCAAGAGATTCATGGGTGAGAAGTACAGCCAGGTGACAGGTGACATCGCACGCGTACCTTATAAGGTAGTGAAGGGAGACAACGACACTCCACGTGTGGACATCGACGGACGTCTCTATTCACCACAGGAGATTTCAGCAATGATTCTTCAGAAGATGAAGAAGACTGCTGAGGAATATCTCGGACAGGAGGTTACAGAGGCTGTCATCACAGTTCCTGCATATTTCTCTGACTCACAGCGTCAGGCTACCAAGGAGGCTGGCCAGATCGCAGGTCTTGATGTGAAGCGTATCATCAACGAGCCTACAGCGGCTGCGCTTGCATATGGCCTCGACAAGATGCACAAGGACATGAAGATCGCCGTATATGACCTCGGTGGCGGTACATTCGATATCTCTATCATGGACCTCGGCGACGGCGTATTCGAAGTACTTTCCACAAACGGTGACACCCACCTCGGTGGTGACGACTTCGACCAGGTGATCATCGACTGGCTTGCTTCTGAATTCGCAGCAGAGAATGGTGGCATCGACCTCAAGAAGGACCCTATGGCACTCCAGAGACTCAAGGAAGCTGCAGAGAAAGCTAAGATCGAGCTCTCAAGCCAGACTTCGACAGAAATCAACCTTCCTTATATCATGCCTGTAGACGGAGTTCCTAAGCACCTTGTAAAGACTCTTACAAGAGCTAAGTTCGAGATGCTTGCCGACAGCCTTATCCAGAAGACTATCGAGCCATGCCGCAAGGCTCTTCAGGACGCAGGTCTCAGCGCATCGGATATCAGCGAGGTTCTCCTCGTGGGAGGTTCCACACGTATCCCTGCAATCCAGGCTGTAGTGGAGAAGTTCTTCGGAAAGGCTCCTAACAAGAGCGTGAACCCTGACGAGGTTGTGGCTATGGGTGCCGCTATCCAGGGCGGTGTGCTCGCAGGCGACGTCAAGGATGTCCTCCTGCTCGACGTGACTCCACTTTCACTCGGTATCGAGACTCTCGGCGGCGTGATGACAAAGCTCATCGAAGCCAACACTACAATCCCTACCAAGAAGTCACAGGTATTCTCTACAGCGGCAGACAACCAGCCGGCAGTGGATATCCACGTGCTTCAGGGAGAGCGTCCTATGTCTAAGGATAACAAGCTCATCGGCAACTTCATCCTTGACGGCATCGCACCGGCTCCAAGAGGTGTACCTCAGATCGAAGTAACATTCGATATCGACGCTAACGGTATCCTCAACGTATCTGCAAAGGACAAGGCTACAGGCAAGGAGCAGAACATCCGCATCGAAGCTTCTTCAGGACTTTCCGAGGCCGAGATCCAGAGAATGAGGGACGAGGCAAAGGCCAATGAGGCAGCCGACAAGGCAGAGAAGGAGCGTATCGACAAGATCAACAATGCTGACGCTATGTGCTTCCAGACAGAGAAGAACCTCAAGGAGTACGGCGACAAGATTCCTGCAGAGAAGAAGACTGCTATCGAGAACGCACTCAATTCTCTCAAGGAAGCTGTGAAGAGCCAGAGCCTTACTGACATCGACAAGTACAACGCAGAGCTCGAGGCTGCATGGCATGCTGCTTCAGAGGATATGGCGAAGGCTGCTCAGGCAGGTCCTCAGCCAGGTGGTCAGAATCCGTTCCAGGGTGGCCAGGCCGGTCCTCAGGGCGCTGATGACCAGGGCGTGGACGAGCAGTAAGCCTGCGGTACTGAACACAAAAATAGTCTTGAAGTTTCCCTTCAAGACTATTTTTGTATAATGAAGTATAGATTACTCAGCAACAGGAATGGATGAGACCCTTTTGTAGACCTGGATGAAAGAGGCGTCATCCTTTGCCACCCACTCCATGCGGTCTGATGTCAGGGATTTCACAATATAACGGTGCGACCACAGTCCGGAATCATGATCATATGACCCATGGATGACCGCCCCGAGTTCCTGATCTATCTCAATTGAATATGACCCTGTGATCAGACGTGGCTTTGCAGTATCCATATTCTGGTAAATAGAGTATGTTCCTTTACGTTCTATATCAAGGTAAACATACGTTCCTCCTGTGTTCCACTCAGTAAGCTCCCACTTTCCGGAAATATTGTTGGTATTGACTTCAAGCTGGATTTCCTTCGGAGTGGTGTCATTCTTGTCCTGGCATGCATATAACGAAAGGGACAGGATTGAAAGGATTATTGTTTTTACTGTTCTGTTCATATCTTAAATAATTTATTTCAAAGATTGCTATGCTTCGCAAGCGATACCGCATATCCAAACGGCTGTATGCTGCTTCAGTATTATGGTTTATATGTGACTGTAATCGATGACTGGCTTGGAGGTACCCCGAGGCCTTTGATGATGACTTTCATCTTCTCACGGATTCCTGATCGTGAGGGATCACATGAAATCACGATCATTCCCTCTTCACCTGCTGCAACGTTCTCGGGCTCTGTACGCACGGTCAGACACTCAGGAAGAAAGGCTTTATCGAAGTCCAATCTCAGGGGCTTCCCGCCAAGATTGATGAAACGAAGTTTCTCCTCCGTCTTGTCTCTTGAATCGAGAGTCACCTCGGAACGTCTCATTCGTATCTTTCCCATCTGCACCGGCCATTCACGCGAAATATCCGATCCCGACGAGACATCCACCTGAAGTCTGAGCACTGCTGAAGGGGCGTCACCATCCTGAGTATAAACAAAGATGCGTCTTTCGAACTTCCCAGGATGCCCCTTAGGATTGTATCTGACCGATATTTCTGCAGAAGCGCCTGGATCAACCTCCCGGAGTGCGCATACAGCCGACACGCATGAACATGAAGAAGTCAGTCTCCTGATTGTAAGAGTTTCCTTTCCGACATTCGTGAATCTGTAGACAAAAGTCCTGGGAGGATCATCCTCGCTCATAAAATCTGCAAAGATATGAGTCTTGTCAAACTTAAGTGCAGACGAATCCGACGAATGTTTAGGGAAAGCTACAGCAAGAACCTTTTCTTTTGGAATCATACGTAGCTGAGCCAAGGCCGCCTGAGACATAGCACAGAGGGTCAGCACCAGCAATATGATTCTAAAGGTTTTCATTTACAGCCATCCATTGCCGCTTGCAGCAGCGCGTACGGTAATCACAAAACTGTCAGTCCTGCTGCCGGTCACGGTAGCCTTGGTCTGACCTTCCTTAAGACCCTTGACGACCATCATGCCACCGACGATTTCTGCAGAAGCCACAGATGAATCCTCCAAATTAACGCTAAAAGTTGCCCCGTCCATATACATCGACGGAGAAACGGTGGTCTGGCCTCCCTCCGCGACAAAAAGGTTAGGGAACTTCATTTCCATTCCCGCGCCTTTGACTGCATTCAGAAGGGCATATGCATTCACCTGTCCGTGTCCCATGCCTCCCTTGAAATTGTCCATATCAAGAGTCATCATAGGGGCTGAATCCAATAGGTCAGCCACATATCTCTTATACTGCTTTGTGCCCTTCATATACTGGTCGATAGGTGTCGCAGTCTCATAAAGGAGAGCCTTGAACTCCTCAGCAGTGAAATGACGCCTGAGCTGGGCAGCATATGAAAGTCCGAGAGCAACAACGCCTGATACATGAGGACAAGCCATTGATGTTCCCTCCATATAGCCATAACCGCTTTCACTCACATTCTTAGGCAATGTGGAAAGGATGCAGCCTATCTCGCCTACCCAGTGATCATCATCAGCATATTCCCAGTAATAATCCTGGTCTCCACCAGGTGCCGAGATAGTAGTACCCGGGCCATAGTTGCTATAAACAGCAGGGGTAAAATCAGCCGCTGTAGCCGCCACAGCCACGAAGTCCGGATATGCACCCGGATAACTTGCAGCAGCTGCGGATTCGTTTCCGCCTGCAAACACGGCTATACCTCCGTCGATGACGCCGGAAGGAGAACCTGCATTATGGATGAAGTAGTCCAGAGCCTTTTTCTCAAGTAAATTGTAAGTCTCCCATTCCTCATCAGTAGAGAACTGAGGTGTCCAGTCATATGGATTCGCGGCACCGGAAATATATCCCCAGCTGCACTGGAGGATTACGGCGCCGTTGTCGGCCGCATACTTGATGGCACGTACTTCTTCAAGCACTGTACCCGCATAAGCTCCGGAAAATATCTGACATGACATTATCTTCACACCAGGCGTGCTTCCGTTACCTCCGGCAATCGAGCTGATGCCTATACCGTTGTTATTGACGGCTGCTATCACACCTGCCACGTGGGTACCATGTCCTGTGTCATTACGGCTGTCAGTAGCAATGACACCTGTTTTCTGGACAAAGTTATATCCATGATAGTCACCGGCATATCCATTGCCGTCATTATCCTTATCAGAACGCCACACTTCTCCTTCATTCACCCACATGCTGGCATTCAAGTCAGGATGTGACACATCCACGCCCTCGTCCAGCACAGCCACAATGATAGAAGGGTCACCAGTACAACCTAGTTCATGCCACGCCTTCTCAACCTGCACGTCAGCATCCTTGACGAACTTGGTCTGACGAAGGTCACCATTGTTCACAAGATGCCACTGCTCTGCCAGGAGAGGGTCATCAAATGTTGCGGCACGCGACTTTGATGTAAGCTGACGCACCTTTTCCATTGTAAGAGGCACAGCCTTCTTAGTGTTTGCCCTCTTGAGAGTACGATTGAACTCTACGCGGCTGACTTCGCCAAGTCCGGCAAGGTCGGCAGCAACCTTCTCCACAGGGATATCCTCGCTGAAACGCACTACATACCAGAGGTGGAGGCCTTCCTGACGAGCCTTTTCCTCGCTGCGGACATCCACAGGGAATATTCTCTCGATCTGGTATCCGTCCACCATGTCAAGGATTTCATCCACGGTGAGAATGCCGGAACGTTTCATCGGCATCGCCGGACCGCTCTTGGTGACTCCGGCCTTATCCAGTATATCCGCCACACGCGCATCGAAACGCACAAGAAGCTGACCAGGAACCGCATCAGCAGAAGCTTCCGGATGCATTTTCACATCCTCATGAGCAGCCTCCGGCGCACATGCAGCCAGTCCGGCCATAATAGCAGCTGCAATCCATATCTTATTTATAAGTCTCATTATTATTCTACGAGGTTATTCTGGTTATACTTCTTGTTTACATAAATATTGTAGTAGTAATCAAGGCTTGCCGGTTCATTGCTGAATCCTGTGTTTTTGCCCTCCATTGTCTTTCCTTCCTGTGCGAACACAAGTGAGAAAGGAGCCCAATGATCAAGTTTCGGATGCTTCAGCAACCAGTCCGGAATTTCTCCTGTCAAACGATTGTGATTGAGAGTCAGGAGCTTGGTATTCGGAAGCACCTTAGGGAGATCCTGCAATGATTCAGGAAGTGCAGTAAGTCCTGTTGCAAGCGAATCCTTAAGCTCCTCGAAAGTCCAGACCGGGAGTCCTTCATTCTTCATATCAGGAAGCTCACCCTGAAGATAATTCACAGAGAGAACAAGAGTATCAAGTCTGTTCCACTTGAGAAGTCTCTTGAAAGACTCCATACCTTCTGGAGTAGAAAGATTATCATTAACAAAACCTCCAAGGTTCTCTCTCTGATTATTACTAAGGTCATAGATTTCATGGCGCTTATTTGCATTCAGAATAAGAGTGCGGAGATTAGGGAAATTCTCTGGAGTAAGGATATCAGGAATCGACTCAAAATTATTGGAGCCCAAGTCGAGATACTCAAGATTCTTAAGATTCACAAAATCCGGATGCAGAGTCACAAGACCGTATGAGCCAATAGTAAGCCTCTTCAGGTCTGGAAGTTTTGTAATATATTCACCTGTATCCAGACTAAGAAGGAAAGTATTCGCATTAGAAAAAATGTTAATTTCCTCTGCTGCCGTAAGATTCTGTATTTCGTAAGGGATTGCCTCCTGAGTTTTGAACATAAAGAACCTCACAGACTTCACGCGTCCTTTATTAGGACCATCCTTCCATACTTTCACATTAGTCCAGTGCTCCATCTTTTCAGTTGCATCCCATTCATCAAAGATACCAAGCGCGCGACTGACTGCGATGAGTGAAAGCGAGTCACCGGCGGCAGTACCGACCGGTATAGGAAGGGCCGCCTTTTGCACAACCTTAAGAGCATCATGTTCCCCCATCTGCACATCCTCCTTCGGCTGGAACACTATATCAGCGCTTCTCTGGACATCACGCGAATTGATTTTCCAGTCAAAACGTACTATGACCTCACGTGGCCTTGAGCCCCTGTCCAGTTCAAGCTTTCCCTTCTTATATGTAAGCCATGATCCGGCTCCGTCAGGAAGAACAACATCAAAATCCACATTAGACTTCACCTTAACCTCAAACCAGCGTTCTCCGAAGCCGGCATATTCTTCAATATCCTTTTGAATGTCATCCAATGAAATCTGGTAATCAAAGCCATTCTGGATTATCTCAAAGTCATTCTTTTCAGTCTCATCGTCAAGACTCTGGATACGCACAGTTCCCTTGCGCTGATCAAAAAGCACTGTAGAGTCAATCTTTACAGTACATACCTGCGATCCTCTTCCGTTTGCCGGAGATATGGTAATCCATGGAGACTCGGTCATAGCAACCCAGCTTCCGCTTGAAGACACTTTGAATGTCCTGTCACCTCCGACAGCTCCTATCTCGATCACCGACTGGTCCACATTGAACTCAATCTCTGCCTGAGGCTCACATGACATGGCAGCCAGAAGGGCTGCAAGCATATATATCTTTTTATAAGTATTCATTCTCATTTCAATATCCTCCGGCATTAATTAAGCAAAATGTCACAATTCCTTATATCCTGAGTCTTGTCGTAGATAAGGATATAAGCCCCCTGCTGGATTGCATAGCAGATATCAGAAGCATCGAATATAATCTCAGGATTGTCGCTGATATCCAGATAATAGCACAGCGTCGAGATAGTATCCTCAATCTTGCCGAGGTTGTTCGATCCTATATAGAATCCTCTCAGGCCTCGGTGGTTATATATGCCCTCAGGCCAGTCTGAGAGGCATCTTTCTCCATTCTCATCTCGTTGAGACCTAATGGCAAAGACGGTCAGTCCCTGGCTGTCAAGCGGTTCCCAAGGGAATTCCTTGAAACGGTTGAAAGAAAGTTCCACTCCATAAAGATACGGAAGGTTACCGGCATGCATATCCCATGGGATATCGTCAAGATCGTTGTATGAAAGATCCAGAGAAGCAAGGTAAATAGAGTTCTCATATTCAAACGACCCCTTAGGAATCTCATTGATATTACAGCCACGAAGGATGATATATGCAACGGTAGAATTGGACTTTGCAATCTCTATCGGATACTTTGTCATAGGAGAGTTGTTGGCAAGAGTCAATGTATTCACCTTCAGTCCCTTGAAATTCTCACCGTTCTGGAATCCGGAAATCTCGTTATATGAGAAATCTATCGAGTTGATGGTATAAATTGATTTCGCGTCAAATATATCAGGGAACTCGGTAAACTTATTGTTGCGCACGGAGAATGTCTCGGCGTCATCCATAAAGCAGAACACGCCGTTCTCATCCACAGGGAATGATGACAGATTGTTATTGTCAAGATACAGCTGCACCGGCTTGATATCATTTCCCCATGGCTCTTCAATTGTGTGTATCTTGTTAGAGGCGAAATCCAGAAGTCCGAGTTTCTTCATATTCTTGATTTCCTTAGGGATGACCTCAAGATTGTTCTGATTGAAATACAGAAGTTGCAGCTTCTCTGAAGACGGACCTGTAGCAATGGCCTTAAGTCCCTTGAGTGCCTCTTCCGGACTCCACTGCGCATTGTTCGCAAGGTTTAACGTCACAAGCTGTGGCATCTGGGTGAGAGCCATAGGGAATTCCTTCATATTAGGACAGTTGTAAAGCTCAACGTCTGTACATGATACAAGGTTGGACATTTCAGCAGGAAGCGATGCAAGCTCTCCATTTGCTATAAACAGCTGCTCCAGCTTGGTAAGCTTGCCGATCTCAGCAGGAATGCTGGTGAGTCCGTTACAGAGTTTGCCGTGCACCATATCCATAGGCTTGATACGCATCTCGCCGGTCTTGAAGTCGATAATCTCTGCTTCCTGCATCGTATTGTACATCTCGGTCTCCGGTATCACTATACCATGTTCTGCAAGCGCACGGGCAATAGGTTCAGACGCCTGCGTCGCAGGATGGATGGCTTTCAGGTAAGCCTTATGCCTTTCCATTCTGTCTGCAGTTCCCTTGCCAGGAGCGATGGAAGGGTCGTGGTTCAGCAGATTGCTGTCGTTATGGGTTCCGAGATAAAGTTCCACAAGCTGGGTCAGCTGACCGATAGCCGGAGAAAGGTCTCCATAGAAACCGAATCCGCTGATATTGATTAGAGCTACTCGTCCGTTAGAGTGCAGCGATACACCAGGCTGGTCACCCCAAAGGTCAGGATCCTTATTGAAATCCCAATTCGAGCCTGCGGGATAGTCTTCACCGATATATTTCCAGTGGGGACCGTTCAGAGACTTCCAGATCTCATAAAGAGCATAATAGTCCTTGATATACTCGTCAGCCTCGTGAAGTTTCACAGGTACATCAGCCTCGGTTGTCTTGTTGTCCTGAACATCAAACGAAGCATCAACCTTGTCAGAGGTCTCAAGAAGTTTCCTGGAACTGTCATAGAGCTGATACGACTCGATTGTGTAATGGCCCGCACGAAGACAAAGAAGAGTATCACACACAAAAGAGGAAGTCCTGTATCCGTCCTCCACATCGTCAGTCTCATCGAAGTGGATAGAGTAATCCGTCGGAAGCTGCTCAAAGGATGTGGATGTATTTCCAGTCTTCACGGTAAGGGTCACGTATGAAATCTCATCGAAGGTGTATCCTCTTACCACAGCCTTGGTCTGTGGAGTATCTTTAAAATCCGACATATCCTTCACAAGCGAGAATCGTACTTTTCCACGTTCAGTTACAGACGCGAGAAGGTCATGCTGGACAAGTCCTCCGGCCACAATCTCGAATGATGAGTGGGACTCAGAAGGGATATCTTCATATACGACATTGTCAAGCTTATCATACAGCACATATGTAAGCACCTTGTACTCACCCGCCAGAAGTTTCAGTTTGTCGCTCCTGAGGCCGAATTCCGCCGCTTCCTTGCCAGACGCCTCTGTAACAAGGGTCTGTGAGATATTGTTCCCTCCATATCGAAGAGTGACCTTGACTTTGGCTACATCTCCGAGATACTCCAAAGCATCAGCCTTCGTACCAGGATATGAAGCTGCCTTGTACAGCTTGAACTGTACATATCCGTAGACCGCTTCACGGTAGTCCGGCTCATCAACTTTGGAGCAGCCCCAAAGACCGAGAACCATAATTGCAGCCACGGCAATAAGTATAAATTTACTTAATGATCTCATATATAACATTTTCATTTTCAAAAGGGTTACTCCGACAGATCAAGGGTGCAGACAAGTATGAATACCAGTTCACCTGCGCGGTTACTGAAATTGATATTAGCCATATATACATTTTCAGGAAGTGTAAGGCCTTCCGGCGTCACAACAGTTTCAGGGCGATTCATGTATATTTCTACAGCTCCCTTATCATCAAGTTCTACCTCCCCAAGAATATCTTCCGGTCCGAAATATTCATCATAAACGACATTATTTACTTTAAAGAACGACTTGTATGACCATGGATTGACTTCATGCTTCTTGATTGAAGCCGGTATCCTTATCTTAAGCGGCATGGCTTCCATCTTATAAGTAAGATGATATATTGTGCTCATACCGTCATAATAAGCATCGAATACAGGTCCCTCTACAAGCTTTTCCAAAGTTGCCCCTGTCATCTGAGCGTACTGGGCTGACTCCTCGGTAAACTCTACAACTACTTCCTCAACAACAACTACAGGATTGTAAATACAATGAATAATAGCCAGCACAGACGAATCAAAATCATAGAAGACCACATATCCCTCAACCTTTCCATCCGTAGGAGGAGTCTGTCCTTCTCCAAAATACATATCTACAACTCCAGTAGTCTTCTTCTCGTCACCTGTAAATTTGAGCCAGAAACCGGTGTCGGAAGTCTTATCCTTTCGCGCCGCATCAAATATCATATATGAGGCATAAGGCTTTGCAAGCGACATATATGCATTATCCCTCGCATAGATATTGGAGTATGTAAGGTCATACTTATACTTAGTCTCTCCGAAATATGTATTGAGTCGAGGATTTTCATTCACGGCAAAAGCAGCACCGGCAGAAGCCAGCTCCGACTCAGAAGCGATCATTGTAACATAATCCATGTCAAGGCCATGCTGAAGAAGTTTCACTGCATGCTTCTGAGCAGTTTCCGTAAGGTTACCATCTGCAGTGAACCAGTCATTAGCCTTATAGGCCTTGTCAATAAAAAGGACTACAGCCTCTCTACTCTCTCTCTCATTCTTGTCCGGTCTCACGATAACAGACCTGGTCTGAAGAACATCCTCTCCAGTAACATACGGATCTACTGAAATCTTAAGCCAATCCGGGTTATCAGTAACGCGTCTGCCGTCCTTCATCTCCACGGCAACCACGCAGGCATCCTTGGTACCGGTAATATATGCAGAAGCGTCGAGTTCCTGATATCCCACTGTGGTCATCAGCTCTGCAGCTGCATTGAACTCCCACGAAGCAAGACCCATTTCAATTCCATAAGAGAATAGATTCTGCACTCCCGGGATGGTTACAGCAGTACTCTTCAATGTCTCTTCTCCAAACTTGAATACCATTTCAGCCGTAGAATCTTCCAAAGGATAGTATTTCGGATTACCCATAAGAGTGCAGTGGAGGGTTCCTCTAGTATTATCGACAACATCTTCAGGATACTGTATGGTAAGCCACTGAGGTAGCTCGACAGTCCAGTTGCATTTAGACTCAATCATTACAGGCATACGGAAATCCGATCCCATCCATACGAGACTCAATGCATCTACAGGATTCTCCGAATAAAGATATCCTCCATCGTCGGTAAACAGGAACTCCCCGTTCTCATCAAGGACCACAGCATAGACATCAAGTTCGCCACAACTTGGAGCAGTGACACCGATATTCTTGAGTTCGGAATCAGATCCTTTCTGCATAAAGGCCACCTTTCCGGAAACTTCTTTGACAGACATTGCAGTAAAGACAAGTTCTACAACACCGGAAGTCTTGTCAGGTTCCTGGAACTTAAGCCACTCCGGAGCACTGACAGTCCATTCGAAATTGGCATTTACCTCGACAGGCATCCTGAAATCAGCATCTTCCTCAGACCATAAAAGAGTCATAGTCTGAGCCTCAGTCTCTTCATATATATATGCACCGGAAGCATCCTTAACAAATGCGCCGTTTTCCACCTTCGCCACCTTGACTGCAATCGTCCTGCTCTTTGCCGGACGCATATATTTTGCGACATCCTGGGACTTGCCTCCCATGGTCAGGGTCAGCGTGCATTCACGATTATTATCGAACTCTTCTGTGTCGGAAACACCAATATGCACGGTCACACTCTCCGGAACTCCGTTTGTCGCGACCTTTCCGGAAATCTTGTCCACCTTGAAGGAATTATCCTCGATCCAGAACCACCTCATATTGCTGTCAGAGATGGAAAGGGTCCAGTCCATATTGACCTCGAAATTCAATGTCAATGTGCTTCCATGAACCACATTATAGTCCTCCACCATAGCCGGAAAGACCGGCTCGACAGGCTTCTTATTCTCAGACTCTTCCTTAGTACCCTGACATGAGTTCACAAAGAGCGCACATCCCAATACAAGGGCAGCGAATGATTTGAATATATTATTGCTTTTCATAATTCAGTATATATTAGTATGGCATGCCTTCCCTTATAAGACGATGAGCTTCTTCATCACTCACCCACTCCATTATATTATAGAAATGTCCCACTGTTCCCACAGGATCTCCGAGATTCTCCACATACATCTCAGTCCATATATATAGATAGCTTCCGCATGGATAAAATATAGAATCGTAGAACGAACTGTTCGTTACAAGAATCCTGTCATCACCATGGACTGTTCCGAAAAACGAGCCTTCGTCTGTAGCGACCTGGTCCTTCTCCATTGTAACAATCGGGAGCATCGGATCCTCCGGATGGAATGTCATTGTGACATCATAGCCGGCATTTATCCAGTTGCGGCATATGATCATATTTTCCTCGGTAGGATGCTTCTCGGTATAGACAAGCTTCTGATACGCACCAGTAGGACTATAATTATAAAGAAACATCGATGTAAGGACACAATATCCCGTAAAGTCATTGATATCGAACGGGCAACTTTTCATCAGCACAGCCTTGGTATCCTTGCCGTAGATAGGCATCTCAAGAGCATCGTTCATCACAAGGCGAAGCTGGAATCCGAGCGAATCCGTTGCCTCTATATTGTCATAATATCCATGCACAAGCACATCAGCACGGTTCTCTCCGGCCTTAATCGTTATAGTGTTTGACTTCAGGCTGTAATGAAGATTCTCTATCGCATTGTTTCCTTTGTCGATAATCTCCACTCCGAAAGTACGGTCGTAATCACGCACTACAGTAGACACGACAGGGATGGAAAACCACTCAACATCCTTCTGCACAGGATAAACAGCAAGAGTGTCCGCAAACATGACATACTCCGCGTCATCATATGTCACATACTGCTCATGACAGCTGCTGAACGCGGCAGCAGCGATCAATAATGATGTAATATATATTGTAATCTGCTTCATATCACTCTGTTTTATCTGTTGCTTTCATTAGGCTGGATCTGTGAGCCGGGAGCCTCAAGTTCATTCTTAGGAATCGGCCAGACGAACAGAGGATTGCCGGCATCTATCTTAAGTGAACTTCCCTCCGGCTGAGATGAAGTCTGAGGTTTTCTCTCGAATCCCATATTCCAGCGCTTGAGGTCCTGAAGACGGAAGCCTTCCATATAAAGTTCCCTTACTCTCTCATCTGAAATAGTCTGGATCCAATTACCGGCATTGACTGATGCTGATGCACCGCCACTGTGCCTTGCACTGCGCAATGCTGTAAGGTCTGCAGACGCCTTTGCCCACTCTCCTTCCATACAATAAGCCTCGGCACGAATCAGATACTGCTCTGCAAGACGCAACGGTTTAGGCTTGCTGACATGATAGATCAGATTAGTTATAAATGTCTCGTTTCCAAAATACTTGGTCAGAAGCGGCCATGTTAGTCCATGGGCATAACCTGTGGAAAGATTCGTAAAATATGCATTATATCTGGCATCGTTGCCGGCATAGAGTTTCAGCACCCAGTCGGACGGAACATAGTCCGGATAGTAATACACATAGTCCGTATTGAAGTTAAGGAAGACCTGACCAAGATAACCTCCGTAAGAAGTGATAGTATAATCCACCATCCAGATAATTTCTGTGGAAAGGTCATTGGTCCACATATAATCCACGAAATTATATACTTTCTGAGCACCTGTAATCGGGCTTACGCCGGAAATGTATGAAGACGATGTCGAGAGAGCGTAATGTTCATCATCAATAAGCTTTGAAGAATACTCGATGGCTGTCTTGCTGTCATTCATATAAAGCGCGACTCTGGCACGAAGGGCATTCGCAGAAGCATATGTAAAATATGGTGCGCTATATCCGTATTCCGCATCCTTAAGAAGATCTTCAGCTTTCTTCAAGTCCCGGATCACAAATGCATACGAATCCTTAAGGCTTGAACGCTTGAGAGGTTTGGTTCCGAAGTATGTGGAATCAAGAGCCACACCAAGTTCGTTGGAAGCACTGTCATCATCCTTATAGGCCTTGCAGAAGCACTTTATAAGCTCTGAATAAGCCATAGCTCTGGCACAATACACCTCTCCTGTATAATAATACAGATAAGTGGTTTCACTGTCATCGGTAAGCGACTCACGCAAAGCACCCACCTTGTCGAGGTAGAAGTTGCAGCATCCGATTACATAATAGAGGGATCCATACACAGAGGCAATTTCAGCATTAGTGGAACGAATATCCCACTGCCAATGATTTCCATAAGTATTTGAATTTCCCTGAACGGCATACACGAGATCAGCCTGGATATCCGGCAGCAATGTCAGATATCCGCTGTATAGGGAGCCGCTCATCAAAGCTGAATAGATACCGGTAAGAGTCTGCTCGGCATCCTTGAAGGTCTGCATGCCCTCACTTTCAAGAATGGCATCACCCGGATATTTCTCCAGACAGGATGTCAGACATGTAGCCATGGACAAAACTGCGCAAACCTTTATAAATATATTATATATCTTCTTCATAATCTATTAGAACATCAGGTCAAGTCCGAATGTAAACTGGCGCGACATAGGATACTGTGCCGCATATAGGTTGCTTGTACCTTCCGGATCAAGACCAGAGAAATTGGTGAAAGTCAAAAGATTCTGAGCCTGTGCATATACTCTGAGGCCTCTGATGACCACCGTCTTCTTCAACAGGTCTGCAGGAAGGCTGTAAGAAAGCATCAGATTCTTCAGACGAAGGAATGAAGCATCCTCAAGCAAACGGCTATCGAACTCGGTATAGACTCCATGGCGAGGTATGTCTGTAATATCTCCCGGCTTCTTCCAACGGTCAAGAAGGCGTCGTGACTGGTTGTATGAAGCAAAGCGACCGTTAGACTCATCGAAATAGCGGTCGTTGTTAATCATCCAACGGTCTGCCACCCAACTGAACTGTGCGCTGAGGCTGAGTCCCTTCCATGAAAGCGCAGTGCCGAAACCGCCCTGCCATGGAGCATGGTATGTCTTGCCTATCAGGACCTTATCCTCATCACGAAGTTCGTTGGTGATCTTTCCGTCCTTATCATACCAGAGGGCATCACCGTTTGCTGGGTTCACACCGGCATATCTGTTAATATAGAACTCACCGAGAGGATGTCCGACAACAAGCTTGGTACTTGTATTCGAGCGTTCATACTCCTTGATGCCGTTATATAGCTCGACTATTTCATTCGCATTATAACCCACATTGGCATTTATACTCCATGAGAAATCCTTTATCTGAAGAACGGTGGCATTGACATTAAGTTCAACTCCCATATTCACCATGGTTCCCACGTTATCCCATTTGTAGCCGAAACCGTTAGACTGCGCATATGACAGCGGCACCATCATCAGCATATCCGTAGTCCTCTTTGCATAGAACTCCAGATCGGCATTGATTCTGCTCCAGAAACCGAAGTGGAAGCCGAGGTTGTTGGTCCATGTATTCTCCCATGTCAGGCTTTCGTTACCTGGCTGAGACGGAGCGACTCCGGAGTCACCGGAATAATCTGCACCACCAGCTATAAGGGCAAGATGTTCATAGTTCGGAATCTCCGAATTACCAGATGTACCGGAACTGAATGAGACCTGACCATTTGTAAGCCATTCACGACTGTCAGCCATAAAATCCTCGTTGCGCAGATTCCACATGAATCCGACCGCTCCAAAGAGTCCCCAACGATTGTTGGCACCGAAACGTGAAGAGCCGTCGGTTCTGAGAGAAACCTCAGCATAATATCTGTCAGAGAAATTGTACTCGGCACGTCCGAAGAAAGACATTCTCGAATAATCAGATGAAGATGAGCTATCCCATGAGGTAGCCCTTGTTCCCATCGATATATCAGTGAGTTTATCGTTGGTCTGTCCCTTGGTGACCACACTGAACCTTTCGTAGTGATAGTCCTGCCACTCATGTCCCAACAGGAAGTTGAAGTCATGGATATCATCGACATTGAAACGGTATGTCAGCGTATTGGTCCATTGAAGATTCATTCCATCTGTCGAACTGCGAGATGCTGTGCCCTCGCCAAGATTCGGCGCATAACTTGGGAACGACTGACCGAAACCGGTAGAATGTGAGTAGTCGATACCGAACTGTGTCTTGAACATCAGGTTCTTATAGATATTGAACTCCGCGAACACAGTCGAGAAGAGTTTATATTTTTTATATGATACCGGATTATTCTCAAGCCACTCGAGAGGATTCTGTCCCTGACCCTTCCATGAACCATCATTTACAGACGCTAACGAGCCGTCTGCCTTATATGGATTCCAGTAAGGAAGCATGAAACGAGCTGCAGAGATAGGCGTCACAAGAGCATAAGACCCCTCATCAGCCTGCTGGATGTTCTGGAAGTTAAGCATAGTATTAGTACCCATCTTAAGCCAGTCAGACATCCTGTGCTCAAAATTAAAACGCATCGAATAACGTTCGAATAAAGAGCCGGGAGCAATACCTTCCTGATCGAAATATCCACCGGAAAGATAGTAATTCGTATTCTCGTTTGCGCCAGACACAGCCACCTCATGACTCTGAAGCATTGCAGAATCGTTGAATACGACATCCATCCAATTCACGTCAATGGTAGACAGATAGTTGTAGTTCTGGCCAGCTGTCATCCCTATCTCCTTCTCATACTGGATACGCTCTGCAGTATTCATCAGATCCCAGTTACCATGCGCAATGGCAGACCATCCCATCTGCATTCTGTAGCTGATATTAGGACGTTCCATGTTACGTCCGCGCTTTGTGGTGATTACAATTACACCATTAGCTGCACGGGCACCATATATGGAAGTCGACGAAGCATCCTTAAGGACAGACATGCTCTCAATATCCGCAGGATTGATGGTATTGAAGTCAGAAGCAGAAATCTCCACTCCGTCAAGGATGTAGAGCGGATAGGTTCCTGAATTGATTGAGTTCGTGCCTCGGATTGTCATAGCAGCAGATGAACTTGGCTCTCCCGTATTCGAGAGGACTGTAAGTCCAGCCACCTGACCCTGAAGAGCCTGATCGAAAGCTGCTGTCGGAGTACTCTCCAGCTTTTCAGACTTGACAGTGGACACCGAGCCGGCCACCGTACCCTTCTTTCTTACACCGTACGCTATGACCACGACATCATCAAGGGTGACACTCTCGGCCTGCATTACCACATTATGAACGAACTCGGCTACAGCCGGCACTGTCACGGTCTCGTCCCTAAATCCAATACTTGTAAATGTAAGCAGCGTACCGGGGGCCACTTCAATCACATAGTCTCCATCCAGAGAAGTCACGACACCATCTGCAGGGCCTGCCATGACAGCAACTCCCATCATCGGAAGTCCGTCATCTGCAGAAGTCACGACTCCGCTGACCTTTACCTTGGACTGGGCATCTGCAACCACAGCAAAGGCAATGATCAGAAGAATCTGGACAAATAATTTCTTTAAATAATTCATCTGTTATCTATTATTTTTTCAAAAGCCTGCAAAGATAACGTAAATTATTAGAATCCTATAATTTATATCAGTGAAAACAGTAAAAAATTCGGGCATCGTTTCCGACACCCGAAATATCATTGCATCACATTGGTCCATCCAAGTGTCAGAGGGTATGTATCTTCCAGAAAGTGAAATACATAATACCCCTTCCCTTCAGAATCACGGTATGCAGGAAAGGAGGAAGGAGAGAAATGATAAGGGCCATCTCTCTCTACCCTGTTCTGATTATTATCATACCCCATTCCGACATCGTGCAGAGAATACGATGGCTTATAAATCGAGGCACACCCGGCCCCTGTATAACCAAGAAAGTCAAAATAAAGCGTTTCATCAGCCTGCGGTGACGTATAATTCTTCATCTTGAAAGCACGATAAAGCATCTTCCCTATTCCGGTCCTTACCCCTGATGGCTCACCTAGGGAGAATCTTATCTGGTCATTCTCTCTGACAGAATACACCAGATTTGTCGAATGATTCGCAAAGCCGTCCGATTCCGAACAGCATATGATATAAAGCGAATCGAAAATATTGCTGTTCGAAGCGGCTGATGACTTGAGCAAAGACAGGAGCCTCACCCCTGCCACAGGAGTAAGATAATCCATGCACATATCCATATAATACACATAAGAGGTTGATTTATAGACATCTCTTCCGGCAAGTGCATTATAGACCTGTGCCATTGTCCTGCCATCTGCCGCCATGGTATCACCGCGCCCATATCCGAAAGAAGCTATGGCGCCAAGCATTGTATGGAGATACACATCCACAGTGCCGCACACATGCTCCAAGGTCTCAGACGAATGACGGTTCCTGACCAGAAGAACCAGTTCGTGCCGCCCCGCGGAATGACTTGTCCCAACATCCGGCCGTATCATTCTTACCCTCCAGCATCTTCGACCTGCGACCAAGTCGTAATCAAGCATAAAGATCTCATTGTCTGAACTATATCCATCAGTCCACAGCGGGCGCAACACTGCTTCTAAGCATGATGGAGAAGATGCCGGAACAGGAGCATCAATGTTCTTTCCATCTTCCACCCACATCATTTCAGAAAAAGCAGCAGCTACCTTCCGGTCAACGCCAGGTAAAGAAAACAGCGTAAAGTCATCCATACTTCCGTAATCGGCCATTCCTATCCCCTCAAAAGGCTCCTCCACCCGGAAAACCCTCGGGCTCGGCTCCACCTCAACACATCCGCTCGCCCCGATATCCACATTATACCTACATCCAGGCTTTATGGAAACACCCTCACAAGACAATCTGCCTATGGCTATATCAAGGTAAGTATCCGAGACCTCAGAGACTATGAATCCGCAGCCAGACACTACCGGAGTGAGCAAAGTTTCATATGCACCTCCATCCACATTACCCAGCACATTCCCCTGATTATCATGGTAGGAATACGACAGTCTCACCGGTTCACCGTCCGGATTAAGATTCATCACCCCCTCAGTCACTTTCAGGCGAGGCGGCATGACGTCAAGGACAGAGGTGCAGGTCTGCGTCCCGTCCGCATTGGAAAAATGCAGTTCCGCCGTACCCGGCGACATGGCGACCACCCGGAAAGTCGTGTCATTTATCCTTTGAAAATCCACAAGGTCCTCCCTGTCACACGACATATCTACAGGTCTTTTGGCAGCAGGTACACCGCGAGCCGTAACTGTCCCGTACTGAGACACATACTTAGGGATATAATCCCATCCTGCCGTCATCTCGCCAAGCCTCGCCACCGTCAATGTCGCATAATCCTTCAGACCTCCGTCCCACGAGGTGATTTTCAACGGGACAACAGCACCGACTTGTGCTTCCCTGGAGGCATGAAATCTTATACAGAAGTCCGACATCCCGTTCTCCCCCTTAACCAGCCTATCAGGATCAAGCTCATAGCTAAGGCCGGCATCTTCCAGAATATTGGCATCAATTTCCAGATCCCAGTCTTCAGGAAGATGCTCCGAAGACGCAGTCCCTGCCGTGCTCCGATGATAATGAACCATCACATTCTCCGATTGCCCCTGATATATGACATATGGATCCTCAAGAAAACACAGCGAACGTGTATCCGTCCAGTTACTTCCTCTTGTCACTTCCCATCCATCGCTAAGCATATGCCTTTCCGAAAGATTCAAAGTAAGGTCATATACAGAATTTCTCCTGATACTGAAATCCGAAATATTATCGCACCCAAGATAGAATCTATATGTCAGGTCGCCGTAGTACCCCGTACCGGTGTTCTCACGCTTCGCATTGAACTCAAGATAAGTGCATAGGTCACCATAAGGTACGCCGTCCAGCAGCGATATGTTCTCATAGTTCTTGCATGCAGGTGACTGGTTGTCAGGCAGAAGCACCCCTTGATTATTCTCAGGCAGATAAAAGACGAATGTAGTATCCTGGAAATACCCGGGACCCGGCCCCAGCTGAGACATCGTCAGCGAACCCTCGTAAGCAGATCTGTCATTCATATCAGCATTATAGTCAGAAACATCCATGACATCTTCCTTTCTCACGGCCCTGCTGCCTCCCTCAGAGAATGGGCTGAGAACGCTGTTTGTCTGGCGCATATATAGACTTTTATTGCATAGATTAAAAGCATAGAGAGAGGTACCGGCTCCGTCAAGCATTGTATGAAGTAATCTGACCCTCACCTTGGCAAACAACCTTTCAACATCCACTATGACAGGCAGTTCTTCCGGGCTGACATTCTTCCGGATTCCACACATAGGGATACCTGCCTCAGACACGCGCTCAAATGATTCCAGAACATATTCCATCCTCTCCACCTCCTTTTCATCCGTAGGGAATCTTTCTGTCATATCACCCATATTCACAAGTGCATAAAGGGTATTTGCACCTCCTGCCTCAACCCACAGTTCCATAGCAGGAGCTCCAGCTTCATAGTGACGCGCATCCAAAAGCCTGCCTTCAGCCGAATAGGAAGCCAGAGACACGCATGTAACCTTGTCCTCAATCGTGAAATCTCCCAGGATACTTCGAGTGGAGGGAGATGCCCCATCTATACACGTAACGACATTAACCGCAGCAAGACCGATTACGGATGCCGCTTCCTCAACCACCGCATTTTCCCTGACACATGCTATGGCAAGCATAAGTGTCCAAAGTGCCGCAAACCGTCTCATAGGATTTCATATTCAGATACATTCTTCAGACCTGTCAAGCCGAAATAGGACCCTGCAACATCCCCTTTCAGACACACCCTGCTTCCTATAAGAGAGGGATTATCAACAAGATTCAGCCTGTCGCGCACACTCCCGGAAGGCAGCTGCACTGCAATGCATGATTCCCTTGACACCGTTCCAGACTTAGGCCCCAGAAGCAGATTCGTACGGGAAGAGAACGGTTCCTCGAATGAGGCGGACGAAGACGTAAGGTCGCCTCCTACAATATAGCCGCAGACCCATACATCTTCAGCTCCTGCGGATGCCATTGCCTGCGACACAGTCAGGGCGTTGTCCGGAGATGTCCCCTTTGAAATGTCGGAACCACCGATCACATATGAATCCGACAGCCACGTGCGGGCCGTATCCACAGCTATGGATATTCCCCTGTCAGGCCGCGACGAGGACGAAGAAGTCACACCGACCTTCATAGTCAGCACTTCGTTCTCTCCCAGTATTCGGGTTGTCAGCACTTCATCCTTGCCGGACGAGTTCAGGATCAGAGACACCTTGCCGGGTTTGAAATATGCTATGCGTTTCTCAGAATAGCCATATATAAGTTTACCTTCAGCAGACTTGAGGATCAGAACTCCGTCCGGACAGGCGGTCAGGAATCCCGGATCGGTCTTCAATCTTATGCCGGCATTCTTCTGCGTGCAGACAAGCCGCACATCGACAGTTCCTCCCGCCTTGACCACAACACATTGTTCGTCTCCGAACTGAGGCGCACTGAACGCAGGCTTGTTAAATTCAGCCGAGAGGGCACTCACTGTATAGGTGCCTGCACTTACCGTCATGGATTCCGGAGCAGCTCCATAGAGTCCGTCATAGACGACCGTACCCTTGGAATCCGTTACCTTCAGTATAAAGTCACTTGTATCCGGGATTTCTGCCTGCGCCCTAGTATAGACCACGGTCTCACCGGCAAAAGATATACGCAGTTCTCCATTACGGGAATCGGCCGTTCCAAGAATATCACACGAACTCGGCAGCAGAACCGCCATCAGCCAGACCGATGTGGCAATCAGAATGTTTTTAATTTTCATTTCGTCCTCCTCTTTTCTTATCGCCGCGACATTGCGGACGGACAAATGTATCGAGCGGAAACGAAAAGCATTATAAAAAAAAGAAAAATAATTTTTTTCTCTTTCTTATGTTCGATTTTTCTCTTTTTTATCGTCAGTCTCAGAAAAAATGCTATATGCCACTTGACCAATCTGGACAAAATTCACGGGGCAGTCACATCACTGCGACAGCCCCGCTACTTAACCTAAACTTAAACTATGAAAAACTTCAATGCAAATATAACCATTTTTCAAATAAATATCCAAACAGATTCTACCTTACAACTCTAATTTTGGCATATTTGAGCAAAAGAATCTTTTCCCCATGGTCGTCAAAGGCTATTTTTGCCTTCAGATCGGTTGCCTGACCGGAGATTTCCATAATCTGGCCGAATCCGAAACGGTTGTGCTCTATCCTCTGTCCGGCACGAAGCTGAAGGATCGGCGTTGCCTCGAATTCCGCATCTGAAACCCTCTTCGGAACCGGCTGAGGCCTGCGTACCGGCTGAGGTGCAGAGCCGGGACCATTTGACGGCTCTCTGCGGAGCGTCTGATCACGACGTCCGTAATCAGGACCGTTTCCTGCCGGAGCACGCCTGACCACCTCTGCGCGTGAAGACTGTCCGTACTGGTAACCCGGTTTGAATGAGCCGCCGGAAGACTTCTTCCAGAATCCTCCCAAGCCCCCGCTTTCCGCCGGTGCATCATCATCATCCCGAGTCAAAGGGTTGGCGACGTATCGGACATCTATCTCCCTGACAAAACGGCTCGGGGAGTTGGACTCATGTTTTCCGTTTCGGGTCCTGGTCTGGGCAAATGCCAGCTGCAGAATTTTCTTCGCACGTGTCATAGCCACATAAAAAAGACGTCTTTCCTCCTCTATCTCTGTATCGGAGGCGAGGAAGCCTCCTGACGGGAAGATATTTTCCTCCATTCCAGCCACGAACACATACGGAAATTCAAGTCCCTTCGATGAATGCACGGTCATCAAAGCCACCTTATTAGATCCGTCCTCATCATCTTCCACATCCACTGCACTCAACAAAGAAACATTCTCCAGAAAATCATTCAGAAGCACCGGAGGAAGGTCAGACTCGGAAAGTTCCACTCCATCCGCAATCTGTCCGTCAGCCTGCATTTCCTCGAAAATCTCATGGTGCCGTTCCTCCACATAGTTCTTCACGCTGTTGAGAAGTTCCTCCACATTAGCCGCCTTGGACTGTCCCTCGATGCTCGTGTCGCTTTTATATAACATAAAGAGTCCGGAATCCATAGCCAAAGCCGTCGCCACCGCATAGGCATCGTCTTTCTGAGCACGTACACAAAGCGTATTCATCTTCTGGCAGAATTCCCTTATCTTGTTTATGGCAGCCTGCTTCAGGCCGAAGGTATCAAGGTCATCCGCAAATGCAGCCTTGAAAAGAGAAACCTTATGTACGGAAGCAGCTGCAATGAGCGCTGCCATGGAAGTGTCTCCGATACCTCTGGCCGGCTTGTTCACTATCCTCTTGAACGATTCGTCATCATTCGGATTGACCGCCAGCTTGAAATAGGCCATCATATCCTTCACCTCGGCTCTTTCAAAGAAGGAATTGCCTGAATAGATCATATAAGGAACGTTGCGTCTGCGGAGCGCCTCCTCAAGGGCACGCGACTGCGAATTTGTCCTATACAATATAGCAAAATCCTGATATTCAGATCTTTCAGACCGCACAAGAGATAGAATCTCTGACACTATCATCAATGCTTCCTCCTGCTCCGTATAAGCCTTGATGAGACGTATCTTCTCACCCTGTTCACCCATTGAGTAACACTCCTTGGGAATACGGGCGGAGTTTCTGGCTATCACCGAATTGGCGGCATCTACAATCACCTTTGTCGAACGGTAGTTCTGCTCCAGGCGGAAAATATGATGGTCCGGATAATCCTTCTTGAAATTAAGGATATTCTCGATCTTGGCTCCACGGAAAGCATAGATGGACTGGGAGTCGTCACCCACGACGCATATGTTCTTATGGAACTGGCTGAGCTTCTTGAGTATCAGATACTGCGAAAAATTGGTGTCCTGATACTCGTCCACCATGATATAGTCGAAACGCCCGGCTATGGACTCCAATGCTGCAGGATTATCGCGAAGCAATATATTCATATTCAGCAGGATATCGTCGAAATCCATGACTCCTGCCTGGCGGCATTTCTCATTATACCTCTCGTATATGTCTACTATGCGCGGCTTCTTTGCCGCAGCATCGTTCTGCAGGACTGTAGCATTACGGCGATAGGCCGACGGAGTGACCAGATTATTCTTCGCCATGGATATGCGTCCGAGCACGTCCTTCGGCTTATAGACCTTGTCATCGAGCCCAAGATCCTTCAGACAAGTCTTGATGGCGCTGACAGAGTCGCTTGTATCGTAAATAGTAAACGACTGAGGATAGCCGAGAGACTCGGAAAATTCCCTCAGAAACCTTATGAACACGGAATGGAAAGTGCCCATATAGAGTCTTCTGGCCAGCTTTTCACCGACAATGACAGCAATTCGCTCCTTCATCTCCGAAGCGGCCTTCTTGGTAAATGTCAATGCCAGGATACGCGACGGATTGCATCCTTTCGAAAGGATATACGCAATCCTGCTTGTCAAAACCCTGGTCTTTCCCGACCCCGCACCTGCAACTATAAGCACCGGTCCTTCAACACAACTGACAGCAGCCTTCTGCTCACTGTTCAGTCCATCTAAAACAGTTATTCCATTCATTTCCATAGCGGGGACAAAAATAGACAAAACATTGCAATCTGCACGAACTTTTTACAAAAAGATTCCATTGGTAAAAAAAGACGGATTTTACTTCGTAAATAGGCAAAAAATGCATAACTTCGCGGGCGCATTTTGAAAATTATACTCAAAACGGTTTATATAATGTCAAACAACATCTATTTGAAAAAGGG
>CANBDX010000038.1 GCA_947367315.1 uncultured Bacteroidales bacterium | reverse complement strand
GGTCCCTTCTTTACGCAGCACATCTGCTGCACTTCGTGTGAATAAACCATAATAGTACTATTGTTATATAAAACGTTGTTGTCTTAAAATCATGCAAAGATAATAATTTTATATGATTTTAAGCAAAATGAATGAATACAATGAAATTCATAAAATGCGTATCAGCTTTTGTGTTGATATACAGTGTGTTACGCTTTGAGACCTGCGGCCGATGGAGCAGGTCTGAAGACTTTGTCGGATAATTCGCTATATTTGCAGATATGAAATTCAAGATAGACAGCGAATATAAGCCGTCCGGTGACCAGCCTTCGGCGATACAGGGAATATGCAGCGCCTTGAATCAGGGCGTAGATGCCGTCACGCTTCTCGGTGTGACCGGCTCGGGCAAGACATTCACGATGGCCAATGTAATCGAGAAGCTTCAGCGTCCAGCTCTTATCCTGAGCCACAACAAGACACTCGCAGCGCAGCTGTACGGTGAGTTCAAGTCTTTTTTTCCAAACAATGCTGTCGAGTATTTCGTATCATATTATGACTATTACCAGCCGGAGGCTTATCTTCCGGTGACGGACACATATATCGAAAAGGACCTGAGCATC
This sequence comes from uncultured Bacteroidales bacterium, assembly GCA_947367315.1. GTDB lineage: Bacteria > Bacteroidota > Bacteroidia > Bacteroidales > UBA932 > Cryptobacteroides. The sequence continues at coordinate 25,340 of CANBDX010000038.1, read as the reverse complement.
AATGACGAGATCGAGAAACTCAGGCTCAGTGCTGCATCCGCTCTGCTTTCAGGTAGAAGAGATGTTATTGTAATTTCCAGTGTGTCATGTCTTTATGGTATAGGAAACCCTGCTGACTTCCATGCCCAGACTGTCCACGTGAGGAGGGGAGAGCAGAGAAGCATGACAAGGTTGCTTTATCAGCTTGTGGATGCTCTGTATTCCCGCACTGAGGTGGATTTCAAGCGCGGAACATTCAGGGTGAGGGGAGATACCGTAGATATCTGCATAGGCTATGGAGAAAATGCCGTAAGGATAGAGTTCTTCGGCGACGAGGTGGAGCAGATTTCCATCATCGACCCCCTTACTGGAGCCTTTATTGACGAATTGGACGAGATATCCATTTATCCCGCCGGCAATTTCGTGACCACGAAGGAGCGCAGCACAAAGGCTATAAGCCAGATTCAGGACGATATGATGGCCCAGTGCGAGTACTTTCATGAGATAGGCAAGCATCTGGAGGCCAAGCGTCTGAAGCAGCGTGTGGAATATGACCTTGAATTCATCAAGGAGATGGGCTATTGCCCGGGAATAGAGAACTATTCACGCTATTTCGACGGCAGGAGCGAAGGAATGAGACCGTTCTGCCTGATTGACTATTTCCCGAAGGATTTCATCACTTTCATAGACGAAAGTCATGTGACTCTCCCACAGATAAGGGCCATGTACGGAGGAGACCATTCCCGCAAGTCGGTTCTTGTGGAGTACGGTTTCCGCCTGCCTGCGGCCGCTGACAACAGACCTCTCAAGTTCGATGAGTTCGAGGCCATCACCGGCCAGAAGGTATTCGTCAGCGCAACTCCGGCAGACTATGAGCTTGAAAAGTCCGAGGGCCTGGTGGTGGAGCAGGTCGTGCGACCTACCGGGCTCCTGGATCCTCCGATAGAGGTACGTCCTATTGAGAATCAGGTGGATGACCTTCTGGAAGAAATCCGAAAGAGGGCGGAACTGGATGAGAGGGTGCTCGTGACCACTCTGACCAAACGTATGGCTGAGGAACTTGAAAAATATTTCACCAAGATGGGAGTCCGCTGCCGTTATATCCACTCCGATGTGGATACTATGGAGCGCGTGGAGATCATTGAAGATTTCAAGAACGGTCTGTTTGATGTGCTTGTTGGTGTGAATCTCCTCAGGGAAGGCCTTGATATCCCGACGGTTTCGTTGGTTGCAATTCTTGATGCAGACAAGGAGGGCTTCCTCCGGAGCGGACGTGCTCTTACCCAGACGGCCGGACGTGCCGCAAGAAATGTGAACGGTCTGGTGATAATGTATGCCGATACCATCACTGACTCTATGCAGCAGACCATCTACGAGACCGACCGGCGCCGTACCAAGCAGATGGAATACAATAAGCTTCACGGCATCACTCCGACTCAGGTGGCTGTCAAGCGCAATGTGCTCCTGGAGGAAGCCGGAGCGGCAGCAGGGGGAGGCAATACCTACGGGCGTGCAGCATGGACCGGTGTACAGGAAGATCTTGCATCCAGGACGCGGAATCCGAGGCTCGCCAACAGCGTCAATGGAAGAGTCAGTGCCGCCAACTCATATGATGATCCGACATATATTCCTGACCCTACTGACCTTGGAAAGGGAAGTGTCAGCGTGGGACTCGGCCATGACTCGAAGCGTGAGACCAACTCTGCCTATGTCGATGGCTATCTGCAGGCCGACCTCGCGGCAGTGCTGCAGGATCCTGTAATCCGCTCTATGACAAGACCTCAGGTGGAGAAGGCGGTGGAGCAGGCCAAGCGCAATATGCAGAAAGCCGCAGCCGACCTGGACTTCCTCGCCGCTGCAAAATATCGTGACGAGATGTGGGCCCTCCAGCAATATCTCAAGGTCTGGAAGGTATAAACTTACAGCGACTACCATGTTTTGAAACCGTGCTACCCCTCTGGCCGCAGAGGGAGGGGCCCACGTAGTGGGAGGGATTGTTTCAAAACATGGTAGTCGCTGTGTATAGTAATGACTACTTGCAGACCATGATGTCCAGAATCATGTTGTCGGTGTTCTGCATGCCCACCGAGCCGATGCGTCCGAGATTCTGTATGGTCTTCTCGATATCCTTTTCGATGATTCCGTCATGCTCTGAAATGCATATTCCTTCGCGTGCCAGAACCGCTGACTGAAGCGCACATGACACGCCCGAAGCGACCTTCATCGCACAACCTACCTTTGCTCCGTCGCATACCATTCCGGTGATGTTTCCAACCATGTTCTTGATGGCAGAGCATATCTGCTCATAGTCTCCACCGCGCAGATAGACCAGGCCGCATGCCGCTCCTGTCGAAGCAATCACGCATCCGCATAAAGCCGAGAGTTTTCCGAGGTATCCCTTGATGTGGATGGCCACAAGGTGGCTGAGGACAAGTGCGCGTGCAAGTGCCTCGTCTGATGTGTCGTATTTGAGTGAATATGCTATAACGGGCATAGTCACGGTGATTCCCTGGTTGCCGCTTCCTGAATTGCTCATCGCCGCCAGGGTACATCCTGCCATACGCGCATCAGATGCAGCAGCAGTCATCGACATGGCATATGAAAGGAAATCACCGCCGAATACCTCCCTGTTTGCGGAATGACTGATGAAATAGCCTACCTTCAGACCGTAATTGCCTTTCATGCCCTCTTCCGCCAGGGCGAGATTCAAAGTCTTCGATTCGAGGATGAACCGTATGTCCTCATAGGACACGCTCTTTGCAAAATCAAAGATTTCCTTTACTGTAAGATGGTAATCGAGGGTGCTTTTCTGATCCCCCTCAACAACAGCCTCTGTCACCCTTCCGCATGAAAGCACGGCTCCGTCGTAGCATGTCTCTATTATCCTGTCGTGGTCGTCTTCTATGACGGCGCTTGCACAGTGCTCGCCTGTGACTTCCACTGATGCCTTTACGTACAGCTTGTGTTCAGTGTCGGCTACTCCTACAGTGACGGATTTTGATTCGACGAGTTCCTTGGCCTTGGCTATTGATCTTTCGTCAAGGTCGTGAAGCACTTCCAGGCCGTATGAAGACTTGCCGCACACAGCTCCAAGAGCCGCGGCTATATGGAGGCCTACCATTCCGGTGCCAGGTATTCCGACACCCATTCCGTTCTTGAGAATGTTGCCGCTGACTTCCACCTTGAGGACATATCCCGATCCGAATCTCCAATTCGGGTCGGCAGGGGAGCATCTGTCTTCAATGATCTCCATTGCCTTTGCGACTGCAAGGGCTACGGCGATTGGCTCTGTGCATCCGAGCGCTGGCTTGACTTCCTTTCTGATCAATTCGATGATTTCTGATTCACGTGCGGTCATGGCTGTCGGTTTTTATGGTTTATTCCTTGAAGAAATCAAGGGAGAGACGTATGATTTCGTTAATGTCTGACTTATATTTCAATGTCTCTACAGGGAAGCCGAGGCAAATGGTCCTGTATCCTTCTGCCTTGTAGCCAGTGCCTGCAGAAATTCCGCTGTCGGCATATCTGAATATGCTGTATGCGCCGGCTGATGCCGGAGCGATTCCGTCCTGAGATTCCACGCTGTAACATATCCCGTTAGGTGTATTCCATACGTCAGATATCTCCATCGCGGACTTTAGCAGAGGGTTGCGTACAGGACGTATGAGTCCGTTAGGGCTGGCATTGGAGGTGATCCATCTGTAGCCGAGGACCTTCTCTGCGAACCTTTGGGATTCAGCTCTGAAAAGGCTGTCGGTACGGACAGGGAATACCTGGTCCCAGATATCTGTCCCGATATAGGCTCCGCTTATAAGCATATGCCCTCCACGTGCAGCAAATGCGCGTAATGCTTCCTGCATTTCTGTCGGGAATACGCTGTAGCGCTGTGTCTGTCCAGAACCGATGCTTGTTGTCACCTGCTTCCCGCATATGAGGTCTACCGCCCATGCATCCTGCAAATATGTGCTGTCGCTGCAGAATCTTTCGTTGCTGCATGTGAAGAACGGATGGCCTGCCTGCATTATGGCCTTTCCATGTACTGATGAATAGTCGAATGTGTTTCCGGCTACAGTGTCTCCCGCCTTGTCGGTGTATGATGCTCCGAATCCCGGGCCTTCATTTGACCTCCACTGCATTCCTCTTCTGGATTCGTTCATCTCTCCGGTAAATGTGATGTCTTCGATATAAGGCACTCCACTGTCGCGTCTGCTGTCGAATCCTGCGTATCCTGGGGTGTCGATGAATGCCGGACCGCTGACCCTGTCGAAGTTGTTCACTACCAATACACTCTGCCTTCCGGAGCTCTCCAGAGGTATTCCTGCACTTACCGTTTCGGATGGGAAACTCTGTCCTCCTTCGTTGAATGCAGTTAGCCTGAAACTGTATATCTGTCCCTTGCTCATAGGTACCTTTATGCTGTAGAAGTCTCCGTCGCGTGTGAGGTCCTTAAGCACCCTTCCTTTGTCGAATGCTCCGTCATCGTATCTTGTCTGCAGGATGAAGCCCTCGGGTGACGCTGTCGGTTCAAGAGGGTCTTCCACTGCTTTCCAGCTTATGATCGCACCGTCATCTGCAAGCCTGATTCCAACGGACTCCACCGGGAGGGGCTGTATGGCATAGCTGCATCCGTATCTGTTGCTGAGATATTTGACTATACCTTTATATACTGCCCGGCTTGCTGTGAAACGGAACGACGGGTCGAGTCCGTATTTCATGTCGGCAAAGTTCTGATGAGATAGAAGCTCGAGGAGCATCGATGGAGACGAAGGCGTCCGGCTTTCCCTGTAGCCCCTGTCCCAGATGGACCGTCTTGTCCATAATGAATCGAATCCGTCCCTGAGGTCTCTGACAATCTGGCTCTGCACAATGTCTGCCATCTGCCTGCTTGTCATCCTGTCTTCCTTGTCCGGAAGTTTCCTGCTTCTTTCCGATTTGAGGGTATATATCGCCAGAGTGCCTACGAGCGAATCGTCCGGAGTCACTCCTGCATCGGTATGGAAACCGAGCGAAAGGTCCACCGGTATTCCGAGCCCCTGTTTCTTGCTTGGGTTCATTCTTGAGCCACGGCTGATCCATTCCACCCAGTCACCTCTGGACATGAAGTCGTCCTTATAGTCGTTCAGACCATTGTTCTGATAATATATCGTGGAATCGACTCCTGCCCACTGAAGCCAGTACCTGGCAGCCTCAGCCGATCTCGGGAGGCCTGAGGTGCACGGTTCTTCCTTGGTGAATGTGGTGTCCTCGTAATGACCTCTCTCGATGTTGCCGAATCCTCCACCGAATCTCACGGCATCTGCGGTGACTATGCTTCCTGAGGTATGCCTGTATCCTTCAGGGGTCCTGTTGTCGAGACGTACATGACCTCCTTCCCCCTGTCCGAATTCAAATGTGCCGAGATAGATCCATGTGCCGCCTCCCATCTTCTGGTTCACGACAAACCGGCTTGTACCGCCGAGATGCTTCACTGTATATACTGCTGTGGCTGTGCTGCCCGGAACAGTCTTGTATGATACATAGACGGCATATCTGCCTCTTTCCGGTATATCCGGAGTCCAGGTAACTGAAGCATATGATCCGGACTTGCCGTGCGGGATGCATTCAGCCTGTCTTGCTGTACCGAAGGTGAACGGATTCTCGAGGTCGCGATATGTCGGTTTAGTGTCTGCGAATCCAGTTCCTGCGTTGCTCCATGCCCCTTTCTCCTCGTATCTTGCCCTGCCACGTCCGCCTTTTGTCTGGTCGTTGTCGGCAATGACTTCATTCTTCTGAATGTCCCTTTCACGGGGAAGCATCACGTATGCTCCGGCATTCTCAAGCATAGGCACGAGGTAGGGGAGCACGAATCCCTGGGTGAACATGTCCTCGCATGTCCGGAACAGGCACGGCCTCTGCCACTCCCATCTGTCAGAGCCATGTGAATAATATCTTCCGTGGCTCTGCCATAGTGCGATGTGTCTTCCTGAAAGACCTTTGTCGAATTCCATGCCTCCGAGTTCTCTGACCAGAGTATTGCTGCGAGACGGTTCCTTGACCCTGAGGGCACCTTCAGAGGGCTTGCCTGAAGATTTGAGAACAGGAGTCACCAATTCCTTGAGTGGAACTCTTCTGCTGTATATCTGGCCTATTCTGAACTTTCCGTATCCTTCTGGAAGAAGTTCCTTAAGTGTATTGCGTAGCCATTGCGGGCCAGAGCCATACCAAGGGAAATCTCCAAGTGATTCTGTGAAATAGAAATCCAGATTGCCCTTCCTTTTCATCACTGATTTCAGCTCTACCTTCCCCTTGACTCCAGTTCTTTCCTGAAGCAGTGCTGCAATGGAATCGCAGGCCGGCTTGAAGTCCTGCACGATTTCTTTTTGTCCGTATGCGGCAATTGAAAATATAAGGTATATGATTATGGACAAGAGTCTTTTCATCTTTAGCAATACTTTTTTGAAAGAATATACACGGCTGTAACAAGTCCTCCTGCTGCCATACCGATTATATCGGCGGCAAAGTCATATGCATCACCAGATCTGTATTCCAGAAGCGTCTGGATATATTCGGTGCCCATAGCTGATCCGATTCCTGCTATCAGAAGCCCTGTCAGCAGAAGATGATGCTTCCATGATTGTTTCCAGTTACCGGCAAAGGCAGCATATGATAAGACTGGGAATGGTGCAAACATGAAAAAATGAGCTATTTTGTCAGCCTCTAACCCGAAAATTGTGAATGTGGGTTGAGGTATGTCATCCGACTTCATAAAGCACAATACCAAGACCGCTGCAATGTAGATGCAGAATACTATTGCAGATATGGTACGTGTCTTCTTCTTCATCTTGCAAGGGCTTATTTGCTGTCGCTGAGCATTATCCTTTTACCGAGTATGACTACGCATTTTCTGCGGTCTTCCCCGTATCTGTCCATTGTGAATATCTGCTTCATATATGGACTGATATGCTTATGTATGAAGACGCGAGGGATGTTCAAAGGATATGCTGCTATGGTCCTGCACCTGTATCCAGCATCCAGAACGGCTATGCAGAAAATCCTTTCATAGACATGAGCCAGCGTACCGCCGCTGTGTGATGGTCTCTGCTCCCATTGTGACGGGTCGAAATCAGCTTCTATGATCTTCTTAAGACATTGAGGCCTTATCATGAACATTGTTCCGGCACAGAATTTTCCGCTTCTGGTCTTCATACCTATACGTTTTGCTTCGTATTCCAGCAATGACATGTCTTCGGCGCGTCTCTGGGTCAGTCCTACAAAAAGTTCAAGACTGCATACCAGGCCGGCTTTAGGGTTATTGTCCATTATGTCGAGGCATTTCCTGAACTGCTCAGGAGATTTCAGCATCGAGTTCACCAGAAGATCTCCCCATTTGCGGTTGGTGAGCTTCTGTCCGTTAAGTCTTATTTTCTTTTTGTTGGCCGTGTTTTTCGTATGAAGCTTCAGAATGTAGTCATACGAGTCGATGTCAATGGATTTGAGTGCCTGAATGAACGGCCAGACGTCGTATCCGATATTGTCGGATTTCATTATGACAGCATCTGGCTTGAATTTGCGGATCTTATCTATCGTCTGCTGGTTGTATGTAGTATATGTAACCAGAAGGTCCCATTGACAGCTGTTTATATTTGACAACTTCTCAATGAAATAATCAGTCTGTTCGTGATAGAATATATGTAGTATAGTTAATACTTTTGCCATTGTGATGGAATTGTCTGATTTATAAGGCCTGCATGTCATTCAGCTTCTTGTAATATCCGTCAAGTGCAAGAAGTTCCTCGTGCTTCCCTCGTTCCACGATACGTCCCTCGTGCAACACGCATATCTCGTCGGCGTTCTTGATGGTGGAAAGTCTATGGGCAATAGCGATTGTGGTTCTTGACCCGGTCAGTCTGTCAAGGGCTTCCTGAACCAGCTTTTCCGACTCGGTGTCAAGCGCAGAAGTGGCTTCGTCAAGAATGAGGATAGGCGGATTCTTCAGGATTGCACGTGCAATGCTGATTCTCTGCCTCTGACCTCCGGAAAGTTTTGCTCCGCGGTCGCCGATATTTGTATAGTATCCATCTTCCTTTTCCATGATGAAATCGTGTGCATTGGCAATTTTTGCCGCAGCTACAACCTCCTCCATCGTAGCGCCTTCCACTCCGAAGGCGATGTTGTTGAATATGGTGTCATTGAACAGGATAGCCTCCTGATTTACGTTTCCTATGAGGCTTCTCAGGTCCTTGACACGGAATTCCCTGATGTCCTTGCCGTCGAGAGTTATATTTCCCGTGCATACGTCATAATATCTCGGAATCATGTCCACGAGAGTGGATTTGCCGGATCCGGACTGGCCCACGAGAGCCACCATCTTGCCTTTAGGGATTTCCATGCATATGTCCTTGAGGACTTCTCTGTCCTCTTCATAACTGAATCCTACTCCATTAAAGACGATCTTCTCCTTGAATTCCGTAAGCTCCGCCGGCTTTTCAGGATCGGTTATGTCATTGACGGCGTTCATGATCTTGTCTATTCTTTCCATAGAGGCAAGACCCTGAGGGATGGTGTATCCTGCCCTTGAGAACTCCTTCAGCGGAGCCAGCACGCTGTAGAGTATGACCATGTAGAATATGAATGTAGGTGCATCGATAGGAGACTTTTCTCCAAGTATCAGCGTACCTCCGAACCATAGTACTATCATGATCATGCATGTGCCGAGGAACTCGCTGACTGGGTGTGCGGATGCCTGTCTTATCTGCACTCTGCTGATGGATTTCCTGTAGTCATTGCATGTGTGGGTGAATCTGTCCCTCATCTTGTCTTCTGCAATGAAGGCCTTTATTATTCTAAGGCCTCCAAGAGTTTCGTCGAGCTGTGACATGGTGTCGCTCCATTTTCTCTGTGCCTCGAGGGAGTGGCTTTTCAGTTTCTTTCCAAGTACACTCATGCCCCATGCCATCAGCGGTACTACAGACAATGTGAACAATGTAAGCTGCCAGCTTGTCGCAATGAGGGTCGCGAAGTAGAAAAGTATCAGAATAGGATTCTTGATGAGCATGTCCAATGAACTGGTTATCGTGTACTCAATCTGAGCCACGTCTCCACTCATGCGTGCTATGATGTCTCCTTTCCTCTGCTGAGAGAAAAAGGCCATAGGCAGGCTTGTTATCTTGTTGTATACATTTATACGGATGTCTCTTACTATTCCTGTTCTGAGCGGAACCATTACTGCCGATGAACCGAAATAGCATGAAGTCTTGAGCAAGGTCATCGTCATCATGAATAATCCGAGCAGAAGCAAAGTTGTGGATGCTCCGCGTGAAGCGATCATTTCTGTTATGTAGAAATATATGTTGTTCATCACAATATCCTTCATCGGAAGCGTGCTGCCCCATGGTATGAATTCATAGACGGTCGTGTCCATCTTGAACAGAATCTGAAGGATAGGTATTATGAGTGTAAAGGAGAATATGTTGAATATGGCAGACAGTATATTGAGGATAACTGCCCAGAACATATTGGCTTTATAAGGTGATGCATAGCGCTTGAGTACGTACCAGAATTCTTTCATTTCAAATAATGTTTAACAAACATGCAAAGATAGCTAAAATTTGTTAAAAGTCTTAATGTTATCGTAAATAACTCCTGCTTATGTTTTTGTAGGAAAATTCAAAACAGTTTAGTATATTTGCAGATTGTAATAAAGGTTTTTACGTTTCTGTTATGAAGATTCTATTAGCCAACAACCATCTTCAGAAGACCGGTGGTACAGAGAATTATATATACGCCCTGGCTGTTGAACTAAAGCGCCAGGGACATATAGTCGAATATTTCACATTTAGAAAAGGTCCTGTTTCAGAACTTCTGGAGCGAGAGGGTGTCCCTTTTATGACAGGTAAGCGTTATGACCTTATTCTGGCCAATCATAAGACATGTGTCAGAAAACTCCATAGATATGGTTTTACCATACAGACCTGTCATGGTACGGTCCCTTCTCTTGAACAGCCGAATATAGGTGCGGATTTTCATGTAAGCGTCACTGAAGAAGTGAAACGGCACCTTGTGAAGAAGGGCTATCGTTCAATCGTTATCAAGAATGGTATAGACTGTCGCCGTTTCGCTCCCCATAAGCCGGTTTCTTCAGAACTGTCTTGCGTCCTTTCTCTGTGCCAGTCCGATGAACTTAATGAAACATTGAAAGACTACTATACAGCAGCCGGCGTAAAATTCCTGTCCTGCAACAAGCATACGGATAATGTGTGGAGCATAGAGGAAAAGATAAATGAGGCGGACATGGTGATAGGTATAGGGCGGTCGTTGTACGATGCCATGGCCTGCGGCCGTTGCGTGATATCCTACGACTGCAGTGGTTACATGAAGGCGGAACTTGGAGATGGCTACATTACGGCTGATAATATTGAGGCGGCCATAGCCTGCAACTGTTCCGGCAGAGGAAGTGGCAGACGTTTTACAAAGGATGAGTTCATCGATGAGATGATGAAGTATAATCCTGCAGATGCGCATTGGGCCAGGAATTATGCGCTCGAGCATTTGAATATAGAAAAGGTCGTCGAGGATTATATTGCCATTAAGGCAAAATACTGGAATTCATGTGCTTTGATGAGACTTTCAAAGCGTTCAGTTGTATTTGACTGGCTTAATATCGCATGGAAATCCATTTCTAGAATTTTCAGATAATTAAAATATGAATGTAATCAAAACTGCCATAGACGGTGTGATGATAATCGAGCCTAAGGTGTTCGGTGACCATCGTGGGTATTTCTTTGAATCATTTTCGGAGAGGGATTTCAATTCGCAGGTGAGGGAAGTCAAGTTCGTGCAGGACAACGAGAGCAAGTCACGTTACGGCGTGCTGCGCGGTCTTCATTTCCAGAAGCCCCCTTATTCGCAGAGCAAGCTTGTGAGAGTCGTCAAGGGTGCGGTCCTCGATGTAGCTGTTGATATCCGCAAGGGCTCTCCTACATTCGGGCAGCACGTGGCGGTGGAGCTTAGCGAGGATAACCATCGTCAGTTTTTCGTGCCGAGAGGGTTTGCGCACGGTTTTGTGGTGCTGACGGATGAAGTGATATTCCAGTACAAGTGTGATAATTTTTATGCTCCGGAGAGTGAAGGAGCCATTGCCTGGGATGATCCTGACCTTGGAATTGACTGGAAGGTGCCTGCAGATAAGATTGTCCTGTCTGAAAAGGATACAAGGCATCCGAGACTGAAGGATGCGGAATGGTTGTTTGAATATAACGATAATCTATATTAAATTATGAAAGGAATAGTTCTCGCTGGAGGCTCCGGCACTCGCCTGTACCCGATTACCAAGGGTATCTCGAAACAGCTGATGCCTATCTATGACAAGCCGATGGTGTATTATCCGATTTCGGTGCTGATGCTGGCCGGGATACGTGATATCCTTATCATCTCCACTCCTTATGACCTTCCTGGTTTCAAGAGGCTTCTCGGAGACGGAAGTGATTACGGGGTGAATTTCACATATGCCGAGCAACCATCTCCTGACGGACTTGCGCAGGCATTTACCATAGGTGCGGATTTTATTGGTGACGACTGTGCCTGCCTTGTGCTGGGCGACAATATATTCCATGGAAACGGATTTGTGCCTCTTTTGAGGGAAGCTGTTCGTTCTGCGGAAGAGGAAGGAAAGGCTACGGTCTTCGGCTATTGGGTGAGCGATCCTCAGCGATATGGCGTGGCTGAGTTCGACAACGAAGGCAATTGCCTTAGCATAGAGGAAAAGCCTGCCGAGCCTAAGAGCAACTACGCTGTTGTGGGACTGTATTTCTATCCGAATAAAGTTGTTGATATAGCGCATAATATAAAGCCTTCTGCCAGGGGTGAATATGAAATCACGACCGTAAATCAGCATTTTCTTGCCGACGGGGAACTGAAGGTCCAGACTCTCGGCCGCGGTTTTGCATGGCTTGATACCGGAACGCATGACTCGCTTTCGGAAGCCTCAACTTATATAGAGGTACTCGAGAAGCGTCAGGGACTTAAGGTGGCCTGCCTTGAGGGAATCGCTTATCGCCAGGGATGGATCAACGAGGAGAGGATGCGTGAGCTTGCTCAGCCTATGATAAAGAATCAGTATGGTCAGTATCTGCTTCGCGTCATAGATGAGGTCAGGCAGACGGGCCGTGCAAATATTGAATAATGATGACAGTATTAGTGACAGGAGCCAACGGCCAGCTCGGCAACGAGATGCGTATAGTGTCCCGGACCAGCGCTGACAGATACATCTTTACCGATGTATGTCAGGCAGATGGTGTTGAGACGGTTTATCTTGACATTACCGATCCTGATGCTGTCCGCAGGATTGTTCAGGAAAATGGTGTGTCTGCCATTGTGAACTGTGCCGCCTATACCAATGTTGATGCTGCGGAGTCGAATGAAGCACTTGCTGAAAAGCTTAATGCAGATGCTCCCGGTATTCTTGCCGGTGCGATGCAGGAGGCAGGTGGTCTTCTGATTCATGTCTCTACCGACTATGTCTTTGGTGGGGATCCGTATAATACCCCTTGCAGGGAGGATCAGAAGGGAACCCCTACGGGTGTGTACGGCATGACAAAGCTTCTCGGAGAGCAGAAGATAACCGCCTCCGGGTGCGACCATGTCATCATCCGTACGGCATGGCTTTACAGCGAGTTCGGAAAGAACTTCTGCAAGACCATGATGAACCTGACAGCCACCAAGCCTCAGATAAAGGTGGTTTTTGATCAGGTGGGTACGCCTACATATGCCCTGGATCTGGCAGATGCCATACAGGTAGTGCTTAAGGATTATGCTTTGCACAATTGTCATGGGTCTTGTTCTGAGGACAGCGGCGATGCACCATGCTCCTACAGGAAGTCAGGCATCTACCACTACAGCAACGAAGGTGTCTGCAGCTGGTTCGACTTCACCAAGATGATTGCCGAATATAATGGTACGACGCAATGTGAGGTGCTTCCATGCCATAGCGACGAGTTCCCGAGTCCTGTGAAGAGGCCTTCGTATTCCGTATTGGACAAGACCAAGATAAAGGAGACGTTCGGGATAAGGATTCCTTACTGGACAGAATCCTTGAAGAAATGTATAGATAATCTGAAACGATAATGAAAAGAAACATAGTAATCACCGGCGGTGCCGGATTCATCGGCTCTCATGTAGTCCGTCTTTTTGTGAACAAGTATCCGGAGTACAACATCATCAACCTGGATAAGCTTACTTATGCAGGCAATCTTGCCAATCTCAAGGATATAGAGGACAGACCTAATTATAAGTTCGTGAAGATGGATATCTGCGACTTCGATTCCTTCTATAAGCTGATGCAGGATGAGAAGGTGGATGGCATCATCCATCTTGCCGCCGAGTCGCATGTGGACCGCTCGATCAAGGATCCTTTCACTTTTGCGCGCACGAATGTGATGGGTACTCTTTCGCTTCTTCAGGCGGCAAAACTTTATTGGGAACAGTTCAACTATGTCATGCCTTCTGAGTCCTGCGGGTCGGGAAACAGAAGCGAGGGGGAATGTTCCCCTCTCCCGCAGGACTCAGAAGGCATCCCGTGCCGATTTTACCATATCTCCACCGACGAGGTATATGGTGCCCTGAGCATGAACCATCCTGAAGGAATCAAACCTCCTTTCAAGACCGTGGCCTCATCCGAGGGTCATAAGGCTTATGGAGATGACTTCTTCTATGAGACGACCAAGTATAATCCTCATTCCCCATATAGCGCAGCCAAGGCTTCTTCAGACCATTTCGTACGTGCCTACCACGATACATACGGCCTTCCGACGATTGTGACCAACTGCTCTAACAACTATGGCCCGTATCAGTTTCCGGAAAAGCTTATACCATTGTTTATCAACAATATACGTCATCGTAAGCCACTCCCTGTATATGGAAAGGGAGAGAATGTGCGCGACTGGCTTTATGTCGAGGACCATGCGAGGGCAATTGACCTGATCTTCCATGAAGGCAGGATTGCGGAGACATATAACATCGGCGGCTTTAATGAGTGGAAGAACATCGACCTGATAAAGGTGATGATAAAGACTGTGGACAGGATTCTCGGCAATCCTGAGGGACACAGCCTTGACCTTATTACTTACGTAACTGATCGTCTTGGTCATGATGCACGTTATGCAATCGACAGCACCAAGCTCCAGAAGGAACTTGGCTGGGAGCCGAGCCTTCAGTTCGAGGAGGGCATAGAAAAGACCGTACGCTGGTATCTGGACAATCAGGAATGGATGGACCGGATCACTTCCGGAGAGTATGAGAAGTATTATGAGGAGATGTATAAGGGACGTTAAAGCATCTCTTCAATCCAGTGGAACATAAGTTCGATCCTTTTTCGGAGGATATGCATGTCAAGACTCGCGGCTGTGTCGCGGGTCTTGTTTGTGTTCATTGTGATGCCGGATGTGAAAAGCACGGCAGGGACCTTGTTGTCCACGAAGATTCTCTGGTCGGAAAGACGATAGAAGACTTTGGTAAAGTTGCGGCTTCCGTAATAGTCCAAGGCAATTTCCATATCGATTCCGTTGGATGAATTCACATTCTCGAGTACTTTCCTCTTGGATTGTTTAAGAGAAGGGGTGCCGAGCATTATGAGATAGTCGCTCCTTTCCTTGGAGAGGGGAGCCATGGTGCTTCCTACCTGGTCGATGTTCACCATAAGTGATATCTTGCCGCGCGTAATCGGTTTTCCACTGACTGGGTCGGTAAGCGTTCCGTCCGATATCGTGTTCCACAGGTCTTCCGAACCTGCCAGGTCGTGCTCCTTTGCATCGAATGCGACGAAGATTATGCTGCTGTCGTATACCTTGCCCATCTGGCGCATCTGTGCGAACATTCCTGCAAGGGATGTCATTGCGATGGTACCCGATGCGTTTGCATCAGCCCCCGGATATATGCTTCCATTCAATTGCCCGAGATGATCATAGTGGGCTCCCACGATTATATAGCGGTCTCTCGGTGCCGACAGGGATCCGGGAAGAAGCCCTACCAGATTATGGGCCTTTGCCCCTGCAGGTGTAAGGAAAGACATTGCATATCCATGTTCGAATGGAATGAGGCCGGCTTCCGAAAACTGCCGTTCGATCCAGAATGCTGCTTCAGTTCCTCCACGGGTGCCAGTAGCCCTGCCTTTACACAACGTGTCTGCTAGAAACGATACGTTGATGCCAAGTCTTCTTTCGCTGATGCCTGCTTTGGCTGCATCACGTTCCTTTCCCCAATCGCTCTGCGCGTATGCAGACAGGTAAAGGAAGCATGAGATTGTCAGCCAGATGTATTTTTTTAATATTTTTGACGGCATGGGCCTGATAAATTGCTATATTTGTAACTTGGCTTAATTCGGGGTCAAAATTAGTAAAAATTTTAATAGGATGAATAGAGTTATAAAGACCTTGATACTGATTTTCGTGTTTGCGTCAGCTGGCATGCAGGGACTTTATGCTCAATACGACAAGGATGTTTTCTATATGCGCGGCCGCAATGCCTTGTCCGAAGGCAAGTATGCCCAGGCTATAGAGAACTTCAATGTCCTTGCCCAGCTTGACACATCCTCACATCTTACCTATTTCTTCCGCGGCATTGCCAAATATAACCTGGGTGACCTTCGTGGAGCCAAGCGTGACTTCGACCGTTCTGTACGTCTGAATCCTGTGTTTACGTCTGGATACCATTACCGCGGTATTGCTGAGAGCCGTTTCGGAAATTATGAGACAGCTCTGGAAGATATTCAGAAGGCCATTGACCTGCGTCCCGGCTATGTCGGCCTGTATTTCAGCAGAGGAGTGACCTACTTCCTGTCACAACAGTTCGACAAGGCTGTGAAGGATTTCGACAGATATATAAGGAAAGAGCCTAAGGACCCTTCCGCATATCTCAACAGAGGTGCAAGCTATCTTTTCCTGAAGGATACATTGAAGGCTGTGACTGATTACAACAAGGCCATAAAGCTTGACCGTTTCGATCCGGAAGGCTACGTGCGGCGTGGACGTCTATATGCAGCACAGAAGAAATATGACCTTGCGGTGAGTGATATGAACAAGGCCATTGAGCTGGATACGGCGAACACATTTGCATATTTCAACAGGGCCATTATGTTCTATGAACAGGAGAAGTACAAGGAAGCGATGGCTGACCTGAACAGGGTGCTTAAGGATGACCCCGGCAACGCCCTTACCTTATATAACAGGGGACTGATCCATGCACAGCTTGGCGCATATGAGGATGCGTTGGATGATATGGACAGGGTGCTTAATATCAATCCGCGTAATGTGCTGGCTTATTTCAACAGGGCTTCGATCCTCATTGAACTGGGGATGTATAAGGATGCCCTGGCCGATTACGATAGTGCTATAGAGCTGTATCCGGATTTTGCGAAGGCATATATGAACAGGGCGTATGTGAATAATCTTCTTGGAAATGCAAAGGCGTCTAAGAAGGATTATGATACTGCGCAGAAGAAGGTGAGGGAGTATCGTGAGAAGAATGTTTCCGATGCCGGGTCTTTTGCGGATACGACAAAGAAATACAGCGCTCTTCTGTCTTTGGATGCGGATTTCGCGAAGAAGGACTTCAACGACGAGCTTCTTCAGCATAGGGATATAGACATAAGGCTCAAGCCGTTGTACAGGTTTGTGCTTACAGACAACAAGGATGCCGTCAACTATGCGCTTGCGCGCGGTTATGAGAATCCTTTGCTTGAACGATTCAAGGCATATATTCCGGTAGGAACCGAAATTAGCAATGAGGAGTCAGATGTAAGCCGGAAGACTCTTGATTATGTTGAGAATACTGCATGGGGTGGGGGATTGGACAAAGCTTCAGAAAGTTTCCTGAGGGCTCTGTATGATTATTCCGGCAAGCAGTTCAATTCGGCTCTTGATTATTACGGCAAGGCAGTGGATGAATCTGCCGGTGAGGATGGACTTGAGAAACTTTACGGGGCATTCTATTATCTGAACCGTGGTGTCCTGCGTGCTGATATGATTGATTTCATATCCTCAATTGAAAGCAATGTACAGGTGCTATCGATGGATGATACAGGCAACACGAGAGCTCGCGTGAAGGATCAGGTGACCAGAAAGTATGACTATACAGATGCAATTGCTGATATGAATGCAGCTCTTGAGCTTGTGCCTGACATTCCTTATCTGCATTTCAATCTTGGCAACCTTTACTGTCTGTCGTCGGAGCATATAAATTCCATCGACAGCTACACCAAGGCCATCGAGGCATATCCGTATATGGGTGATGCATATTTCAACAGAGGTCTTGTACTGATTTATCTTAAGGATAAGGAGAAGGGATGCATAGACCTGTCACGTGCGGGAGAGCTCGGAGTGGAGGATGCGTATAGTGTCATAAAGAAGTATTGTGAAGAAGAGAAGAATTAGATTATGAGAAAAAGTGTGATATTTGATATGGGAGGCGTGCTTGTCGATCTCGATGTGGAGGCCTGCAAGGCTGCTTTTCGCGAAGGTCTGGGATACACTCACGCCGACTCCATTATCGATGCATGTCATCAGAAAGGCATTGTAGGCGATCTTGAGGAAGGTGTCATGGATGCAGATGAATTTCGTCGTCTGGTACTGGCGGAGTCCCGTCCTGATGCAGTGGCGGAGGATGTGGACAAGGCTTTCCATAAAATATTGGTCGGCATACGGCCTTACAAGGCGGAGCTTCTTAAGAAGATGTCTGAAAAGTATGACCTGTACATGCTCAGCAACAACAATCCGATATGTCTGCCTTGTTCAGCGTCAATGTTTGAAGATGCCGGTGTACCTCTTGAGAAAACATTCATGAAGTGCTTCATGTCTTTCGAGATGAAGGCTCTTAAGCCTTCTGAGAAATTTTACAGGTCGGTAATCACACAGATAGGTACAGCTGCAGAAAATCTTCTTTTTATCGATGATTCACAGGCGAATGTTGATGGAGCTGTTGCAGTAGGTCTGCCTGCCGTGTATTATCAGCCGGGTTCCGATCTTTCCGCTTTACTCGCGGAGATCCTCGAGGACCCTTCATTAAGGATGGAGGATATAAACTGATGCTGAAGTTCATGAGTCTTTCCAGCGGCAGTTGCGGCAATTGCTATTACCTCGGCACGGAGAAGGATGGAATAATAATAGATGCAGGGGTAAGTCTACGTCGCCTGAAGAAGGTACTTCAGGAGTATGACCTTACATCCGATTCGTTCTCGGCTGTTCTTGTGACGCACGACCACCTGGACCATATACGTCATCTTGGGTCATTCTGCAAGCGACTTTCCAAGCCGGTCTATACGACACGGACCATACATGATGCCCTGGCACGTCATACTTTCACTGCCCCGACCATAGGACCTTGCCGCCGTGTCCTCATGGACGGTGAATGGAACGATGTTGCCGGCATGAAGGTACGTTATTTTGTCGTGCCACATGATGCGACACAGACCGTAGGATATGCGATAGAAGTTGATGGACGAAGGTTTGTCATTATGACAGATGTAGGAAGGATGACTGACGAGGCGGTTGAGTTTGCACGGGGAGCAGATACTGTAGTCGTTGAATCGAATTACGACATGGATATGCTTATGAGCGGCCCATATACTTATGAGCTGAAGATGCGTATCGTGCAGGGATGCGGCCATCTGAGCAATGATGAATGTGCGTCGGCAATCCGCAGATTCTGGCATTCCGGCCTGCGCAACATCTTCCTTTGTCATTTGAGCGAGAACAACAATACTCATGACCTTGCTTACAGATGTTCGGCCGATGCCCTTGCAGAGATAGGAGTTCCTTCAGGTACAGTTTCGCTCAGGTGCCTTCCGCGTCAATATCCCTCGCAGATGTTTACGATCTGATAGAGAAAAATTGTATATTTGTAAGTTGTATAACGCATAAGGAGTATGTCGCTGAAATTGTTTAAACGCAGAAATGAGGTCAGACCCTCTATGAGACGCAAGCTTTTCTTCTCGCTTGGGTCCATCGCTGCTATACTTCTGGTGTCCAGCATTATTTCCATTCTGGAATACCGCAGAATGAGTGATTATGTGTCGGATCTGATTGCTTCCAACATAAAGAGCATCAATCTTTCGCAGCGTCTTGCGGATCTTACCCAGGAGTATGACCAGCAGATGCTTGCAGCTGTGGTTATGAATGACCTTTATCTGATGCCGGACTTCGATATACAGTATTTTCAGGCCCAGGCGGATTCACTGAAAAGTTCTATCACATCAGTGAATACTCTGCCTATGGTTGATTCCGTTTCAGTATCGTTCGATAACTTCATGAAGACTTCACTGAAGTTTGATGAGGTTTTTCTTGCGGATACCGTAAATACGGGAGAGTGGTTTTTCGGAAGTCTCCAGCCCTCATACAGCAAGTTCCGTCTGGACATAGATAATCTTAACGAAGCCATACATGAGGAATTGAAAACCAATTCAGCTGAGTTTGAGGAAGGATTCTACAGAAGTATCATGCCGGGTGTTGTCTCTGTCGGTGCTGGACTCCTTCTTGTACTGCTTCTTGCATATTTCCTTATGTCATATTACGTGAATCCTATATATAAGATATCATCCGGGATTGACAATTACCGACAGCTGGGACGAAGGCATGGATACGTCTTCGAAGGTGATGACCAACTGGCAAACATCAATAACGGTGTCACAGAACTTATTGAGGAGAATCTCGAACTTAAGAAGCGGATCAGGTCACTTCGCGAGGAAAAAGGAAAATGAATATAAAAGGCATATCGGTAAATGTAGGCAAGGCTCTTCTTGTGAGCGCCTTGTTCATGTTGCTTTCCATAGGCGTATCTCTGCTTAATGGAAGGGATTCCGGTTTCTCTCCTCTGCTGATCAGTTTCGTGATTACATTGATTGTAGGTGCCTTTCCTTTTATTTTTGTGAAGAAAGTCCCGTCGCTTTCCCTTAAGGATGGTTTTGTCACAATCGTACTTGCGTGGCTGCTGTCATTTATCTTCGGCATGTTGCCTTATGTTCTTTGGGGAGGAGAATTCACCTTGGTGAATGCCTGGTTTGAAAGCGTATCCGGATATACCACGACAGGATCCACTATTCTGAATGATGTGGAGTCTCTTCCGAAGAGCATGCTTTTCTGGCGTTCATCCACCCATTATATCGGTGGCCTTGGAGTCGTCGTCTTTCTTCTTCTAGTCATGCCGGATGCCAGTCCATATCGTCTTAAACTGGCGAATATGGAGCTTTCTACACTGTCAAAGGACGGATACAGGTATAAGTCAAGTAAAGTTGTGTGGATCATTACTTTGGTGTATATCGGTCTGACACTTAGTTCGTTCCTTGCTCTGTGGGCGGCCGGAATGTCGCCATTTGATGCCATCAACCATGCTTTCAGTATTGCTGCAACGGGAGGATTCAGCACCAGAAACATGTCAATTGCATATTTTGACTCCGGTTTGATAGATTTTGTCTGCATCGTGTTCATGGCTGTTTCCGCTCTTCATTTCGGCTTGATTTACGCAGTCTTCGCTTCACGTTCGTTCAAGCCTCTCAACAGCACCGTTGTGAAGTATTATTTCGGATCGATAGTGGTACTGTCGCTTATGACTGCATTCTCCCTTATTGCTGACGGTGGTTATGAGTCATGGGGAAAGGCTGTCATGGACGGATTCTTCAACGTGGTCAGCTACATGTCCACCACTGGATTTGCCAATTGCGATAACTCGTCATGGCCATGGATTGCATCTGTCGTTCTGATATTTGTTTCTTTTCATTGCGGATGTTCCGGATCCACTACAGGAGGTATAAAGATCGACAGGCTGCTCATTTCATTCAAGGCTGTATGGAACGAAGTGAAGAGACGTCTTCATCCTACCTCATTCTCGCATGTCAGGATGAGCGGACATCATCTTGCAGACAGTACTGTAAGCGGAGTAATGCTGTATATAGTTCTTTATGTACTCGTGATTTTTGTTTCCATAGTATCCGTGATGCTTTGCGGTACCGGTCCGGCAGATGCCGTATCCGGAGTCATCGCATCTGTGGGTAGTGTCGGCCCCGGCATAGGAGAGCTGGGAAGTCTGGAGAACTATTCGTCACAGCTGTCGATGGCTAAGATCATATATTCTTTCGATATGTTCCTTGGTCGACTTGAGATCTATCCTATATTGATTGTCATATCACTCCTGTTCAAAAGGGACAAATGATGAGCAGAAGTGATTTCCTATATTCCAGGTTTCTGGCCAATTTCTCCCACACTCCCACGACGTGTCAGGACACCCTTATGCGTAAGGTAGCTGATTTCGTGAGTTCAGATGATGATATCCTTGTCGTGAACGGTTATGCCGGTACCGGAAAGACCACGGCAATGGCTTCAGTCATAGCTGCTCTAAAGGAGTTTCAGACCAAATGTGTGCTTCTTGCACCGACCGGACGTGCCGCCAAGGTGCTTTCTTCTTATGCCGGTCAGCAGGCTTTCACCATCCATAAGCATATCTATCGCCAGAAGTCTGTCGGTGGCGACGGATTCGGTCAGTTTACATTATCACCGAATAAGGACAAGGAAACGCTTTTTATAGTTGATGAGGTCTCTCTCATCGGTATAGATGCAGGGCAGCAGCAGTCCACTTCCGTATTCGGGTCCGGAAATCTTCTGGAAGACCTTGTGTCGTTTGTGCGCAGCGGTGTGGAGTGCAAGGTCATTCTAATCGGAGATTCCGCACAGCTGCCTCCTGTGGGACTCGATGCCAGTCCTGCGCTGCTACGTGATTATATGGCTATGATGGGTGGCGTCTCTTTTGCGGAGCTTACCACTGTTGTGCGTCAGCAGGAAGAATCCGGAATCCTTCATAATGCAACCAATATCAGGCACCTTATCACTGATCTGGATAGTGGCCCCGGAGTTATGGATATTTGTGACCTTAGACTGGAGACAGAAGGATTCGAGGATGTGGAAAGGGTTTCAGGTGGTGAACTTATCGAGAAGATATCTGATGCCTATGCCTCATATGGCGAGGATGAAGTCATAATCCTCTGCCGTTCCAACAAAAGGGCTATCAAATACAATCTTGGAGTGCGCTCGACGGTCCAGTTCAAGGAGGAAAGGCTAGTTCGTGACGACAAGCTGATGATTGTGAAGAACTGCTATCATTTTGTAGAGGATGTGAAGGGAATGGATTATATTGCAAACGGAGACATCGCACGTCTTGAGAAGATTTCGAAGTATGAGGAAAGATACGGACTTCATTTTGCCGAGGCACGCATTTCCTTTCCTGACTATGACGACCAGGAGATCGTGGCAAAGGTGATTCTGGATACTCTGGAGTCTGAAAGCGCTTCTCTGACATATGAACAGTCCAATATGCTGTATCAGGGAGTGAACGAAGATTATTCGCATATTACCACAAAGAAGAAAAGATATGAGGCTGTGAGGGAGGATAAGTATTATAATGCCTTGCAGCTTAAATATGCCAATGCCATAACAGGACATAAGTCACAGGGTGGTCAGTGGAAATGTGTTTTCATTGATAATCCTTTCTGGCAGGAGGAACTTACTGTGGATGACCTTAAATGGCTTTATACTGCGATGACCCGTGCGACCGAAAAGGTCTGTCTGGTTAATTTTAAAGATGAATTATTTACTATGTTGTCATGCAACTGAGACAATACACGATATGAAGAGAGTAGCTTTGCTGGTTTTATTTTTAGCTGTATGCGTTTGTGTATCGGCACAGGAGTTCAAACAGGTTCCGAGAGCCTGGAAGTGGCTTGGTAATTCTGAGGTGATTTTTTCTTATGACGGCACTTTTGCCGACACTACTGCCTTTGCGGTAAATGCAAAGACTGGTGTAAAACGTCACGGAGTGTCAGCAGCGGATAGATATTCCGACTTTCCGATTCATCCTGAAGGTGCTGTGAATATGACATATTCACCCGATTCGACAAAGATTGCTTTTACACGTGATAATGATCTTTATGTCGTGGATATTGCTGACGGGAAGGAAATCCGACTCACGTCCGACGGCTCTGACGTGATATTGAACGGATATGCTTCATGGGTGTATTATGAGGAGATATTCGGCCGTCCGTCCCGATACAGGGCCTTCTGGTGGTCTCCTGACAGCAGGAAGATCGGCTTCTACAGGTTCGATAACAGTCAGGTACCGATGTTTCCTATATATTCAGCTTTTGCCAATCCTTCAGCAGCTGCATCACAGTCCCAGAGCCCCCGTGTGACCGATCTTGCTCTTGGAGGCTCATTGAGCGAGACACGTTATCCTAAGGCCGGTCAGACCAATCCTCAGGTGCGCATCGGAATTGTGGAGATTGCCGCTCATGCCTGCAGTGAGGTAATCCCGTCAGGTGATGTTGTCTGGGCTGATTTCGATCCGGCTGATGACCAGTATTTCGGTATCCCGTTCTGGGGACCTGACAGCCGTGAGTTCTACATTGCCCGCATGCCTCGTCTCCAGAATACCATAGACCTATATGCCGTGAATGCTTCAGACGGTTCTAAACGTCATGTTTATAACGAGACCTGCAAGACCTGGCTCAACTGGTTCGATGGGGTCGTATTCACCGAAAGCGGCCTTTATATGGCGCGTGAATTCGAGACCGGATGGCAGCAGATCTATTTCCTTTCATATGACGGAAAGACTTTCCAACGCCTTACAGATGGTCCTAACTGGAATGTTTCGATAGTACGCGTTGATGAGAAAAAAGGTGATGTTTATTTTACGGCGAAGCGTGATGCCGTTGCGAAGCAGGCTCTGTATAAGGTAGATAAAAAGGGTGTGGTCAAAGCCTTGACGGATCCGGCATATAACGCCACAGGCATTTCTTTCTCTCCTGACGGAAAGTATTTCGTGGCTTCATATTCCAATCTGACCACTCCGGTCAGGGTTGCCGTTTTCACTTCGAAGGACGGTGCCGTTTCGACTGGTGTCCACAATGTCTGCGCTAAGGATTATTATGATGACTTGGCTCCGGTTAAGATGACAGGCAAGGAGTTCAAGCCTATGATTGTGGCAGATATGAAGGGACCTGATTATGATGAAAGTAAATATGCTCTTGGCCGGCTGATGTATATGACGACATCTGACGGTTTCCGTCTTCCGGCTGTCATTGTATATCCTAAGGATTTTGATGCATCGAAGAAATATCCCGTTCATGTGGATATCTATGGAGGTCCAGATACTCCTTTGGTGCGTGACCGTTGGGTGGCCCCTAATGCATCTAACCAGTGGTATTCGGATAACGGAATAATACAGATAACAGTCGATCCCCGCGCTGCGGGACATAACGGTCGTGCCGGTCTTGACATGATATACCGTCAGCTTACCGTATGGGAGGTGAAGGATTTCTGCGAGTGGGCGTCATTGCTTCAGAAGACTCCGTATGTGGACGGAGACAGGATCGGTGTAGAGGGATTTTCTTTCGGAGGCACAATGACATGCATGCTTCTGATGCAGGCTCCGGACAAGTTCCATTACGGTATTGCCGGAGGGGGAGTCTATGACTGGGCACTTTATGATTCTCATTATACAGAGCGCTATATGGACACTCCTCAGAACAATCCGGAAGGATATAAGGTGTCCCGGGTCATGAATTATGTGGATGGATATCCGGTAGAATACGGAACGGATGCCGTGCAGACGGATTCAGTAATGCTGAAGCTGACTCATGGAACCGGTGATGACAATGTCCATCATCAGAATACACTTCAGCTGCTGAATGAACTCCATCGTAAGGGCAAGAAATTCGACTTCATGATTTATCCTGACGGAATGCATGGTTACCGTGGCTATCAGGGAACACACTTCCTGAACGCGAATCACGAGTTCTGGAAGAAATATCTGCTGCAGTAATGAGGCTAAGGGAATACGATCTGGCTAAAGGCATAGGTATCATCCTGGTGGTGCTTGGACACTTCTTTCCAGAAGGGTCTCCTAATTGGTATGCCGTGATGCGCCAGGTCATATATTCCTTCCACATGCCTCTGTTTCTTTTTGTCAGCGGTTTTGTGTATATGCATACAAGACGTGACATATCATACGGAGCTTTCCTTATGAAGAAGGTGAAGAGGATCGTGATTCCTTATTTCCTGGTATCCTTCCTGTTTATAGCCATCAAGCTTGTGCCTCAAGCCTTGTCGATATATGTCAAGAACCCTGTGACCCTGTCTTCTTTCCTGAAGGTTTTCTACTATCCTGAGGCTGCAGTTTCGTTCTGGTATCTGTGGGCTCTTTGGTGGTTCTTCATGATCGTGCCTCAGCTCAGGACCAGGACCTCGCGACTCGTCGCTCTTGCAGCAGCCATTACGGCTCACCGGGAAAACCCTGTGTTTGTGATTGAACAATCTTAAGGTATCTTTGTAATCTAAATCAGAGATACCTTA
>CANBDX010000037.1 GCA_947367315.1 uncultured Bacteroidales bacterium | reverse complement strand
GGATGCTTCAGAGGAGCACCTGTCATGGTCTTTATCGCACGCGACCTTTCATATGACTTTTCGGCTTACGACTGCGGCCTCATGGCCCAGAATATAATGCTGTCTGCATGGTCGATGGGGGTCGGATCCATCTGCCTCGGCAGCCCTGTGCGATTCCTTACCGACAACGAACTCTGCAAGCCATATGTAGAAAAGCTGAACTTCTCCGACGGGTACGAACTGGCATTGTGCGTGGGACTTGGCTATGCCGACGAAAGTCCTGATGCAAAGCCTCGTGACATGGGGAAGGTGACATTTGTCGATTGAGAGGCACTGGCCAACAGGCTGGACTGAAGCATCTTTAAAGCTGGTGCTCAGGATGACACAGGTGCTCAAGATGACACAGGTGCTCAGGATGACACGATACAGGAACGTTTCACATTCATCTATACATATATGGATACCGACCGGAAATGGGTTGTCGTCCGGATTGACGGAAAGATAGCCGCAATATCAACCGACTACAGGTTGCTGGCAGAAATCAGTGCACGACTCGCCTCTGCAAGTCAGAGGACATCGCGAGGAAGCGGGAGAATTTTCGGGGAAATAAAAGCGACGACTGTTGACACCGACTATGTTCTGGAACTCAGAAAGACCCTTAAATGGGAAGATCTGATGCTTTTTGGCACCGAATTCCAAAAGAGGGTCTGGCGCATGCTATGGGAACTGACTCATGACAGCGAAGGGGACGAGAACGGCAAAGACGAGAGCATAAACACAGAACGAGGGGCAGCCGATTCTATGGAAAGGCCTCCACAGCTCATATGCTACAGCGATTTTGCAGGAATATGTCAGAACCGAGCCGGCGTGCGTGCTGTGGCACATGCCGTGGGTCTGAATCCTGTCTCTGTGGTGATTCCATGCCACCTGATCATCCCTAAGGAGACCATTGACAAGATCAAGGAAATACAGAAAAAGGCGGAGAGCACCATCTTCAAGGGAGACGACCTCTGCATCGACAGCATTCTGAGCGACCCGGCAATAGATCTTGGAGAATATGCTCAAGGACGCGAACTCAAACGAGAACTGATCCGTCATGATCTGGGAGGCCGGCAGGAGTAAGGGAGACAGACCTGCACACCTGCAAAAATCGAGGGCGTTTAAAATTTTTTACAAAAAGTTTTGGACTTTCAAAAAATCGCCGTATATTTGCAGTCCCAAATGAGGGAACTCGGGGTGTGGCGCAGTTGGCTAGCGCATCTGGTTTGGGACCAGAGGGTCCTGTGTTCGAGTCACAGTACCCCGACATTCAAAAAAAGAACTCACTGAAAATCAGTGAGTTCTTTTTTTGCTCAAATGTAAGACCGGCTTAAGAACCATTTATGTCCACATTACCAAATTTGCCTTCTGTCCGGAAAAACCCACATTTCCCCGGACGACAGGTGTACAAAATCATTTCCCATCCGTAAAATCGGCCATTTTCCCGGACGGGAACGGCTCAAATCAGGCATAGCAAACGATTAGCTAATGCTCCGAGGCCATTTGCAGTGAGCGGAGCTATTGGGCTTAGCTACGCAGCTTGCCTTGAGTTCCTGGTTGGCCCTAGGGTATATGCCCGCTCCGGTGTCCTGAACTACTTCACCGGATTAGAATATTGTCCGTTTTGCTTAACTGTTTGAAAATAATTAGTTAAGCATATATGGGTGGGGCGCGTTTGAGGAAGTACCCGCAAAACGCTATAGTATTGATTTACAACAGTCAGTTATACTCCGCCGTGAAATCATCTCATTTAAAAAGAGAAGAAATCCGCCGGAATCCGTATCTTTGGGGAGATAATCGGCAAGGATTCATGAAAACTATAGAAGTTGTTGCAGCAGTAATCATAAAGGACGGCAAGGTGTTCGCAACCCAACGCGGATACGGAGAATGGAAAGGTTGGTGGGAGTTTCCCGGAGGCAAGATGGAGCCGGAAGAGACACCGCAGGAGGCTCTGGTCAGGGAAATCCGTGAGGAACTGGAGGCGGAAGTCACCGTCGGAGAATTACTGAATACCGTAGAGTGGGATTACCCTGACTTCCATCTGACCATGCACTGCTACATATGTTGCCTGAAATCGGAGTCGATACATCTGAACGAGCATGAGGCTGCGGCATGGCTGACCGGGGAGACGCTCGGTTCAGTCAGATGGCTGCCAGCAGATGAAGGACTGATTCCTCTTGTCAGAGACATAGTCAGTCAGGGATAAATTGCCCATTATCCGTTTTTTTCATATTTTTGTCAGAAACAGTTGAAATTAAAACCCTGAATAAATGAAGACAATCAACATCATCATTGCGTGCATGGTCATGCTGTCGGCATGCTGCCAGGCACCTGAAAACGCTCAGACAGCAGAAAACGAGACCATCGGTACCATCATGACAAGACGCAGCATCCGCAAATACAAGCCGGAGCCTGTATCACGTGAAATCCTGCAGGAGATCATCAAATGCGGAATTTTTGCTCCTAGCGGTGAAAATAAGCAATCGTGGGAAGTCCGTATCGTGGACAACCCTGTCCTCATGGAGGAAATAAAGGACGCTATTGCAGCCGGACACCCTGACATGCCTGCCGACGCAGCGAAAGGATGTTTCAGAGGAGCACCTGTGGTTGCGTTTATTGCACGCGATCTTTCTTATCCATTTTCTGCTTTTGATTGCGGTCTTATGGCACAGAACATGATGCTTGCGGCTAAATCTTTGGGAGTTGGTTCCATCTGCCTTGGCAGACCGGTTCTTTTCCTTACGGATAATGAGGTATGCAAACCTGTCATTGAGAAGTTCGGATTCAGCGAGGGATATGAATTCTGTCTTTGCGTGGGATTCGGATATGCTGATGAGACTCCACAGGTCAAGCCTCGTAATATGGAGAAAGTAAAATTCATGGATTAACATTTAGAATCAGCGAGCGATGAACTACTTACTTATTCTGCTGGCAGTTTCAATGCTGGTTTCCGGCCTCGGATGGATTTATTTCATCTATTTCTTCAGCATCGGTTACGGATTCGGTGTATCTGCACTCGCTTTGACCATCGCAATACTTTTCCGTGATGTACTCACTGTTCCGACAGCCATGCTGTGCGTTGTCATGTTCATTTTCGGCTGCCGCCTCGGACTCTATCTCCTCACACGCGAGAAGAGGTCTCCGGAATACAAGAAAATCCTATACGGACCGGACGCTGCCAAAAAGAAACCGCTTTTCGTTGTAATAGTAGTGTGGATTTTCTGTGCGCTTCTTTATGTAGGCCAGGTGAGTCCAGTCGCATTCTATCTCGCCAACAAGGCTGCCGGTGCTCCCGTGAATGAGCTATGGGCATGGATCGGTGCTGGCCTCATGGCTGTCGGAGTGGTTCTCGAATCTGTAGCAGATGCGCAGAAGAGTGCTGCGAAGAAAATCAACAAACATAGATTCGTAGACACTGGCGTATACAGACTTGTACGCTGCCCTAACTACCTTGGCGAACTTGTCATATGGACAGGATCATTCATAGTCTGCTTCGGCGCATGCTGCTCTGTATGGCAGTGGATAATCGCTATCATCGGTTACATGGGCATCGTGTATGTAATGTTCAGCGGAGCCCGCAGACTCGAGATCCGTCAGAACGGAGCATATGGAAAGGATCCTGAATATCAGGCATATATAAAGAAGACTCCTATCCTGCTTCCGTTCGTGCCTATCTACAGTGTGGAGAAGTACAAGTGGCTCCAGGCATAAATCGGATTCATGCTGAAAAGATTATTCGACTATAATCCTCAGACGACAAGCATACGTACTGAGATATTTGCAGGAATCACATCGTTTCTGACGATGTCATATATCCTTGCCGTGAACCCGGGCATGTTTTCCGTTCTGGACGGTATGTCCACAGGAGCCGTGTTCACGGCTACTGCTTTGGTAGCCATATTGGGATCGCTTCTGATTGCATTCGTAGCAAAAATGCCGTTTGCGATAGCTCCGGGTATGGGATCCAATGCATTTTTCGTATTCACTGTATGTATAGGCATGGGATATTCATGGCAATTCGCACTGACAGCCGTGTTCCTCGAAGGCATCATTATGCTGCTGCTGACGATAACACGATTGAGGGTAATCATAGTGAATGCCATCCCTAAATCCATCAAGCAGTCCATCAGCATCGGCATCGGACTGTTCATTGCATTTATCGGGCTCCAGAATGCCGGCATCGTCGTCAATGACGAATCAACCCTCGTGAGGTTAGGCGACATCTCAAGCAACAATGTCATCCTTGCCATCATCGGCATCATTCTGACTGCAGTGCTGACCATCAGGCAGGTAAAGGGAGGTCTGCTCATAGGCATCCTTGCCACTACAATCATTGGTATACCTATGGGCATAACTCAATTTCAGGGGGTGGTTTCCGCACCACAGTCAATAGCTCCTATATTCTGCCAGTTCGAATGGGGAAGTATTCTGACTACTGATATGCTGGTGGTTGTGCTCTCGTTTCTTTCCATTGACCTTTTAGCCCTTACAGGAGCAGCCATAGGAGTGAGCATCAAGGGTGGTTATGCAGACAATGAAGGCAACATCCCTAAAATAAACAAGGTGTTCATTGCAGATTCTTCCGCCACGATATCATCCGGCATATTCGGAACTTCCGCAGCTTGCGTGTTCATAGAAAGCGCAGCAGGTGTCGCACAGGGAGGACGCAGCGGACTTTCCGCCTTTACTACCGCCATATGCTTTGCGGCTGCATTGTTTTTCTCGCCTCTTTTCCTGGCAATACCTTCTGCGGCAACAGCACCCGTGCTCATCATCGTAGGACTGATGATGTTCGGCTCGGTGAAGGAGCTGGAGCTTGCGGACTACTCGGAAGCCATCCCTGCATTCATCACCATAATCACGATGCCGCTTGCCTACTCTATAGCTGACGGAATCCTCCTGGGAGTGATCAGTTACGTAATAATCAACCTTCTGAGCGGAAAATTCCGCAAGCTGACCCCAGGGATGTACATCCTTGCAGGATTATTTATATTGAAATACATATTTGTATAGAATTAGAGGTCGGTCCGAGAGGCTGTGTTCCAAGAATTTTCCAAGGAATACAGCCTCTTTGTTTTATGTGATATTGAATATTTTAACGTATCTTTGTGTGTTTTTGCAGCATACAGAATACTATGGTCAGATGTGAGTATATACATGACGATATCTTCGAGTTTGAGGCCGGCGGAAGCATACGCGGGCTTAAGGTGACATATCACCGCTCAGAGCAGGAATGGAAGCCGGGGGACGAAAGGAAAGTCATATGGATATGCCATGCTCTGACAGCGAATTCCGACGCCGAGGACTGGTGGCCGGAGCTGGTGGGTCCCGGGAAGCTTTTCGACACCAGGAAATATTTCGTGGTATGTGCGAACATGCTTGGATCCGCATACGGGTCGTCCGGTCCATCAAGCCTCAATCCGGAGACCGGAAGACCATATTTCTTCGACTTCCCGCGCATTACAGTAAGAGACATAGTGAAGGCCAATGACCTTGTGCGCAGACATCTGGGCATCGGACAGATAGACTTCATGGTAGGTGGGTCGATAGGAGGATTCCAGTCCATCGAGTGGTCTGTGATGGAGCCGGAAGTAATCCGCAGGGCCGTGTATATTGCATGCGGAGCAAGGGTAACCCCATGGCTGACAGCCTTCAACGAGTCCATGAGGATGGCTCTGGAAGCCGACCCTACATTCCGGGAGTGCAAGGACCTGAAGGGCGGAGAATCGGGACTAAGGTGCGCCAGAAGCATAGCATTGATTTCGTACAGGAGTTACGAGGGATACAATGCCACACAGGGCGAGAAGGACGAAGACTGCATGTTTGCAGACAGGGCAGGCTCGTATCAACGGTATCAGGGAAGGAAACTTTCAGACCGGTTTGATGCATATTCATATTACTATCTCTGCGGATCGACAGACAGCAACAATGTGGGTCGAGGCCGCGGCGGAGTGGAGAAGGCATTGGGAAGCATAAAGACCGAGTGTACGGTGATAGGAATCGACAGCGACAGGCTTTTCCCTGTAGAGGAACAGAAGTTCATAGCGGAGTGTGTGCCGGGAGCGGTGTATCACGAGATTACATCGAAGTTCGGACATGACGGATTCCTGCTGGAAAACGACCAGCTGAGGGCTATAATAGAGCCTTTGCTGCCATAAAGATCACTCTGTCATGTCGAGCGCAGTCGAGACATCTATAAAACAGATTTCTTCACTCACTTCGTTCGGTCGAAATGACAGTATAACCTTTAACAGAAACAAGAAAGAAACAAACATTACGATATGCAGGTATTGAAATTCGGCGGATCGTCGGTGGCGGACGCCCAGAACATGTCCAAAGTGGTGGAGATTGTCGCCAATGCAGTGGACCGCGACAGGACCATCCTCGTTGCATCTGCCGTAAGCGGATGCACGGACACCCTCATAAAGATAGGCACACTCGCCTCTCAGCGAGACGAGAGCTACAAGGAATTGATTGACGGGCTCCAGCAGAGACACCATGTAATAATAAAGGACTTCCTTCCACGCGAAAAGCAGGATGAATCCCTTGAGACATGCGATTCGCTGTTCGACTCGCTCCGAAGCATCGCGCAGGGTGTGTTCCTTCTCGGCGAGCTCTCCCCAGCCAGCCTCGACGCCATCCAGGGATTCGGAGAACTCTGGTCCACCAAAATACTTGCCACCAAGCTGGCTTCCATCGGCATCTCGACCAAATGGATAGACTCCAGAACGATTATCCGCACCATAGCCAAGGGCGACAAGAATATCGTGGATGTGCAGAAGACATATTCACGCGTAAATGAAATGGTGGAGAACAACCCTATCACCCAGCTGTTTGTGCTTCCGGGATTCATCGCATCAGACAAGCAGGGCCGTACCACCACCCTCGGACGCGGAGGTTCGGACTATACCGCATCCCTTTATGCCGTAGGCTGCAAGGCCCGCATCCTTGAGATCTGGACAGATGTGCCGGGCATGATGACATCCAACCCCAAGACCGTGCCTACAGCACGCACCATCAGCAACATATCATACAAGGCTGCCCTCGAGCTCTCTCATTTCGGAGCCAAGGTCATCTATCCTCCTACAATACAGCCGGTGGTGACAGAGGGTATTCCTATATATATAAAGAATACATTCGACCCTGAAGCTCCAGGTACACTCATAGAAAAGAACCCGCCACGCAGCAAGGATTCCGTAATCGGCATCTCGAACTCCGACAACATTGCCCTCCTTTCTCTTGAAGGCAGCGGCATGGTGGGAATACCGGGATTCTCAAGCCGCCTGTTCGAAACCCTCAGTCAGAACGATATAAATATCATCCTCATCACACAGGCCTCATCAGTGCACACAATGTGTATCGCCGTATCCGAGAAGGACGCAGAGAAAGCCCGTGAGGCAGCCGACAGATGCTTCGCCTATGAAATCTCACTCGGCAAGCTCAACCCTCTGAAGGTGGAAAAGGGATTCTCTATCGTGTGTCTGGTGGGTGACGACGTCCTCAACCAGAGCGGGGCCACTGGCCGCATGCTTGCAGCCCTTGGAAACAACAGCATCCCTGTCAGAGCCACAGCCCAGGGTTCGTCGGAAAGAAACATATCGGTAATCATCTCGTCTTCAGACGCAGATGCGGCCATCAGGACCATCCATAACGAATTCTTTGACAGGAAGAGCGGCAAGGACATCCATCTGTTCATTGCAGGATACGGAGTTGTAGGAAAGGCCCTTGTGGACATCATCGGAAAGAACAGGGAGAAGATCGAGGCGCGCACAGGACGCCGCCTGCATGTATGCGGACTGGCAAACAGCCGCAGATTCATCCTTGACAAGAACGGACTGTCATTGGAAAACATCGCAGATCAGCTTGCTGCCGGCGAGAATGCGGCTGACGAGGCATACTTCACTCAGCTCGCTACCCTTACGCTTGAAAATTCTGTCTTTGTGGACTGCACCGCTTCGGCCGACATCGCATTCAAGTATATGAACCTCTTCAAGAGAGGATATTCCGTGGTGGCATGCAACAAGATCACGTTCTCGGCGCCTTACAAGCATTATTCGGCACTGAAGTCTGCGGCCATCGAGATTGGAGCCACCCTCCGTTACGAGACCACCGTGGGAGCAGCCCTCCCTATACTGGAGTCAATCTCACGCAGCGTACACAGCGGTGACGAGATACTGCGCATAGAAGCCGTATTGAGCGGTACCCTGAACTACATCTTCAGCAACTACGCAGGGGGTGAAGGCGGCACATTCGCCGAAGTGGTAAGAAGGGCGCAGGAAGCAGGGTATACAGAGCCGGACCCACGTCTGGACCTGAGCGGACGCGATGTGCTCCGCAAGCTGCTGATCCTTTCGCGCGAAGCCGGAGTGGGCATTGACGAGAAGGATGTGGATGTGTCACCGATCCTTCCGGAGGATTTCTTCGAGGGAGATGTGGAGGCATTCTACGCCAAGCTTGCCGAGAACGAGGAAATGTTTGCAGCGCAGTACAATGAAGCCGCGGCACAGGGACTCCGACAGAGATTTGTGGCTTCGCTGGTAAAGGATGCCGATGCGCCGTTCGGCTACAGGGCCAGGATAGGACTTGAGCGTGTGGATGCGTCGCATCCGCTTTACAGCCTATGCGGCACCGACAACGCAGCCCTCATCCAGACCGACTTCTATCCTTCTCCACTTGTCGTTCAGGGAGCAGGAGCAGGAGCTTACCAGACAGCTTCAGGTGTGCTGAACGATATTATCATGTAACACAGCCCCTTTACTGGCATTTCGAGCGCTCGTAGGGGGTCAAGAAATCCATAATACTAAAATACACATACATAATGTCAAGTCAAAATGACACTACATTATACATCGGTGTTACAAACAACCTTGAACGGAGAGTAAAGGAGCATAAAAGTGGAGAAATACCAGATATTCTGACATCGATCAAGCAAATGAAAGAGAAAAGAAACTAAAGAAATGGAGAAGAGGAAAAAAAGATTGGTTAATCAAAACATTAAACCCAGAATTTAAGGATTTATATGAAGAATCACTCAAATAGATTTCTCGACTCGCTTCGCTCGCTCGAAATGACAATAAAAACAACAATGACAAATGGAAAAGAAATATAAGTTCGAGACCTTGCAGGTAAGGGCCGGGCAGGAGATCGACCCCGTTTCGAAGGGCACTGCTGTCCCGATCTATCAAAGCACAGCATATACATTCGACAGCATGGAATATGGCGCAGAGCTCTTTGAGCTGAAGCGTCCGGGCAACATCTACACCCGCATCACAAACACCACAACAGACGTCTTCGAGAAGAGGATGGCTGCGTTGGAAGGCGGTGTGGCCGCATGTGCAACCGCTTCGGGTCAGTCAGCCGTATTCCTGAGCATCACCAATATATGCGGCCCTGGAGACAACATCATAGCCCAGCCATATCTCTATGGAGGCACATTCACGATGTTCGCAATCACACTCCGCGACATGGGCATCGAGGTGCGCTTTGCCGCAAGCGACCATGTTGATGATCTTGAGGCATTGGTTGATGACCGCACAAAGGCTGTCTTCCTGGAGAATATCGGCAATCCGGCATTCAATATTCCGGACTATGAACCTATAGTGGAAATGGCACGCCGAAAAGGTATCTGTGTGATGGTGGACAACACCTTCGGCATGGGAGGATATCTTTTCCGTCCGTTCGAATGGGGTGCGAATGTATCGATACACTCTGCTACCAAATGGATCTGCGGTCACGGAACTGCGCTCGGAGGAGTGGTGGTGGACGGAGGAAACTTCGACTGGACTCCCGAGAAATACCCTCTGCTGGCAGCTCCGTCGGAAAGCTATCACGGTCTCGTTTACAAGGATGTGTTCGGTCCTGCTGCATTTGCAGGACGCGTACGTGTGGACGGACTCAGGAACATAGGTCCGGCCCAGTCCCCGTTCAACTCATTCCTGATGCTTCAGGGACTTGAGACTCTGTCCCTCAGGGCGGAGCGTTGCTGTGATAATACATTGGCAGTGGCGGAGTTCCTCGAGAAGCACCCTGCAGTGGAAAGCGTGAACTACCCTGGACTGAAGAGCAGCCAATACCATGACCTTGCATGCAAATACCTTAAGCACGGTTTCGGCGGAGTGCTCACTTTCAGGGTCA
The DNA here is from genome assembly GCA_947367315.1 of uncultured Bacteroidales bacterium. GTDB lineage: Bacteria > Bacteroidota > Bacteroidia > Bacteroidales > UBA932 > Cryptobacteroides. The sequence goes on along the minus strand of CANBDX010000037.1, from coordinate 16,038 downwards.
AGGGCGGCTTCGAGGCGGCTGCGGCACTGGTGACCAGGCTGGAACTCATACTGCACGTGGGTAGCGTGGGTGATGCCAAGTCGCTTATAGTACATCCTGCATCGACTACCCATTCGCAGCTTAGTCCGGATGAGCAGGTCGCAGCAGGAGTATATCCTAACATGCTTCGTCTAAGTGTCGGAATCGAAAACGTAGATGACCTCATCGCTGACCTTAAAGCTGCGCTGTAAGGAAGGATCGGGTCGTAAGGAAGGATAGAGGTTAGAGTTGTGAGGAAAGAAGGGAGCGTGAGGAAAGACGGGAGTGTAATCCCTAAAACATTGATAATTAAATCAATAAGCAAATACCGGTCATCCAAATCACCTACCCATAAAACTTTAAAAGACTGACGATCAGCAACATAAGCAAAACGCCTCTAAAAGAGATCTTTATACGCAACACCTGAGAATACACGCATAAACCCACAACGACAAGAAAGGCCATGCGTCAGTCACTTTTTTGAAAGATTTTATGACTGACGGTGCCTTAAATCAAGGAAATAAGGCTAAAAACGGGACCGTCAGTCACAAAATCAGGCTTTTTCCTGACTGACGGTCTGCATGACAGCAGAAGGTCTGGGAAATGCATGATGCCGAGCAGTCACGAGAAATGTGTGATGCCGGGAAGTCATGCGACAAAAGAAATTGGTTAAATGAAGTAAATTGTAATAATAGTATAGATAATATGAAAGTAGCTGTAGTAGGTGCCACAGGACTGGTTGGCACAAGAATGCTGGAAGTCCTCGCCGAGAGGAACTTCCCGGTGACGGAGCTCCTTCCGGTAGCTTCGGCCAAGTCGGTGGGACGCAAGATCACATTCCAGGGCAAAGAATGGACAGTAGTAAGTGCTGAGGATGCCATTGCGGCACGCCCTGACCTGGCTCTCTTCTCAGCAGGTGGAAGTACATCCGCAGAACTTGCTCCTAAGTTTGCGGAAGTCGGATGCCGAGTAGTGGACAACTCTTCACAGTGGCGCATGGATCCGACCAAGAAGCTCGTCGTACCGGAAATCAACGGTGACGTAATCGAGGAGTCGGACTACATCATAGCAAACCCAAACTGTTCGACCATCCAGATGCTCCTTCCTCTTTGGCCTCTGCATAAGGCATACACAATAAAGAGGGTGGTAGTATCGACATACCAGTCTGTAACTGGTACCGGATACAAAGCTATGGACCAGATGACGGCTGAGCGTGAGGGCGGCGTGTGGGGAGAATATCCTGCCGTCTATCCTCACCCTATCGACCAGAACATCCTTCCTCACATCGACTCGTTCCTTGAAACAGGATACACCAAGGAAGAGATGAAGATGGTAAACGAGACACATAAGATTTTTGCGGATGACTCGATCGGAGTCTCCCCTACAACAGTGCGTGTGCCTGTGCAGGGAGGACATTCGGAATCAATCAACCTCGAATTCGAGAAAGACTTCGACCTCGCGGATGTACGCAGGATGATGGAAGAAATGCCCGGCGTTACCCTTCAGGACAATCCGGCAAACAATGTCTATCCTATGCCTCTCTACGCATGGGGCAAGAACGATGTTTTCGTGGGACGTTTCCGTCGCGACCCATCTGTGAAGTACGGCCTCAACTTCTGGTGCGTGGCCGACAATCTCCGCAAGGGAGCTGCTACGAACGCCGTACAGATTGCCGAGAAACTTATCGAAAAAGGATTCCTTCCTGCTTAAAATGCATAGACTACTATCTGCCAGAGAATCAGGCTGGATGCGATAGTCTTGATACCTGTTCCGGCAATGAATCCTACAAATGAGCCCAGGGCTGCCTTCAAGGCGGCCCTTCTGTCTTTACCTCCCCAGTAGAGCTCAGCAAAGAAAGCCCCGAGGAAAGACCCCAGAATCATACCTACAGGAGTGAGTACTATGCCTGCCACCAGACCAATCATAGCACCACGCTCTGCATACTTGCTTCCTCCTGTGGCCTTGGTAAAGAACATCGGGACTATATAATCCACCACAGAAACAGCTATCACCACTATTCCCCATATGATCAGCACTTTCACAGGAACCGGCACAGGACCCCACATATAAAGCAGGAAGAGACCTATCCAGCTGAAGGATGTGCCCGGAAGTGCCGGAAGAATGCTTCCGGCTATACCTGTCACTCCGGCAAGAATTGCCAGTATTACTATCAGTGTTTCCATCGTCGTCTAAAAAATTGTAGCTGAAACAGCTCCTCGCAGAGATAAGCATGACACAGGATGTCATAAGTCAGGACTGGCTCAGCTTATTGCATTATTCCGAGGCCATTACGGATTCGATGTCGGATGAGGTGATCGGCAGGCGGTGAGGACCGAGACGGCGGGCTCCGTCGGCAGTCACCAGCACATCGTCTTCAAGTCGGATGCCTCCGAAATCATAATAACCCTCGAGCTTGGCGTAATTCACAAAGCCTTGGTCGGTACCTTCCCTCTTCCACTGTTCTATGAGGGCCGGTATGAAATAGATGCCAGGCTCGTCCGTCACCACATGTCCAGGCTCGAGACGACGTGCCATGCGGAGGTTTCCAAGACCCAGAAGAGGATGACGCTTCTGGTCTTCGGCATAGCCTACATAGTTCTCTCCGAGGTCTTCCATGTCGTGTACGTCAAGACCCATGTTATGGCCGAGGCCATGAGGCATGAAAAGCCCAGAGACTCCAAGAGGAAGCATTTCATCCACATCACCGCGTACAAGATCCAGAGCCTTGAGACCTTCGAGAAGGAACCTTGCCGTAGCATAGTGCACATCCCAGTATGTGGTGCCAGGCTTTGTCAGACTGAAAGCAAAGTCGTTAGCCTGCTGGACTATATCATATATTTCGCGCTGCCTTGTGGTGAACTTGCCGCTGCAAGGATATGTACGGGTGAAGTCCGAAGCATAATGCGTATTGCTTTCGGCTCCGGCATCCACGACAAGAAGGCGGCCCGGAGTGATGATCTGATGGTGAGAATGGTTATGCAGGGTCTCTCCGTTCTGAGAAAGGATGGTAGTGAACGACGGACCCCAACCTTTCGAATAAGTGATGCCTTCCATACGTCCCACAATCTCCTGCTCCAGCACTCCCGGCTTGCATCCGCGACGTGCCTCGGTATGCATCCAGTAACCTATTTCTGCAGCCTTGTCCATCTCCTCGATCTCACACTGCTCCTTGATAAGACGCATCGCCACCACAGACTTGACGAGCTCCTCAGAAGCGCCGCCAGCCGCCACAGGGCCGACTTTGCGGACTGCATCTGTCGAAATACCGGTAAGCTGGGCAATCTTCATCTGATTGTAATACCTTGCCGGAGGAAGGAAGTGTACCGGACGTCCGGCAGAGACCGCCTCTCGCACAGCCTTGTCGAACTCCGCCAGAGGAAGAGTCCTTGCACAGCCCACAGCCGCACCCTTGGAAGCCACTGAAGGCTGAGGACCCATCCATATGATATCATCGATGTCCACATCATTGCCATACAGGCATTCATCCGCGCTGTCAAGATCGAGCACAGCTGCAAACCAAGGCTCATCCACGCCCCAATAATACAGGAAATTGCTGTCCTGACGAAACTTATAGTCATTGCCGCGATAATTCACCGCAGCATCCACATTACCTGCAAATACCGCTATTCCACGCCTGCCCTCTGGCATTCTCGACGCCATCTGCTCTACAAGGACGCGGCGTCTGCTGGTGTAAACTTCTGCTGAAAACATAATCTTTCTGATTTTATTTATAATCCTTTGCGGATAATCCTATTATTTTCCAAATATAGTGATTTATTGAGGAAGACACAGAAGTTTTTCGTAAGTTTGTGATGCATGCAACTCCCAAACGGTCACCAAGCCATGAAAAGAATCCTGACTCTTATAATATGCACATCCATGCTGGCGGCATCATCCGCAGCACATAACCTCCGCGAACGCATATGCTTCGACAAGGACTGGCACTTCGCCTTCGGTGACGCATCCTCTCCGGAAAAGGACTTCGGATGCGGAACAGAATATTTCAACTACCTGACCAAGGCGGCATCGATCCACAATGAAGGTCCTTACTCCGCGAAGTTCGACGCATCCGGATGGACCGTCGTCGATCTCCCGCATGACTGGGTCGTGGACCTGCCTTTCGCTGCAGAAGCCAGTCACAGCCACGGATACAGGACCGTAGGTCACAAATACCCGGCAAGCAGCGTCGGATGGTATAGAAAGGTCTTCACAGTGCCGGAGGAAGACTACGGGAAGCATATATGGCTGCAGTTCGACGGTATTTTCCGCGATGCACGCATCTGGGTGAACGGATTCTACCTCGGACATGAGCCCAGCGGATATGCCACACAGGTTTACGATATCTCGGAATACCTCAACTATGGCGGAGATAACCTCGTATGCGTACGCGCCGACGCCACCCTGGAAGAAGGATGGTTCTACGAGGGAGCCGGCATATACCGTCACGTGTGGCTGAACAAGGCTGCGAAGGTAAACGTGGCGCCATCCGGTACATTCGTATATTCTGAATTCGCAGTGCCGTACAGCCTGCGCGGGGAATCAGGACCGGACCTCTCGCTTGCATCTCTGCACATCGAGAGCACCGTGCAGAACATGGGTATAAAGCCTGCATCATATGCATTAAAGCATCGGCTCATCGATGCCGAGGGGGTCGAAATCGGCTCCTGTACCTCCGAAGGAGGACATATCATGGCCAAGGACAGTCACCGGACCCTGGCGGTCATCCCTGTGAAAAACCCGCACCTATGGAGCTGCAATGACCCTTATCTTTATAAGGTGGTGACAGATGTATATGAGGGAGGTGAGATTGTGGATTCATATGAGACCACGACCGGAATCAGACATATAGCCTTCGATGCCGACAAAGGCTTTCTCCTGAACGGGAAGAGGGTGAAGCTCAAGGGAGTGAACATGCATCAGGACCATGCGGGAGTCGGAGCAGGCATCCCTGACGGGCTTCAGGAATGGAGGCTCCTCCAGCTTAAGAAATTCGGATGCAACGCCTACCGTTCAAGCCACAACCCCATGACTCCGGAGGCCCTCGACGCATGTGACAGGCTCGGAATCCTTGTTATAGAAGAAAACCGTCTTATGGGCATCAACAAGGAACATACGGATCTTCTCGGACGCATGATCCGCCGCGACAGGAACCACCCCTGCATCATACTCTGGAGCATGGGCAACGAGGAATGGGGTCTGGAATGGAATGAACTTGGCACACGCATCGCCGAAGCAATGCGCGGATACTGCCACCTCTTCGACCCGACCAGACCTATGACCGTAGCCTCCAGCAGCGGACCTCACATACTCATACCGGCCGACGTGGCAGGATATAACTATATCCTTCAGAACCCCGTAGAACAACATCGTCTGGACTATCCTGAGCGTTGTGCCCTGGGCTCGGAAGAGACCACCGGCTGCGGCACACGTGGCGTATATTTCAACGTCTCGGACGGACGGCGGCCTTCAGCCGTGGACAGTGGCGGCGGACGCATGGCAGCCCTGAACCGCAGCAAGCACGGCCCCGACAGCCTGTACAACTGCATTGAAAGAGGCTGGAAGTTCTACGCCGGAAGAGACTACCTTGCAGGACTGTTCTACTGGACAGGATTCGATTACAGGGGTGAACCTAACCCGATGGTATTCCCTGCCACAGGATCCGAATTCGGTCTTCTGGACTATTGCGGATTCCCGAAGGACGAGGCATACTATCTCAAGGCATGGTGGACCGACGAGCCCGTGCTTCACATCCTCCCTCACTGGAATCTCGACGGACACGAGGGAGAGAAGGTCTCTGTGTGGGTCTACAGCAACTGCGACGAGGTGCAGCTGACCGTGAACGGACGCCGGCTGGCCCGAAAGAAGATGCCGCTGAACGGACATCTGGAATGGGACGCAGTCTATAAGCCGGGTTATGTGAAGGCTGTAGGATATAAGGACGGACGCAAAGTGATGGAAACGCTTATCGAAACTGCCGGCGAGGCTGTCGAGGCAGTGTGGACATATGACACTGTCGGCGACGTGACAGTCGCAAATGTGGCGATGCATGATGCCAGAGGCCGTTTCGTACCTACCGCAGACTGCACTGTGGAGTTCACGGCTCCCGAAGGTACGCGCATCCTCGGATGGGGCAACGGCGACCCGGCATTCCGACACGACGAAAGGCCGGAAGGCGGAGCCGATACCATCAGCATCACAACCTTCAACGGCCTTGCGCAGGTTATTGTTCAGAAGGAATAATTTCTATCTGGTCCCGAAACGGTCCCTGAAGAACATGAACTGATACTTTATCGCATTGTACCAGTATGGCCAGTTATGCTTTCCAGGCCTCTGGTAGAACTCATGAGGTATTCTCTCCTTGAGCATCTTTGCGTGAAGATTGCAGTTCACCTCATAGAAGAAGTCCTCTGTACCGCAGTCGAAGATTATATTCAGTCCCGGCATGATAAGGTGGGTCATGTTGATGACAGTGTTGTTTTCCCAGTTCTCAGGATGTTCTTCAATGCTTCCCAGACGCTTGGCAATATCCCAGTTCTCAGGGAAAGGACGGAAATCCACACCTCCCGACATGCTGCCTGCCGAGCCAAACACATCCTGATGCCGGATAGCCAGATAAAGAGCTCCATGACCGCCCATGGAATTTCCTGTGACCGCCCTTCCGGACCTGTCGGCAATGGTCTTGTAATGCTTGTCCATATATGAGATAAGTTCCTTGGACACAAATGTCTCATACATATACTCCGGCATGACAGGACTATCGAAATACCAGCTGCTGAAACCGCCGTCGGGAACAACGACAATGACCTCATGCTGGTCCGCGAGACGTCCGACATGGCCGTCATTTGTCCACCTGTCAATATGGTTGTCGCTGTATCCATGCAGAAGATAGACCACTGGATAAGACTTTCCATTCTCGTATCCGCCAGGAGTGATTACAGATGCCGGAACATCCTTCTTCATGGCCTCGCTGTAAACGGATACTTCCTCGTGCCTGTAGGCCGATGCCAAGTGGCAAAGCATAAGCAGCCCTGCGATAATGATAGATTTTTTCATATGCTTTCTTTTATATCATACAAAATAAATGAATAATCAGAATAAAATCAAGCACAAGACATCATAAGATTCTTTCGTATCTGCTTCAGCGAGATTGTCGATTAGCCACGGCCCCGAGGGGCCTCGCAAAGACGTGTTGAAGAGGAGATTCGCAATAACGGGGAAAGACACATCCGGAAAACAGGGCCAGATCACGGATGGGAGCACAAATAACGGGAATCAGATCCGTCACATAAGACATAATACGGACACAATTATCAAAACCGGAGGTTACTTCCGGAGGGGGATACCAAAAGAGCCCGCAGTGATGCGGGCTCTGATGGTTGTGTATGATATGAAAACCTAGTATCCAGGATTCTGCTTGTTCTCTAGCTTGTGGTTTGCCTGAAGCTCGGTAAGAGGAATCGGGAAGAGCTCGTGCTTGCCCTTAACGAAGTTCTTTCCTGCAACATACTTTCCATTAATTTTCTCTGGAATATTATTCTGGAAGAATACAAGAGCATCTCCAAGAACATTCCAACGGATAAGGTCGAACTTTCTCTGACCCTCGAACGCAAGCTCAAAGCCACGCTCCCAGTAAAGGATTGTACGTATCTTACCCTGAGCATCTGCATCAGAAATGTATGAAAGGTCATATACCTTTGGAGCCTTCATGAGTTCAGCATAGTTTCCGTCAAGAGAAATAGGAGTCGCACCTGAGCGGGCACGTACGAGGTTGATTAGCTCAAGAGCCTTGGCTGTGTTACCAGTCTCATTGTAAGCCTCCGCAGCCATCAGTACAGCATCAGCATATCTGAGAGGGCAATAGTTCACTGATGTGTTGTTAAGATCCACATAGCCAAGTGCCATCCACTCCCTGCGCCACTTTCCTGGATACCACAATTCTTCTGTGTTTTCCGTCTTCTTATGAACTTGGTTCTTCTTATCCCACTTGTACTGATATGTGCAGACCATGATATCCCTTCTCACGTCATTATCCTCGAAGAAATCCTTCCACATAGGCATAACGCGGAAAAATGCGTTAGCACGTCCCATGACGCTGCTCTTATCAGTAGCATCCTTTGCTTCTGCTACAGCCGGACCATTCCAAGTAGCCCATTTACCTTCGTTATCAGCATAGTTTTCACCCTGAGGCTCGAAAGGCATTTCCCAAAGGCTTTCCTTTGAATTCAGAACAAGAGCGGAATAGCTCTTGAAGAGTTCCACAAAACCTCCGTCATAGAAGCCGTGATATCCCTCCTGAGTAAGCTCTTCCCATTCTGTGATTACAGCATCGAAATAAGTCTTGCGGGTAGCATCATCCGGACGCTTCATTGTTCCGTCCATCTGGAGGCTGTAGCCTGCTCTCTGGAGGAGCACTCTCATCATAAGGGCATGAGCTGCGCCCTGAGATGGAGTTTCTGGTGAAAGACCTGCTCCCGACTTAAGATTTGCCTTGGCAAAAGTAAGGTCAGAGATAATGGCATCATAGATTACCTCTCTTGAAGTACGAGGTTGGAATACGTCATTATATCCACTTGAGTATGTGGTTTTATAAGGAACGTCACCCCAATACTTGATAAGGTCGAATGAAAGGAACGCACGGAGGAACTTGGCCTCTGCAACAAGAGCCTTGAGCTCAGGGTCATCAGCATAACCTGTCATGCCTTCAATACCTGCAATGGCAAAGCTTGCCCTATCGATCGCAGAATATTTAAGCTGCCATATAGCTGTGAGCCATTTGTTGCTTGAGGTAACCATATAGTGAGATATATCACGACGTGTACCGTCACTTCCGATACCATCTATATAATATGTGTCATCTGAACTTGGAAGAGCCATTTCCCACTGACCATAGTGATTAGTCGTACAGATAGCATCATATATACCCATCACAGACATCCTGGCCTTCGTTGCTGAGTCGAAATATGTATCCTTCTCATAAAACGAAGATGGCTTCTCTGTAAGATCGCAGGAAACTGCTGCTGCAATCAATGCGCAAAGCGCCAAAAATTTATACTGTTTCATTGTTGTCATTGTTTAGAAAGATACATTCACACCAAATACCACTGAACGGCTTCTTGGATATGCTCCAAAGTCCACACCTGATGTAAGGCCGTTACCGAATGTAGACACCTCAGGGTCAAATCCGGTATATTTTGTAAATGTGTAGAGGTTAGCTCCTGTCACATATAGACGAAGAGTCTGAAGACCGATCTTCTCCATCCACTTTCTTGGGAAGGTGTAACCGAAAGTCACATTGCTTATCTTAAGATAAGAAGCGTCCTCTACAGCCCATGAATGAATATATTTGTCACCTTCTTCCATGTCATATACAGCAGCAACAGTCTTACCTTCATTAAGAGCAGCAAGCTCCTCTGGATCAGTAACAAACTTTCCTTCCTTATTCATGAGCATCCAACGGTTGTTAGAATCCACAAGCGACAATACGCTGCAGTTGGTTCTACCGGCCCTTGTGTTTGTGAGCTTAGTAGCATTCAGCACATCACCACCTATACTATAAGTAAGATAAATGCTTAGATCGAAGCCCTTGTAAGTAAATGTATTATTGAAACCTCCGTAAAGTACAGGATTCGCATTACCGATTACAGTCTTGTCAGCCTCAGTAATTTTACCGTCTTCACTGCCATCTACATTCTTAAACTTCCACATACCTGGCTTGACTTTATCCTTGCCTGTTGCATCAAGATAAGGAACACCATCCTTAAGAGAGTATGTTCCGGTAGCAGCATCGTAATTGAAGTCGGACACCTGATAGAGACCATCAGTAACATAACCATAGAACTGGCCCAGAGGCTGGCCTACGCCCACAAGGTGGGTGTTCTGATCGTAACCGAACTTAGCCTCCCAAAGCTGGACATCCTCGCCGGTGAGTTTATTCACCTTATTCTGGTTGTGAGAAAGAGTGAGGGCAGACTGCCATGAGAAGTCTCTTGTATCAATGTTGATAGAGTTGATAGTGAGGTCGAGACCTATGTTCTGAGTCTCACCAGCATTGATGATCATTGAGGTGTAACCAGATGAAGTAGGAAGCTTCGCATCCAGAAGAAGGTTGCTGCTTCGGTTCACATAGAACTCAGGAGCGATGGTGAGTCTCTGGTCGAAGAATCCGAGGTCAAGACCCACATTGAAAGTCTTATTAGCCTCCCACATAAGATCAGGGTTAGGAATCTGACTTGCAACATAACCTGGAGCTGATCCATTTCCGCTTGGAGCTGTTACAGAAGAGAGGACTGCAAGAGAACCATAGTTACCGATTCTGTTGTTACCTGCCATACCGTATCCGGCTCTGAGCTTGAAGTCTGAGAATACGCCGAGGTCCTTGATGAAGTCTTCCTCGCTTGCACGCCATGCAGCGCTGACTGCAGGGAAGTAACCCCACTTATTGTTTGCACCGAACTTAGAAGAACCGTCGGCACGGAGAGATGCAGTCAGGAGATATTTGCCTGCAATGTTGTAGTTGATACGTCCGAAGAACGATAGCAGGATATCATTGTAAGCCTCGCTTGACTCAACTGATCCCGGAGTACCGAGAGACATATCTGCAAGGCCGATCTCATCATTAGGAAAGTTCACGGCAGCTCCCTTGAAAGACCTTGTCCATGAATTCACATACTCATGACCGAGCATTGCGGTGAAGTTATGGATACCCTTCTCGAAGTTGTAGCTGAGAACATTGGAAGTCTGGAATGTACCGTAGTCCCTGTACTCTATGCTACCATTGATGCTTGAACGGCTTCCTGTGATAGACTGGTCTCCATAGAAGATATCGTTTCTGCGAGTCTGGTATCTCATACCTGTAGTATTGGTGAATGTAAGACCCTTTGCAAGAGTGATGACTGCACCGGCGTTAGCATTGAATGTCCTGAATTCACGGTCCTTAGTCTCCTCGCTTGCAGATACGAGAGGGTTACGCATCACATTACCGGAGTCGTCAATCAGAGGGTCGGTTATCATCTCGATAAGCTGGTCGTCAGTACCCTTGATACCCATAGTAGGACGATACTGGAGAATATGAGTCATCTTATTGAAGCGGTCCTGGTTCTCCGATGTTCCCATACCGTAAACCTTTCTCTGGTCGAAGCTGACATTTGCAGTAAGTTTCAGCCAATCCTTCACCTGACTGTTGAGGTTGAGGGATATATTGTGCTTCTGGTTACCGCTGTAAACCATCGCACCTTCCTCATCAAAGTAAGAGTAAGAGAGCTTGTAGCCGAGAGATTTGTTACCGCCCTGCACAGAGAGTCTGTAGTTCTGCTGGAGAGCTGTCCTTCCTAGAGCCTCTTCCTGCCAGTTCACACCCTCACGTCCTGCATAGTTCTTATCAATGTCAGCAAACTTACCAAAATTGCTCTCAAATTTCTCCAATTCAGTATTGTACGCCGAAGAACCCTCTTCCAAAGAATAAAGACTACGTTCGTAATCAAGCATTACATACTCATAAGGAGTAAGTACATCCAGAGTCTTGGCGATCTTCTTGAAACCTACATATGCATCGAAGTGCACAGTAGCCTTTCCACCTTTCTTTCCACCCTGCTTAGTAGTGATAACAACAACACCGTTAGCACCACGGGCACCGTAGATAGCGGTTGCAGATGCATCCTTCATCACGTCGATAGACTCGATGTCAGCAGGATCGAGAGCCGACATACCGTCCTCTGAAGGGAAACCGTCGATGATGTAGAGAGGCTCGTTGCTCTGAGTGATGGAGATACCTCCACGCACGCGGATGGAAACAGAGGCACCCGGCTCACCTTCAGCCTGTGTAACGAGCACACCGGCAAGACGGCCTGAGAGAGCCTGTCCTACGTCGCTTACAGGAACCTTGGAAATTTCTGCTGTACTTACAGAAGACACAGAACCGGTGAGGTCCTTACGCTTGACTGTCGCATAACCGATTGACACAGCCTCCTCAAGATACTCTGAGCTTGCCTCAAGAACGACATCCACGACTGTGCGGCCGGCAACAGCCACTTCCTTTGTCTCACAACCGAGGTACGAGAAAACGAGTACATCGTTCTTAGCATCATTTACCTTGATTTCATAATTTCCCTGAAGGTCAGTTACCGTGCCCCCTCCAGGTACTCCTTTAATCATGACACTTCCGCCAAGCACTTCGAGTCCCTCATTGTCGAGGACCTTTCCCTTTACAGTCTGTGACTGACCATAGGAAATCATGCTTGTGCAAGCAATGAAAAGTGCCATCAAAAAGACTTTTGTTTTGCACATAATAATGAACGTTTGGTTAGTAATAGTGTTTAATGGGACAAAATTACTGCATCACGACTGTAAACAATTTTGATATTTTGTTGAAATCTTTCGAGTTTGTCTATAAACGCATTCATCGGAACGGCCCCACAAGCGGCTGAGAGGCGTTTTGAACAATTCAACATTTTTGATATTCTTTTGTGCATTTCTGACAATACCGGGTCTTTTTAACCGATAATTTTGTAAACAAAACCCTTATATATGAAAACAGGCAGACTTTCCCTCCTTATGTGCTCAGCAGCATTCGCAGGCACATCCGTATGCCCTTCTTCCGCGGCAGAAGCGCCTAAAAAGAATACTTCCGACAAAGAACGCCCGAACATCCTCTGGATAACATTCGAAGACACCAGCTCATCGAATTTCGGATGCTACGGCAATAAGGACGTAAACACCCCTGTAGCAGACAGTCTTGCTGCCGCCGGCATCCAGTATATGAACGCATGGTCGGTTGCACCGCAAAGTTCTCCAGCCCGTTCGACTCTGATCACAGGCTGCTATGCCACAACCTACGGAATGGACGTACACCCGGTATCCCAGGAAACTCCTGACGGAATCTTCTTTCCTCAGCTTCTCAGGGACGCAGGATACTACTGCACGAATAACAGCAAGACACATTACAACACCACGATAGACAACAAGTCATGCTGGGACGAATGCGACAAGAAGGCCACTTACAACAGCCCTGCAAGAAAGCCGGACCAGCCGTTCTTCGCCGTGTTCAACTCACTGACCTCACACATGGGACGTATCCGCACATTCCACACCGACGGAAGACGCGACTACACGACAGAAGGCATATATCCGTCCAGACTCACCCTGCCGTCATATGCGCCGGATCTTCCGGAAGTGAGGTCTGACTATGCAGGACATCTCGAATCCACACAGGATGTGGACAAATGGCTTGGCATCCATCTGGCCGAGCTCAAGGCAAAGGGACTCGACGAAAACACCATAGTGTTCTTCTTCAGTGACCACGGAGGATGCATACCTCGTGGAAAGGGTTACCTGTATGAAAGCGGCTTGAGAGTGCCTCTTATCGTATATTTTCCTGAGAAGTGGCGCCATCTTGCAGGATGCGGGAACGGGAAGCAGGAAGCCCTCGTTAACTTCACCGACCTCGGTCCTACCGTACTCAGCCTTGCCGGCATCAAGCCGCCGAAGCATATGCAGGGTAAGGCTCTTCACGGCAAATACGCATCCAAGGAACAGAGGGAATTCCAGTTCGCCTTCGGCGCAAACCAGCTTCATCATTTCATGCCAATGCGCGCAGTGACAGACGGAAAATACTCCTACATAAGGAGCTACATACCGTACCGCCAGTTCGGTCTGCGCAACTACTATCAGTGGGGAATGCCATCCAACAAGGCATGGGACGACCATGTGCTTCGCGGCCACAACACCAGGCCGGAGTGGGCGCTTCCTTTCGAATATGCCAAGGCAGAAATGCTCTTCGACATTGAAAAAGATCCGGGCCAGATCAATGACCTTTCGGAAAACCCTGAATATGCAGAAGTGCTCAAACGCATGAGTGCAGCCCTTGAAGAACATGTACGCAGCACCATGGATCTCGGATTCTTCATCCCTGACACACGCACAGGCGTAAACCAGTATGATATGGTCCGAAAGACGGGGTATCCGCTCGAAGACATGTATGCTCTTGCGGAGGCTGCCGGAATGGGCAGGATTGAAGACCTGAAGCTCTTTGAAGAAGCAGTTGCCTGCAAGAGGACAGATTTCCGCTTCTGGGGAGCTGTCGGATATGCAACCCTGGCACGTGCAGGAAAGATTTCGGAATGCCCTGCAGGACTTTCTGCCCTGTTGAATGACTCAAACCCATATGTAGCCGCAGAAGCAGCATATGCCATGGCATACATGGGCCAGAAGGACAAGGCAATCTGCCGCATGCTCGAGCCGGCTGTGGAAAAGGACAGGAAGGTGGGCTATTCAGTCCTAGAATGTCTCGCGCTTGACAAGACGATGCGTCCATATATAATGAAATACAAGGATGAGCTGTGGAAGGCTGCAGAGACTCTCCCAAGAAAGCAGAATGAAGATGCCGGATTCATGGCACGAGGAATACTTGCAACCCTCGGAGAGATCGACATCAAGGTACTTCACGGAGAGGATTTCTACGAAGAAGGACTGAAGCTCAACAGAGGCCGCCGCGCAATGGGCCCTATGCCTTATTAGCGGTGTCTACCGAGTTTCCATAGACCACATATCTCTGGAAAAGGAACTCGGTGACAAAATTCAAGCCCATATTGATACCTGTGACAAGGTATTCATTCCAGTGTAACGTGTCTGCAAGATAGTCTCCAAGGAGAGTAGTTGCAGGCACGAATACTATATAGTAGCCAAGGACCTTGAGCATGGCTACAGGAACATTGGCTGCCGAGCGGAATGTAAACTTGCGGTTGAGTGTGAAATTCCATAGAATGGACATCAGCAGGGCTAAAAGGTAGCATGGCCAGTAGCTCCACTGGGTAAACTCGTTAAGAAGGGCAAATGCCCCTATTTCAATAATACCGGCACTCGCAGAGAAGAGTGCGAACTTCACAAATCTCAGGAATTCGTTCATAGGTTATAGTTTCAGGTACGTTCTTTTACGATAAATCCCTCCACAGAATCTGTAGAGGGATCTGGTGGTCCCACCAGGGCTTGAACCTGGGACCCCCTGATTATGAGTCAGGTGCTACTAACCAACTGAGCTATAGGACCTTTTTTCGTTTCTTTTGGCTTATTGCTTCGTCAGACTTCGCATCGTCGGTCGGTCATTACCGAAAGGTAACTCCCTTCCTCCTCGCTCGTCTTCCTTGCACTAAGACCAAAACAAACTTCAAAATATATTTGCTGTGGTTCGGAGTGGTTACCGAACCACATTGCAAATATAATACTTTTTTCGATTAATTCGATTAGTTGAGCTTGATTTCTACCTCAACACCTGAAGAAAGTTCGAGCTTCATGAGAGCGTCTACAGTCTTAGGAGTTGAATCGTAAATGTCAAGAAGACGGCAGAAAGAGTTGAGCTCAAACTGCTCACGTGACTTCTTGTTTACGAAAGTCGAGCGGTTTACAGTGAAGATCTTCTTGTGGGTCGGAAGCGGAATAGGTCCGTTTACGCGAGCACCAGTTGCAGATACTGTATCAACGATCTTCTTTGCCGACTTATCAACAAGCATATGATCGAATGATTTGAGTTTAATTCTAATTACTTGGCTCATATCAAATTTCGTTGAATTCTGTTAAACAATTATTCGTCATCCTCAGCCTTGTAGCCGCTCTTCTCGATAACCTCCTTAGCGAGTCCTGCAGGAACCTCAGCATAGTGGTCGAATGACATTGTGCTGGTAGCACGTCCAGAAGAGATTGTACGGAGGATAGTCACGTAACCGAACTGCTCAGCAAGTGGAACGTATGCCTTTACGATACGTGCACCGAGAGTTGAGTCCATTGCGTTGATCTGTCCACGACGACGATTGAGGTCACCTACGATATCTCCCATGTAATCCTCTGGAGTAACAACTTCGAGGCTCATGATAGGCTCGAGGAGAACCGGCTTAGCCTTAGGGCATGCGTGACGGAATGCCAGACGTGCAGCAAGCTCGAATGAGAGCTGGTCTGAGTCCACTGGGTGGAATGAACCATCCTTGAGGGTAACCTTGAGTGATGGAACCTCGTAACCAGCGAGAACACCGTTTG